>CAYURX010000120.1:2517-8573 GCA_964447245.1 uncultured Coprococcus sp. | reverse complement strand
TATCCAGGTCAAAATTTGTATTCAGCATACTCATGGATAATTCCGCGCCGCCATAGGCATAGGCATGAGTGGCTTTGGTGAAGCCATAGCCCGGAACTTTCAGACAGGTATCACGATAGACGCTGACAATTTTGACATCCTTTGTATCCTGATTGATACTGACGATCATAATACTGTCGGAACGTGCGCCGTTTTCCAGTGAACCGTCACGTGAGTCAACGCCGAAGCAGGCGATATTGCGGTATCCCTTGAGGGCTGTCTGGGTCGTCACATCAACATCTTCGTTGATGACGATATTGGCCTTGTCAACTTCTGAAGCAGGCGCTGTCTTGATAAGAGACAGTTTGGCATACAGGAAGACAACAGGAATAAGAATCAGGATCAGGATCAGTTCAACCGCAAAAATAATCCCCCAGCGTTTTGTTTTAGAGGATTTGCGTTTCTTTTTCTTTGTACTCATGACAGGAATCCTTTCTGCAATATATGTAGTTTTTGAAAGATGTGATAACCGGTATCCTAATATCAGTTATCTGGCATGTAAAAGTCACGAAAATAGACATAAACAATTTTTATAATACCCCAAATACTCTTATAATACAAGCATTTTTTACGCCTTTCAATATTTTGGCACGGCCTTATGGATAATTGGTAACACTTTTTTCATTTTCAATTCACAATGTTTACACAATTAAATGTTAAGATAGTGGCATAAAATAAATAATACATGAAGAAAGGGGCATTTTTTATGATGTACGATGATAATGATAAATTTGAAAATAGCAGCCATATGAATCATGAGCAGCCGGGCGATACGGATGGCTCCGAGCCGGAATCATCTTCCGACACTTACCGTATGACAAGGGAGGATTTGAAGTCTTCTGATTTGTATACCCGGACAGGAAACGGACGGACAGGGGATGCTTATACGGGCAGCGGCCGTGATGATTACGCAGGACAGAGACGAATGGAGTATTCGTACGAAAGGGAACCTGGCAGAACACCGAAGAAGAAAAAAGGCGGTTTTGGCGTGATGGTGGCAAAAGCGGCCTGTCTCGGCCTTATTTTTGGGCTGACGGCTTCAGCCGTTATGTTTGGTTTCAGCAAAGTATCCGGCGTGTCATTGTCCGCTGATCGGGACGCGAAGGTGACAGCAGAGAATCCGGCTTTTAATGTGAATATTGTGAAGACATCCGCTACCAGTGTGTCAACAACGGATGCTCAGGACGTCTCAGACATTGTTGAAGCCGCCATGCCGGGTGTTGTGGCCGTGAATACAACCGTTGAGTCCACACAGACAGACTGGTTTGGCCGTCAGTATACACAGGAAGGTGAGGGCGCCGGTTCCGGCGTCATTATGAGTGAGGCCAATGATACTTTGTATGTGATGACCAATTATCATGTGATCAGCGACGCAAAGACGGTGAGTGTTCAGTTCGTGGATGGAACATCGGCTGAGGCAACGGTAAAAGGTTATGATGAAGACGGTGATATTGCCGTACTGATGGTCGATATGTCGCAGTTGTCAGACGATACAAAGAAGGCCATTGCCGTTATGGTGATGGGTGATTCCGATGATCTGAGGGTTGGCAGCAGCGCCATTGCCATTGGCAATGCCCTTGGTTATGGCCAGTCCGTGACAACAGGTGTTATCAGTGCAACAGAAAGAGAAGTACAATTGACGGATAAGACCATGACACTGATCCAGACGAGCGCAGCCATCAATCCGGGTAACAGCGGCGGCGCACTGCTGAATGGCAAAGGTGAAGTTATTGGCATTAATACAGTGAAATATTCTGATACAGAGGTTGAGGGCATGGGTTATGCCATTCCGGTCAATGTTGCCGTTGAGACGGCAAAAGGTATTATTGACGGGACGATCGTTCCAAAGACGGATGAAACAACGGCCTACCTCGGTATTATGGGAGGAACGATGGATGAGGCAACAGCCGAAGCTTATCATGCGCCGACCGGCGTCTATATCAGTTATGTGCAGGCCGGTTCAGCGGCACAGCGCGCAGGATTGCAGAGCGGCTGCGTCATTACCGGATTTAACGGAGAAGATATTGCGACGATGGAAGAATTGCAGGAAGCCATTGCAAAATGCGCGCCTGGTGACAGTGTAACGATCACAGCGCAGTTCCAGGACCGGAACGGTGAGTACTCAGAACAGACACTGACAACGATCATGGGTTCAAAGGCTGAAGTAAGCAACGACTAAAGGGGATTTCCTTTTTAAAAGCCGGCATGCATGTGCCGGCTTTTTTTGACCCCTTTTTTGTTATTTTTAGAAAATTAATAAAAACTTAAATTGAATGAGAGGCGTTATTGGTCTATAATAGGAGTATGTCCTGTTGTATGTGCAGCAGGTACGGTACAGGAGGATGAGAATGAGCAATTATAATGATGACGTACATAACGGTGATGATGACCGTGAATACGAGGATATATGCTATGTTTGCCGGAGGCCGGAGAGCAAGGCAGGCCGGATGCTTCATATACCGAATATGAACAATATGTGTGTGTGCATCGACTGTATGGAGCGCAGCTTCAAGGCTATGGATAACGGCAATCTGAATTATGAGGATCTGATGCAGGGATTCAATCTGCAGGATATTTTTCCGGGCGGTTTGAATATGGATCAGATCCAGCAGTCCATTCCGAAGAATCAGCGGATGAAGAAAAAGGACAGATCCAAAGAGAAGCCGAAGGTGGAATTTGATATCCGCAAGATTCCGGCGCCCCATGTATTAAAGGCCCGTCTGGATGAGTATGTGGTGGGACAGGAATATGCCAAGAAGGCCATTTCCGTGGCGGTCTATAATCACTACAAGCGGGTCGCGACGAATACGATGGATGATATAGAGATTGAGAAGTCCAATATGCTGATGATCGGGCCGACCGGATGCGGCAAGACATATCTGGTGAAGACACTGGCAAGACTTCTGGATGTGCCGCTGGCCATCACAGACGCCACATCATTGACGGAGGCCGGTTATATCGGCGATGATATTGAGAGTGTTGTTTCCAAGCTGCTGGCTGCGGCGGACAACGATGTGGAGAAGGCCGAGCAGGGCATCATCTTTATTGATGAGATCGACAAGATCGCCAAGAAGAAGAACACGACCAGCCGTGACGTGAGCGGGGAATCCGTGCAGCAGGGACTTTTGAAGCTGCTGGAGGGCAGCGAGGTGGAAGTGCCGGTGGGCGCCACCAGCAAGAATGCCATGGTGCCGCTGGTGACGGTGAATACGAGAAATATCCTGTTTATCTGCGGCGGCGCTTTTCCTGATCTGGAAAATATTGTGAAGGAAAGGCTGACGCAGCACAGTTCCATTGGCTTCAGTGCGGATTTGAAGGATAAATATGACCAGGAGAAAAATATCGTGAGCAGGGTGACGATCGATGACCTGCGTGCATTTGGTATGATTCCTGAGTTTATCGGCCGTCTGCCGGTGATCTTTACGCTGGAAGGTCTGAACAAGGAGATGATGATCCGTATTCTGAAGGAACCGAAGAATGCCATTATCCGGCAGTATCAGAAGCTGCTGGCCTTAGATGAGGTGAACCTGCAGTTTGATGAAGAATCACTGGAAGTCATTGCGGACAAGGCCATTGAGAAAAAGACCGGCGCCCGCGCGCTGCGTTCCATCATTGAGGAATTTATGCTGGATATCATGTATGAGATACCGAAGGATGATAATATCGGCAGTGTGACTATTACAAAGGCTTATATTGAGAAAAAGGGCAGTCCGCTGATTGCCATGCGCGGCACACCAGCGCTGCCGCAGAGGGTATAATACAGCTTTCGCAAACATATAGTAAGGTAATCGGTTGTGCGAGGTGCTGCCATGCCGGAAGACTTAGGCAATGCATTTTGTCGTGATGTTATTTACAGTGAAGATTACATGGACTATATCCGGGAATATTATCAGGATTTTTCCAGTCTGCAGGGAAGATACAATCCGGTCTGTGTGGAGCCGGTCAGTTCACGGTTTGCGGTCATGCATATCCAGGGAACGGAATCTTTGAATGATATCATGGATAACTATAGTATTCAGATGATTCCGGCTCTGTATGGCCTGCTGGATACGGCCAGTATGGAGGCCAGCGGGATTCTTTCGATTCACCGGAATCCCTATCTGAATTTCAGGGGATCCGGCGTGATGATCGGTATTGTGGATACGGGGATCGATTACCGGCATCCGGCCTTCACCTATGAGGACCAGACAACCAAGATCGTCTCGATTTGGGATCAGACGATCCGTGACGGCGAAAGCCCGGCCAATTTTAACTATGGCGCGGAATACACGGCCCAGGAGATCAACAGGGCCCTACAGTCCGATGACCCGCTGTCCATTGTTCCTTCCACAGATGAGGAAGGACATGGCACCTTTCTTGCGGGAGTTGCGGCGGGGCGCGCATTGCCTGCGGATGATTTTACAGGGGCGGCACCCAATGCTTCCCTGTGTGTGGTCAGGTTGAAGCAATGCAAGCAGTATCTCAGGACATTTTACGGGGTGACTTCCGGTGAACCGGCCTATCAGGAAAATGATATTATGACGGGGATCAGCTATTGTATCCAGAAGGCGATCGAATTGCAGATGCCTGTGATCATACTGATCGGACTGGGGACGAACAGCGGCGGCCATACGGGCACCAGTTATCTGGGGCAGTTGATCAGTGAAGTATCGGCTTACGGCGGTATTGGCATTGTGACGGCAGCCGGGAATGAAGCGAACAGGCGGCATCATTTCAGCGGCAGGATGCCGGAAGGCAGTGAGCCTTATGTGGATGCCGAGATCCGGGTGGCGCCGGGAGAACAGGCTTTTTCCATGGAATTGTGGGCGTTGAGTCCTGATCTTTACACGATTGGGCTGTTGTCACCGGCGGGAGAGTGGGTGGAACGTGTTTCACCGGCGGCCGGCAGGAATCAGACGATTCGTTTTTTGCTTGACCGGACGGAAGTTTTTGTTTATTATCAGATGGTTGAACCGCTGTCCGGCGACCAGATGATATTTATACGATTTACGAACCCGACACCGGGCATCTGGACGCTGCGTGTATACGGCGCGGCGGTGGTGAACCGGAGATTTCATATATGGCTGCCGATGGAGCATTTCATTACGGAGGAGACCTATTTTATCAGGCCGGACCCGGATGTGACTTTGTCGGAGACAGCCTGTGTACCGGAGAGTATCGCGGCGGCGGGATACAATCATGTGAACGGCAGTTTGTATATCGCGTCAGGCCGTGGATATACGGCGGATGAGAGAATCAAGCCGGATCTCACAGCCCCGGCGGTCAATGTTTACGGACCGGTGCCGGGCGGACGCTTTACAACGCGTACAGGTACAAGTGTGGCTGCGGCCCATGTGGCGGGCGCTGCGGCGCTTTTGATGGAATGGGGCCAGGGGGTATTAAACAGCCGTGAAATTGTCAAGTTCCTGACGCTGGGGGCAGCCAGAAGGGAAGGCATTGCGTACCCGAATCCTTCATGGGGATACGGTATTTTGAATTTAACAGGAACATTCAACGAACTGGTAACAGGGCGTATGTAATGACATAAAATACATGTAGTTTATACCATACACAAAAACAGGAGGTAGAAAGATGGCATTTTTAAAAGAACTCAGGAAAAATTTAACAGGTATGTCGGACACAGTGGCAAAGACTTCGGAGTCTGTTGTGAAGAAATCCAGCGGTGTGCTGGAAATCCAGAAGGCAAAGATGAAAAAGGTTTCACTTGAGAATGACTTAAAGAGTTATTATGCGGAACTGGGTATGATTTATTTTGACAATTATGCGGACGGCGATCTGCCGAAAGAAATGGCTGAATTATGTGAAAAGATCACAGCCTGTCAGCATGCGATCAGTGAGGCTGAACAGAGAGTGGTTGCGCTGAAAGGTGTTGTCATCTGCAGCAATTGCCAGGCGGAAGTGGATAAGGAAGCCTCTTACTGTCCAAAATGCGGCGCTCAGATCGTGCATGTTGTAGAAAACGATGAGCCTGAGACATCTGAAGAACCGGCAGAGGAAGCAGACGAAGAACCGGCTGA
>CAYURX010000120.1:0-2417 GCA_964447245.1 uncultured Coprococcus sp. | reverse complement strand
TGATGAACCGGCAGATGCAGAGACGTCACCGGAAGATGGGGAAGAAGACGCGTCGGCTGCAGAAGAAACCTGCGAAGATGAACCAGTAAAAGAAACTGTTCCTGAAGAATAGAGGGCCATATACTGCAGCAAAAAGCCCCTGCTGCTGCCGGCAGCAGGGGTTCTTACAGGGAGAAAATGATGAAAAAATTATTAGGGATAAGCGGAATGCTCCTTCTGGCTTGCAGTATGCTGCTGGGATGCGCCAGGACAAAATTCTATTCCCAGGAGGATTTAAATAAACTGCATGATGTGATTGGCTTTGTGGAGGAAGAACAGTTTGAACTCCAGAAAGTGATTGGGGACAGCCTGACGACAAAGGTCGGGGAAAAGATGATGACGGACATGGATTTTGTGGATTATCTGACGACAAAAGACTATGATCCGGATAAGCCTATGATCGCCCTGACTTTTGACGATGGACCAAGTACATCGACGACGAATGATCTGCTGGATATTCTTGAGGCAAACAATGCCAAAGCGACGTTTTTTGTCGTAGGAGATAATCTGGGTGAGAACACCGCAGATATATTGAAGCGAATGGTATCGCTGGGCTGTGAGATCGGCAATCATTCCGTTTCCCATGAGCAGTTGACGACCCTTGACAGAGATGGTATTGTGAACCAGATAGAGCCTAACAATGAAAAAATACTGGAACTGTCGGGAAGACCCTGCCGGTTGATCCGGCCGCCCTATGGCAGTGTGGATGAGAATGTCAAAGCGACAGTGAACCAGCCGCTGATTCTGTGGGATATTGATTCGCTGGACTGGAAAAGCAAGGATCCGGATAAAATCATTCCGATCGTCCGTGAATACGTGGCGGACGGCACGATTATTCTGATGCATGATATCCACGCGCCGACCATTGAAGCCTGCAAGACGCTCATACCGGAACTGGCTCAGAAATACCAGTTGGTGACAGTATCTGAACTGGCCTATATGAAAGGTGTCAAAATGGAAGCAGGAGAGAAGTATTTTGATTTTTGTGATGATTAAAAAAGACCATCGCCAGAGTGTCTGATCATAACCGGCGGTGGTCTTTTTGATTGAATGGTCGGATTACCAGCGGCCGAATTCGGATAATTCAAGCCCTTTATTTTTGTCGAGTACTGTCTGAACAGCCCATTCATGGACAAAGAGCAGCAGCGGGTTGCCCTTCAGATCTTTGATACGCTTCATATCAGAAGTGCCGATGATTTTGCTGGCGTCAATGTCATCTTTGTTGGCGATCCAGCGGATATATTCGTGCGGCATGGATTCAAGACGGATCTCAACGCCGTATTCGTTCAGCAGACGGTGTTTCAATACATCAAACTGCAAAACGCCCACAACGCCGACGATGATTTCTTCCATACCGGTGTTGTATTCCTGAAAAATCTGAATGGCGCCCTCCTGAGCGATCTGTGAAACGCCCTTGATGAACTGTTTACGTTTCATCGTGTCGACCTGCCGTACTTTGGCAAAATGTTCCGGAGCAAAGGTAGGAATGCCTTCAAAGGCAAATTTATGGCCCGGAGCGCAGACTGTGTCGCCGATGGAAAAAATACCCGGATCAAAGACACCGATAATATCACCGGCATAGGCTTCATTGATGACCTTGCGTTCCTGTGCCATCAACTGCTGCGGCTGAGACAGACGCAGCTTTTTGTTGCCCTGCACATGATAAACTTCCTTCTCAGCATCGAATTTGCCGGAGCAGATCCGCATAAAGGCGATCCTGTCACGGTGAGCCTTGTTCATATTGGCCTGAATCTTAAAGACAAAGGCGGAAAAATCAGGACGGAATGTGTCAATGATGCCTTCGCTTGAGTTCCTCGGCAATGGGGAACTGGTCATTTCAAGGAAATAATTCAGGAACAGTTCGATACCGAAGTTGTTCAGAGCGGAGCCGAAGAAGACAGGGGAGAGCTGTCCGTTTGTGACGGCTTCCATGTCCAGTTCATCGCTGGCGCCGTCCAGCAGCTCAATGTCATCCACAAGGCGGCTGTAGAGTTCGCTGCCAAGCTCGCTTTCAAGTTCAGGGGAGTCCATGGTCAGGTCCATATCCGAAGCGGCTTTCTGGCCGTTATTATTCTCTGTGTAGGCATGGATGTGACGGGTCTGACGGTCATAGACACCGCGGAATTCTTTACCGCTGCCAATGGGCCAGTTGATCGGGCATGTATGAATACCGAGTACGGATTCAATATCTTCCATCAGATCAAAAGGATCCTGGGCTTCACGGTCCAGTTTGTTGATAAATGTAAAAATCGGAATATGGCGCAGCACACAGACTTTGAACAGTTTGATGGTCTGGGCCTCAACGCCCTTTGATGCGTCAATGACCATGACCGCCGAGTCGGCAGCCATCAGTGTCCGGTAAGTATCCTCCGAAAAAT
>CAYURX010000119.1:0-8660 GCA_964447245.1 uncultured Coprococcus sp. | reverse complement strand
TCCCATTATAACAGCGTACCCGCGAATATTTGTTAAACGTTCCATTGACCTTCGCGGACGCCGCCATCGACAAAATGACGCCAATAATCACAAGTATATAGGTTGGATCAAAAAACATTGGGTAATACATCTTATCACTCCTTCTTATCCAAGCTGCTGTCCTTTTTCAACCGCATATCCCCGCAGAAAAGCGCCGGTATCCATCCGTTTTTTTCCTTCCAGCTGCAGGCTGTGAATGGCCAGCGCTCCAACGCCTGTCTGCACAATGATGCTGTCCTTTGTCACCTCGGCCACTTCACCGTACCTGCAGCCGTAATCTCTGTCAAGGACATCCGCTTCCCATATCTTTAATGTTTTCCCATTCAGATAAGTATATGCACTCGGCCATGGATTCAATCCCCGTATCAGGCGTTCCAGCACAACGGCCGGCTGGTTAAAATTCAAGTGTCCCAGTTCTTTATCAAGCATTCTCGCGTATTCGCCCGCCTCGGCATCGTTCTGTTTCTCAGGCACGATGGTCCCGGCTTCAAGGCCAGTCAATGTTTTCTCAAGCAGTTCACCGCCGGCTGCCGCCAGCTTGTCATGAAGACTGCCGCCCGTTTCCTTTTCATCAATGGCGACTTCTGTTTTTAACAGCATATCACCCGTATCAAGCCCCACATCCATGAGCATGGTCGTCACACCCGTTACGGTCTCTCCGGCGATCACGGACCATTGGATCGGCGCCGCGCCGCGGAATTTCGGCAGCAGTGACGCATGGACATTGACACATCCAAGTCTCGGAATATCCAGGATCGCCTTCGGCAATATCTGCCCGAAAGCCACCACAACGATCACGTCCGGCGCCATGTCGCGCAGCATCTGGATAAACGCTTCATCTTTTCTGACGCGCACAGGCTGAAAGACCGGTATCCCATATTCCAGCGCTTTTTCTTTCACCGGTGAAAATACAACTTTTTTCCCACGGCCTTTGGCCTTATCCGGCTGCGTCACGACCGCTGCTACATCCAGCTTCATATCGATCATTTTCTGCAGAGCCGGCACCGCAAAGTCCGGCGTTCCCATAAAAACTGCTTTCATTGCATGACCTCCTTAGTCTTCGTCATCTTCTGCCGCGCCATTGTCACGCAGCGGCCCTTCCACCTTTTCCACATATAAATGACCGTCCAGATGGTCAAATTCATGGCACATGGCACGGGCAAACAGGCCATGGCCTTCAACTTCAAATGGCTGCATATTGATGTCAAAAGCTGCTGCCTTCACATATTCCGGCCGTCTGACCGTACCGTTTTTGCCCGGTACACTGAGGCAGCCCTCATCCCCCACCTGCTCGCCGGAGGATTCAATGATCTTTGGATTGACAAATACATACGGGCCCTCACCCACATCGATCACCGCAATCCGTCTGAGTATCCCCACCTGCGGCGCGGCCAGTCCCACACCATCGGCCGCGTGCATAGTCTCGATCATGTCCTGTGCCAGTTCCTGCAGACGAGGGGTCATTTCCTTCACTTCTCTGCATACCTTTCCCAAAATAGGGTCTCCTTCATAACGTAAATTTCTGATTGCCATTTTCAACTCTCCTTTTCAATCTGTACCCATTCCGGTCAAATGCGCCCTCAGGCCAAAACGACCGGATTAAAATCAAAATTAACATATATATTTGAAAACTGACCCGACCACTTCAGATATCCCTCAAGATAATCCTTCACCCGGATCAGTTCGCTTTCATCCTGATGCTTCATATAGAAGACATACCGGTACATATCCTTACCTTTGGACAGACTGGCCTTCGCCGGACCGATCACTTCCAGTGATTCAAAATCTGCCGCCGCGATCATACCTTTCAGCCGCTGCGCCGCTTCTTTGGTCTCCCTGTCATCCGCCCCCTCCGCCAGTGCCATCAGCATCTGTGTTTTTGGCGGATAACGCATCATATTGCGAAATTGTATTTCCTGCTGATAAAAGGCTTCATAATCCTGGGCGGCCGCTGCCTGAATACAGTAATGCTCCGGCTGGTAAGTCTGGATAATGACTTTTCCCGGCCTTCTGCCCCTGCCGGCCCGGCCTGCTGCCTGAGTCAGCAGTTGAAATGTGCGTTCTGATGACAGATAATCACCGGAAAACATGGACAGATCCGCCGCCAGCACTCCAACCAGGGTCACATTGGCAAAATCATGCCCTTTGACGATCATCTGTGTACCGATCAGTATATCCGCACCGCCTTCGGCAAAAGTCTGAAGGATCTTTGACATATCCTCTTTGCCGCCCGTCGTATCCCTGTCCATCCGAAGCACTCTGGCCTTTGGAAATTCTGCTTTCACAAAATCTTCCACCTTCTGAGTACCAACGCCGAAAGCCGCAATATAAGGTGAACCGCAGGAAGGACACCGCCCCGGCAGAACCGTCTCAAACCCACAGTAATGACATTTAAGAATATTTTTGTAATGCGCCGTTAAAGACACATCACAATGATTGCATTTCATCACATAACCACAGCTTCTGCACGACACAAATCCCGCATATCCCCGGCGATTGAGGAAAAGCATCATCTGTTCGCCTTTTTCAAGGCATTTGGCCATGGCATCATGTAAGGCATGGCTTAATATGCCCCTGTTTTTCATGCGAAATTCCTCCCGCAGGTCCACAATCTCCACCTGCGGCAGCAGACTGCCGGCTTTCGCCCGCTTTGTCAGTCTGTGCAGGCCGTACTGGCCATTGATGGCTTTTGTATAGGAAGTAACTGACGGTGTCGCTGAACCAAGAATGACCATGGCCCCCGCCATTTGCGCCCTTGCAATGGCTGCCTCCCTGGCATGATATTTCGGGGTCGTCTCACTCTTATAAGCCGCTTCATGTTCTTCATCTATGATAATCATTCCCAGCCGCTCAAAAGGCGTAAACAACGCTGACCTCGGGCCGATCATGATGGACGCCTCGCCACGTCTGGCTCTCATATACTGATCATAGCGTTCCCCCGCCGACAGCCGGGAATTCATAATAGCGATCTGATTGCCAAATCGCGCGTAAAAACGGGAAACGGTCTGTAAAGTCAAAGATATCTCAGGAATCAGCACAATGACCTGACCGCCTGCGGCCAGTACCCGCTCCATCAGCGCCATATAGACCTCCGTCTTGCCGCTTCCGGTAATGCCGTGCAGCAAATGCACGGCCCGGTTCTCCTGCCAGTCCTTCCGGCATCCATCCGCATTTTGCCAGATATCCTCCACCGCCCGGCGCTGCTCCTCATTGAGTACGGTTTCCTGCCAGCCCCGCATCCGGTGAACCTCCGGATTCCTGTAAATCTGCGATGATGTCTCCGTCATAACACCGGTCTTTAATACGGCCTTTAACGTCGACGGCGAAATCTGCAGGACGCCCGTCACTGTCTCACGGGGCAGTCGCCCCGATTCCAGCAAGGCTTCCAGCAGCCGTACCCTCGCCTTATCACGCTTATTCTTCCGGCTCTTTTCAAGAAACTGCACCGCCTTCTCACGGTCAGCCAGCACATATTCCACCCGCCGGACTTCCTTCACGGACTTTTTCACAGGCATAACGGTTTTGAGTGCCTGAACCATCGTTGAACCATTGTGCACTTTGATCCATTCGGCCAACGCGATCAACTGCCCTTCAACAGATGGCGCGTCTTCCTCGATCGCCAGCACATCTTTGATCTTTGCCTCATCATAAGAAGCTTCGCCGCCGACACCCACAATGAATCCTTTCATGATGCGGTTGCCGCTGCCAAAAGGCACCTGCACCTGCCGTCCCACCAAAGCTTCTGATGCCATGGCGTCCGGCACACGGTATTGAAATAGACGATCCAGCCTGCTCACTGAAATATCAACAATTACATCTATATATAATGACATATCCACCGACCTCTAAACAAAGTGTGACATACGCATAGTTCTTTCAATTATAGCATATTCTTTTTCAATATACCAGACCCAGTTTTCAGCGCCATAAAAGCTGCGGCTATTCAGCCTCCGGGTTTTTGAGCATAATTTCTGCAGACATCACCGCGAAACACGTTCGCACAGCGACTTTGCTAAGCTCATCCTTCGTAAAACTCGGATTCGCTAAGCGCCGCTGCACGCAGGAAGTTACCGAATCAGCTTCGTGCCAATGGCACTCGCTTCTTCGGTTTCCGCAAGCATCCAAAAGTCAAGTGCCGACGTTTTTCAAGGGTTTCGCTTGTGATTGTCTGCAGAAATTATTGAATCCAAAACTCCTGTGGCTGAATAGCCAGTAATAATTAGCTTCTTAAATCATACTCAGCAGCTTCTTCAGGAAGCTGCAGTCTAACCAAAAAGCAACGTAAAACAGTTCAGACTCAGCCTAATGTTGGGGAATTTTCTTCAGATTATCATAAGGGAACCCTTGAAAAACGCCGGTACTTGGTTTTCTGGAATGCAATGAACAGAAAACCTTAGTATCCGCTGCGTTTTTCACGGAGTGCGAACGTGTTCCACTTATGATAACTGAAGAAAATTCCGTTCAATAAGCTGAGTCTGAACTGTTACATTTTAGTTTAATGCTTTTGTAAGTATTCGCATCGCATAGGTCAATATCATCTGCGAAGTCATATTTCTGCACGAACCGCCTTTCATTTTACTGACGCACATTTCCATCATCATCATGATGGCCGCGATCACAACCATGCGTGCGTAATTCCAATCCTCCGGCTCACCAATCACCCTGTCGCGCGTAGCCGCTTTCAACATGATATCGGCAATCTGCTCAAAGAACTGATCTCTGACAACCGCCATTTCACTGATCTTTTGCTGCATATCGGTGACATTATCTGAATCTTTGACCTGCAGTTTCAGAAAATTATAAACCATGCCGACCGCAGCACCATCGTCCGTCCATGCAACAATCTGCTCCAACTGGCCCTGCAGACTTTGAATGGATGCCAACTTTTCAATGGCTTTCTGCATCATTTTCTGCACCTGATAACATACGGCACGGCCGATAATCTCCTCTTTGCTGCCAAAGTACTCGTAGGCCGTTCCTTTGCCAATGCCGGCTTCCTTTGTTATATCAGATACTTTCAGTTCAGCCGTATCTTTCCCTGCAGCAATCAGACGCCCGACTGCTTCATAAATTGCCATGACTTTTTGTGGATACTCCCTCTCCATCCACTACTCACCATCCTCAGCCTTTACCTTGCGATCTTTTCTGAAAATATCATAAATACAAGGTACAACAAACAAGGTCATAAATGTACCGTACACAAGACCGCCAATTGTAACAATGGCCATTGGCTGTACCATATCTGTTCCTTCGCCAATGCCAAGGGCCATGGTCGACATGGCAAGAATGGTCGTCAAAGCCGTCATCAAAATCGGGCGCAGTCTTGTTTTTCCTGTCTCAATCAGCGCTTCCCGTTTGGCCATACCGCCCTCACGAAGCTGATTCGTATAATCAATAAACACAATACCATTATTAACAATGATACCGCACAGCATGACAAAACCAACCATACCGATAATACTCATGATATTGCCGGTGATCAGCAGGCCAATAAAGCCGCCCGTAAAAGCCAGAGGAATCGTAAACAATACGATAAACGGCGAAATCAGGGACTGGAACTGGGCCACCATGATCAGATACATGATCAGAATACCAACGAGCAGCAGCTGGATCAACTGTCCCATGGACTCCATGATCATTTCATTTTCACCGGACATCTCATAACTGTATCCGTCAGGCATCTCGTATGCTTTCAGTTTCCCGGCAAATTCGTTTGTCACCAGCGTCACGTTATGGCCCTCATCAATGCTTGCCGATACAGTCAGGTAACGCTGCTGTCCGTCACGGTTAATGGATGACAGACCCTGACTGTCCTCAATTGTTGCAATGTCAAACAAATGAACCTTTTCTTCTTCGCCCTCTTTGTTGGTCACGGTGAAAACATAATCCCGGATATTTTCTCTCGTCCAGTTCTGATTGGCTTCTTCCACGACAATAACCGGAAGATCTTTATTGTTCACCGTCAGAGTGGTGGACTGTGTCGGTTCCGCGATCTTGCCATAAATCTCCTGATAGATCTGTGCCACCGTCAGCCCATGTTCCATGGCCTTATTTTTATCGATCGTAATCTTCAGTTCCGGTGTCGGATCTTCCATACCGTCGGAGACTTCCACCGTTCCTTCCACGTCCGCCAGGATATCCGCAAAATCTCCGGCCACCTGCATCAGCGTATCCAGCTCCGGCCCTTTGATCATCACACTGACGCCTGAACCGCCAAGGGCCGACATATCCATGGACGATGCTGAAACTGAGACTTCACAGTCCAGATCTTTTGTTGCCTCAGTGATCTGCTGTGCAACCTCCTGACTGGTATGGGTCTTATCCTCTTTTAAAATAACATACATCGAAATATTTTCCGTATCGGTACCGCCATAGCTTCCCATCATACTCAGACCGGAACCCATGATGGCACCCACCGTATCCACATCTTCAATGGCAGACACCCGCTCAATAATCGTATCAGACATCTGCGCCGTATCTTCAAACAGCGATCCTTCCGGCATTCTGGCCGAAATAGAGATCTGGGTACTGTCCATCTCACCCATGAACTCAAAGCCCCGGTTCAAAAGCAGCGCAGCGCTTCCGACCAGCAAGACGATCGTGACACCCAATACAACAAGACGATGTCTCAAAGCCCTACTAAGCAGCCGGCCATAACCTTCTGTCACTTTATCAAAAAATGGATGCTTGATTTCTTTTGTCTTTACCAGCAGTTTTGAAGATGCCATTGGCACAACGGTCAGAGCCACAATCAAACTGGCCACCAGTGAAAAAGCAATGGTCAGAACCAGTTCCACAAACAACTGCCTTGTAATGCCTTCCGCAAAAATGATCGGCACCCATATACAGATCGTCGTCAGTGTAGAGGCAATAATTGCTCCGGATACCTGCTTTGCGCCCATGATCGCCGCGTCTTTGGCTGACATACCCTCCGCCCGCAGACGGTAAATATTTTCAATAACGACAATGGCATTATCCACCAGCATACCGACACCCAGCGCAAGACCGGACAGAGAAATAATGTTCATCGTGATGCCTGTGAAATACATCAGAACAATGGCAAAAACGACGCTGACCGGAATGGACACGGCAACCGTCAATGTCGGTTTGATATCCTTCAGGAAAATAAACAAAACAAAAATCGCCAGTATTGCACCGATGACCAGATTCTGCAAAACAGATTTCACAACGAAATCAATATAGATTCCCTGATCCATCAGGGCTGTCATATGTAAACCTTCGTATTCTGCTTCCGCTTCTGCCATGTAGGCCCGGATATCCGCAGCCACATCGGCTGTTGAATAGCCGTTCTGCTTCTCCAGGGACAGGATGATACCGTCATTGCCGTTGATTTTCGCGTAAGTCTCATCCTTATTTGAAATCACTGCCACATCCGCCACATCCTTCAATGTGACGGTTCCCAGATCATAATCGCTCAGATCAAACAGCACCAGATTCTCCAGTTCTTCCTGATCCGTCAATTCGTCGCCAATACGAACCAGATAATCCACACCTTCCTCGGTCACATAACCGGCCGGCATGGAAAAATTCTGAGCCACCAGAATGCCGGAAACCATATCTTTTGTAATAATACCGCCGAGATCAGCCTGATCTTTTGCCGCATCCACACTGTCTTCAATCTGTGTTGACGCATTTTCCAACTGCTGCTGGCCTGTAATAATCTGAATGCGGGCATCATCGAGCTGCGACGCCGCACCGGCCTGCGCAGAATTTAACTGGCTCTCCTGGGCCTCAAGCTGACTTTTCGCAGTCTGAATCTGTTTCAGTGCCGCCTCGATCTGCTCCCTGCCCGCTGCAAGCTGGGCTCTTGTCTGGTCGATCACCGCCTGTCCGGCCGCGATCTGCTGTTTGGCAGCCTCCGTACCGCCGACAGAAATCCCCTGTTCCTCCAGAGCAGCCAGACCGGCCTCCGCAGCCTGGATCGTTGATTCAAGGGCTGTCGCTTCCGCTTCCAGTACGGCGATCTTCGCCGCATTGGACTCCGTTGTTTCACTTTCAGATTCACTATCGCCTGTATCTTCCGAACTGTCCCCGGACGCACCACTGTTTGCCGCGTCCTCCGCTTTTAATTCTTCAATTTCCTGGCGGATCTCCTCAAGACGCTTCTTGCCTTTGTTCAGTTCGTCCTGGAATTTCTGAAGCTGTTCCTCCATCTTCAGCATCGTTGCTTCGTTCTTTTCCAGCTTTTCTTTGTCGGCTGCAAGTTCCGCTTCCTTCTGATCCAGCTCGCTTTCCCCGGCCGCAATTTCTTTCAGAGAAGCCTTCAATTCCGATTCCTGCTCGGATATGGTAATCTTGCCGCTGGTAATCTTCGATGAAGCATCTAACATCTGCTGGCTGAACATCTGACTCTGCGAGTCGAGCAGATTCTTGCCGGCCTCCAGTTCAGATTTCCCATCCTCGATCTCTCCTCTGGCCTCATCAAAAGTCTCATCCAGATTGGCCATCAACTTGTCATTTAAGGCATCAATCTTATCCTGAGATAAAACGACCTGCAGGGATGATTCCAACAGACCGCTGGCCGTCACGGATGCAACGCCGTCAATACTCTCCATCTCCGATGTCAGTGTTTTATTCACAAAATCTGAAATATCCTCAAT
>CAYURX010000118.1:0-8763 GCA_964447245.1 uncultured Coprococcus sp. | reverse complement strand
CGAAGCTGATTCGGTAACTTCCTGCGTGCAGCGGCGCTTAGCGAATCCGAGTTTACCGAAGGATAAGCTTAGCAAAGTCGCTGCGAGAGCGTGTTTCACTTATGATGACTGTCAGAAAATTCCCGTCAATAAGCTGGTATCTGAACGGTTTCAGGGTGTTTTTTGACCGGAATATGCCATAGCGTCTGTCCCCATAGTTCCAGGGAGAGAAAACCTCAAAAGCGATTGACGGTTTGCCTTCTTTTGTGTTACCATTTCATAGATGAATATGCACAAACAGAAAGGCTGTAAATCATGAAAAAACTGGCTTTAAGCGATGATATTTTATTAAAAATCGAAAAACCGGCCCGTTATCTCGGCAATGAGATCAACGCGGTTTGTAAGGATACAAAACAGGTAGATATCCGATTCTGCATGTGTTTCCCTGATGTCTACGAGATCGGCATGAGCCATCTCGGGATCCAGATCATTTATGACATGTTAAACGCCCGGGAGGATGTGTACTGCGAGAGGGTCTACTCACCATGGATGGACTTGGACGCCATCATGCGCAAGCGGCAGATCCCGCTGTTTGCCCTGGAATCCCAGGACCCGATCCGGGATTTTGATTTTCTCGGCATTACCATTCAATATGAAATGTGTTACACCAATATTTTACAGGTATTGGATCTTGCCGGGATCCCGATGCTGGCGGCGGACAGAAGCGATGATGATCCGATCGTCATCGGCGGGGGCCCGTGCGCCTACAATCCTGAACCGCTGGCGGACTTTTTCGATATCTTTTATATCGGAGAAGGGGAGACCGTTTATTATGACCTGCTGGATGCTTACAAAAAAAATAAGGCAGCAGGCGGCAGCCGTGTTGATTTCCTTGAAATGGCGGCAGCGATACCGGGGCTTTATGTGCCGGCCTTTTATGATGTCAGCTACAATGAAGACGGCACCATTGCCGATTTTAAACCGAACAGACCATGCGCCCCGGCTGTGATTGAAAAGCAGGTGGTGACAGACCTTGGACATACCTATTACCCAGAAAAGCCACTGGTGCCTTTTATCAAAGTGACCCAGGACAGGCTTGTGCTGGAAATCCAGAGAGGATGTATCCGCGGATGCCGTTTCTGCCAGGCCGGAATGGTCTACAGACCGAACCGGGAACGGGATCTGCAGTTTTTGATGAATAAAGCGGATAAAATGCTGGCATCCACCGGACATGATGAGATTTCTCTGAGTTCTTTAAGTTCCAGTGATTATTCGGAATTGGAAGCACTGACCAATTATCTGATGACGGAATGTGCGGCAAAGAAAGTCAATATTTCCCTGCCGTCACTGCGTATTGACGCATTTTCTCTGGATGTTATGTCAAAGGTCCAGGATGTGCGAAAGAGCAGTCTGACTTTTGCGCCGGAGGCGGGCAGCCAGAGAATGCGGGATGTGATCAACAAAGGGCTGACTGAGGAAGTGATTTTAAAAGGCGCCGCCGATGCCTTTGCCGGAGGATGGAATCGGGTGAAACTTTATTTTATGCTTGGCCTGCCGACAGAGACAGAAGAAGATATTGCAGGCATTGCCGAACTGGCTAACAAAGTCGCCACAGCCTTTTATGAGATCCCAAAGAGCCAGCGTCCGGGCAACGGCCGTGTCGATGTGGTCGCCAGCACCTCTTTCTTTGTGCCAAAGCCGTTCACCCCGTTCCAGTGGGTGCGTCAGTGCACAGATGAGGAATTTATCGCAAAACAGAAGTTTTTGAGCGGGCAGATGCGCCAGCAGCTCAATCACAAGAGTTTGCGCTATAACTGGCATGAATTTGAACTGACCAGGCTGGAAGGTATTTTTGCAAGGGGGGACCGGCGTCTCGGAAAAGTTCTGCTGGCTGCCTACCATAATCACTGTATCTATGATTCCTGGTCAGAATTTTTCAATTACAAAGGATGGATGGATGCCTTTGAGAGCTGCCAGGTCGATCCGGCCTTTTATGTCCATCGCGAACGCCCGCTGGATGAAAAACTGCCATGGGATTTCATCAATGCCGGTGTCACCAAATCCTTCCTGATCCGGGAATACAAACGGGCCATGGAGGGAAAAGTTACGCCGAACTGCCGTCAGGGATGTTCCGCCTGCGGCTGCAAAGCCTATGAAGGAGGTGTCTGCTATGAAGCTTAGAATACGTTTTGGAAAAGAAGGCATTGTCAAATTTATCGGTCACCTGGATATGCAGCGCTATTTCCAGAAAGCTTTCCGCAGAGCCGATGTGGATATCAGATATTCCCAGGGCTATCACCCGCATCCTTACCTTTCCTTTGCGTCGCCCCTTGGCGTAGGACTTGAAAGTATGGGCGAATATCTTGACATAGAAGTCAATAGCTGCGGCAGTCTGGAAGAAATGCAAACAGCGCTTAACGAACAGATGGCCGAGGGCATTACCATTTACAGTATCCACGAACTTTCTGATCATGCCAGAAATTCCATGTCCATCATCGCTGCCGCCGATTACGAAGTCCGTTTTCGTGAGGGCATGGCGCCCTGTGATGCTGCGGCACTTGAGCAGGCCGTCAAAAACTTTGCCGCACTGCCGGAGATCCGCGTGATGAAGAAAACCAAAAAGAGTGAACGGGAGATGGATATCCGGCCGCTGATTTACAGGATCGAAGCCACGAAAGAAGGCAGCATCCGCATGCAGGTTGGCGCGGGCAGTGTGGCCAATCTGAAGCCTGAACTGGTGCTGCAGACCTTATGTGAAAAGGAAGGGCTGGCCTGTGACAGTTACGCATGGCTCATTACCCGCCTTGACATGTATGCGGACACAGGAAATGCGCAGGAAGGACGGCATCTTGTTTCGCTGGATGCTTATGACGTGCTGACATGAAGCGGCAGATCGTGATTACGGAATACAAAAAGCAGCTTCTGACTGCTTTATACGAGGAAGATACACTTTTTGAATTATGGCTGGAACCGCAAAGGGATCAGGTAAGAGTGGGAGATATCTATATTGGCAAAGTCAAACATATTGTCCCTAATATTCAGGCGGCCTTTGTGGAAATCACTCCTGGCATCATGGGTTATTATTCCCTCAAAGAAAATACCCGGCATCTGTTTGCCAATGCAAAAAGCAATGACAGAGTAGTGGCGGGAGATGAACTGCTGGTTCAGGTGGAGAAGGAAAATTTAAAAACAAAAGCCTGTAGCCTGACCGGACGGTTCAGCCTGCCGGGACGGTATGCCGTTTTGAACGCCGGAAGGACGGATGTTCGGATTTCTTCTAAAATCAAATTGCCGGAGGAACGACAGCGTCTGAAGGATGCCGCCGCAGACAGACCTGGTGAATGGGGCTGGATGATACGTACAGAAGCCAACGGACAGCCCGCTGATATTATTATAGAAGAAATGTCACAGTTAGAAGTTGACTATAATAATATTATGTCTACTTACAGACGGCGGACATGTTTTTCAAAAATCTATTCAGGAGATACGATTTATTTGCAGATACTTCGGAAGCACCTGTCCGACGCAGAGTGTACGGTAACAACGGATCATCTGTCCGTCTATGAACAACTGCAGGCATTGATTCAGCAAACGGTCACTCACCCAGCCATTACTCTGAAATATTATGAAGATCCGGCTTATCCTCTCATCAAACTGAAAGGAATAGAAGCCCAAATCGATAAAGCCCTTCAAAAGCGGGTATGGCTAAAATCCGGCGCTTATCTGGTCATTGAACCGACGGAAGCGCTGACAGTCATTGATGTGAACACCGGAAAAGCCATTGGCCGGCAGCAGATGGAAGACAATTTCTTTAAGATCAATATGGAAGCGGCCGGGGAAGTCTGCCGCCAGATGCGTCTTCGTAATCTGTCCGGTATCATTATTGTTGATTTTATTAATATGCAGTCATCGGAGCATTTACAGCAACTGATGCATTACCTGAAACAGGAGACGGCAAAAGATCCGGTTCAGACAACGGTTGTCGACCGGACAGCCCTGCATCTTGTGGAAATCACGCGCAAAAAAGTGCGGAAACCGTTCTATGAACAGGTGAACAGGACGATTTAGCCTTTGATAATAAAATCGTAAGAAAAATTTAAACATTCTGATCAATCGTAAGAAAATATCAACTGTATTTTTGTGAAATGTCTGATATAATAAATACTGAGTTTATACAATGGTTTCTATGACTGAATCTAATAAGACGGAGGCGTATTTATGAAGAAAATTAAAAAGTTATTAAGCGCGGGACTTGTCATCACGATGGCATTATCCCTGCTGGCCGGCTGTTCAGGCTCCGGCGGCGGATCCGGCGAAAGCAGCGGTGGTGGTTCCGGCGAAAAAGGCCGTTATGTTGAGGAGGATTACGGCTATCCGGTGTCCAACGATGATGAAAACAGCGGCGGTTGGATGCAGAGTATGCAGATTTTGTCGGATGGTACGATCAGAGCCATCTACAATACGTGGAGTGAAAACGGCGAAAGCTACAAAGCCTTTGATTCTGCCGATGGCGGCAAGACATGGGCTGATTCTGCCGCTGATTATTCCCAGCTTGACAAACTTGCAGGCAGCAATGAAGGCTACATCAACAATGTGGCCATGGATGGTGAAGGCAATCTTGCTTTTACTTATACATCCTCCAAATCAACCACTGAAAACGGCATCGTATCCGTAGACAATACGGAAAGCTACTACTTCCTTTCAAAAGACGGACAGTTGACAGAGATTCCGATGGAAATTCCGGGCGTTTCAAAAACCAGCCATTATGAATATGAAGAAGCTGATATCGAAGAAACCGAAGGTGAGGAAGCCGTAGAAGATGAAGCAGTTGCTGAGACTGCCGCTGAAACAGAAGAAGATGACGGCGTTACCATCAGTGAAGGCGGCAATGAAGATGAATACGAGGATTACAACGGCATCGGCAACTATAAACTCATTGACGCGAACAATCTGTATGTGATTGATTACAATGGCGGCATTTACCATGTGGATATCAGCAGCGGTGAGATCGTCAATACAATTGACGGTGTCGAATATGCCAACAATATCAGTATCTGCGGCAGCAGTTTAATCATCAACTCCTATGACAAAGTGGCGGAATATGATCTGGCAACAGGCAAGCAGATTGCGGAGCATGAAGCTTTGGCAGAAGCACTCCAGTCCCTCAGGGGCAGTGTGGAATTTGCCGATAACCGAAAAGATGACGGCAAATTATATTATGTTTCCAATGAAGGTATTTACTGTTACAGTCTGAAAGATAAAACTTCCGAACAGCTTGTTGATGGTCAGATGACCTCTCTATTAGTGCCGGACTGCAATTATTCCAACCTGATCGCCAAGGAGGACGGCGATTTCCTGTTGGAATATACGGATTACAGCGGCAATACATCTTCACAGAAACTGCTGAACTTTACATATGATGCAGAAATGCCAAAGAAACCGGACAAAGAAATCACGATCTACTCTCTGTATGAGAATTACTCACTCAGGCAGGCAGCCGCTCTGTTCCAGAGAGCAAATCCGGATATCTATGTAAATGTGGAAAACGGCATGACCGGTGACGATGCGGTCACAAGTTCTGATGCCATCCGTACATTGAATACAGAAATCATGGCCGGTGAAGGGCCGGATATTATTTTCCTGGACGGTATGCCAATTGATTCCTATGTGGAAAAAGGGCTGCTGGCTGATATCAGCGACATTGTGGAACCTATGATTTCCGAAGGCAAGCTGTTTGAGACTGTTGCCAGCACTTACAAAGACAGCAGCGGTAATATCTGTGCAGTACCAAATACCTTTACAGTACCGGTCATCATCGGTAAAAAAGATATGCTTGACCAGATCAACAATATATCAGATATCGCAGCCGCTGCAGAAAATTTTGCGGCCGGAGAACACAAGGAAGGACAGGGATTCATTGAATCTTATAGTCTTAGTTCCCTGATCGCAACTCTGATGCCATCCAATTCAGCCGGATGGTTCAAGGAGGATGGTTCCCTTAATGCGGACAGTCTGAAGTCTTATCTGACAGATGTCAAGAAGATTTACAGCAGTGTTTACAATGCGTTTTCAGATGATCAGAAATCCGAAATGGATGAAATGCTCTCATGGTACCTGTCAGAAGATGCACAGCTTGATATGACCTGGTTTGGCAGCAGTGATCCGTCATGGGATACGCTTTATATCCTGGCCGGAACAGTACAGATCAGTCTCGGCAATCTGAATGGCACAGACGGGCTTCAGTATATTTCATCAGCCATCCGCAATGATCCGGATATTACCTACAAACTGATGCCGGGTTACCTTGAAAATGTTTACGTACCATCCAATATTATTGGTATCAACAGTAAATCCAAAGACATGGAATCTTCAAAAGCTTTCCTGACCTACCTGATGGGTGCTGAAGGTCAGAAATCTCTTGGCAGTTACAATGGATTCCCTGTCAATATTGAAGCTTTCGATCAATCCATGATCAACCCGTACATTAATGAAGAATGGTATGATCCGGATGAATCTATGGGCGGAATCGGTACAACGGATGAAAACGGCAATGAACTCAATCTTGAGCTTTACTGGCCGAATGATGATGAAATCGCAACGCTCAAGAATATGCTGGGCCAGTTGTCAACGCCGGCCTACAACGATAGTACCATTTTGACAACCATTCTGAATGACTGTATCGGATGTATCCTCAGCGATCAGTCCATTGATGAAGCCGTTGATCAAGTGATCAAAGATATTAATATTTATCTTTCCGAATAAATTAAGAAAGAAGAAGGCTTATGAAAAGTAGACACAGAAAGAGATATTGGTCTGACATCGCTTTCATTGTGCCGAGTTTATTAGGGGTCAGCATATTTGTGCTGATCCCGTTTATAGATGTGCTCAGGCGTTCCTTTATGAATGTGGCAGGAACAGGATTTGTATTTCTGAATAATTATATTGCCATTTTCCAAAACGCGGCCTTTATGCTGGCATTAAAAAATACTTTGCGCTTCATGGGGATCTGTATGCCTATATTGCTCATATTTTCCCTGTTAATTGCCACCTTTTTGAATGCCGGTATCCGCGGCGCCAATTATTTAAAGACGGCCTACCTTGTACCAATGGCCATTCCCGTGGCCTCCGTCGTCCTCATATGGCGGCTGCTTTTCCATGCCAACGGCTATTTCAGCGGCTTTTTGAATATGCTGGGATTTGAAGGTCAGAACTGGATGGATACAAAGTACGCGTTCTGGATACTGGTATTCAGTTATGTATGGAAGAATCTGGGATATAATATTGTCCTGTGGATGGCCGGACTCACCGCCATTCCTGATACTTTGTACGAGGCGGCCAGAGCAGACGGCGCAAATAATTTGCAGTGCTTCTGGTATATTACGATGCCGAACCTGATGTCAACCCTCTACACCGTGACCGTACTGGCCTTTCTCAATTCCTTCAAGGTATTCAGAGAAGCCTATCTGGTAGCCGGGGATTATCCTCACGAGAGCATGTACCTGATGCAGCATCTGTTCAACAACTGGTTCCGTGATCTGTCACTGGACAAAATGTCCGCAGCAGCCGTTGTTATTGCACTGATGATCCTCGTTCTGATTCTTGTGCTTCAGCGTTCATGGGATCAGGCAGATTAGGGAGGCATGAAATGAGACATAAAATATTGAAAAGACTGCTGATCCTGATTTTACTTATTCTGGCCATCGGCATATGTTTTCCCGTTCTGTTTCTGATCATTGGTTCCCTGATGGGAAGCGACGAACTGAATCATTATCTTGGACCCGTCCTCGGACAGGCGGAAGGTTTTGCCTCATGGTCGTTGGTTCCGAATTTTCCGACCTTCAAGGCCTATGTTCAGCTTCTGCTGGATTCCCCTGAATTCTTCGTTATGTTCTGGAATTCTGTGAAAATGACCGGAGCCATTATCCTGGGGCAGATACTGACCGGCGTGCCGGCTGCCTGGGGATTTGCAAAATTGAATATTCCGCACAAAAAGATTCTGTTTAATCTTTATATTATTTTAATGTTAATGCCATTTCAGGTCACGATGCTGTCAAACTATCTGACATTGAATGCCATGAACCTGATGGATACCCAGGCGGCGATCATCCTGCCTGCGGCTTTTTCCACCTTTCCGGTATTTATCATGTACCACTTTTTCAGAAGCATTCCGGTTGGCATCATCGAATCGGCCGAGCTTGACGGGGCCAATAAACTGCAGGTATTCTTTTATATCGGCATTCCCCTCGGTTCCTCCGGTATCGTATCCGCACTGGTGTTAAGTTTCCTGGATGCCTGGAATTTAATCGAACAGCCATTGACCTTTTTGAAGAATAAATCATTATGGCCGCTTTCGTTATATTTGCCGAATATCAGCATGGAAAATGCGGGCCTTGCCTTTGTGGCCTCCGTCATCACGCTGATACCTTCACTGCTTGTATTCCTTGCCGGACAGAATTATCTGGAGCAGGGGATCGCGGCTTCGGCTGTTAAAGAATAAACAGAACGGACGAATTCATGAATGAAATGAAAGGAACAGAACAATGAAGTTAAATCAACTGATGAATTTTGAAATGGACAAAAACAGGAAAAGTTCCCTTCAGGTCAAAGCTATCAAAGCACTGGCTGGATTTCTTATTCTGATGTTTTTGCTCACCATTTTATCCAGGGCGGCCGACTCACTGACCATTGCCAAAGTAACGGTCACAGAAGCTTCCGGCATGACCATCAGCCACAACATCGAAACCGATGGATCGGTGGCTGCCAATAAAGATATGGCCATCTCCA
>CAYURX010000117.1:0-8807 GCA_964447245.1 uncultured Coprococcus sp. | reverse complement strand
TGACAACGGCCGGTACTTCTATCGGGGAGACATTGCCGATCATTAAGGCCCAGGGCGATGTGGACGTGATCGGCCTGGTTGTCAGCGTTGACCGTATGGAAAGGGGTCAGGGCGAAAAGAGCGCATTGAAGGAGATCGAGGAGAAGTATGGCCTTCAGACAACCGCGATCGTTACGATGGCGGAAGTTACAGAGCATTTATACAATCGTCCGTATAAGGGAAGAATCATTATTGATGATGCATTAAAGGCAGCAATTGACGCATATTATGAACAGTATGGCGCAAAAGAACAGGTATGATCATGGAGGTTATGATGAGAGTGGAAGAAAGAATTCACCGGCTCATGTGTCAGACCGGCGCATGCAGTCTGGTATTGGGTATTTTGACATTGGTTGGCGGTCTGGTGATCGGTATTCTGGGAATCGTCAATGGCGGCCGGCTGCTCAGACATCATTCGGATATTTTATAGGATGATGGATCATAAGGCAGGAGGGATCGCGTGGGCCGGAGAACAAAACGGAGAATACAAATCGGCAGTTTCATACTGCTGATTTTGTATATTGCCGTGTTATGTTATGTGTGTTTTATCAGTGAATTTTACGGCAGAGATACAGTGACGGATTATTACAGATATAATCTCATACCTTTTAAGGAGATCAGAAGGTTTTATATTTATCGGGATGTTGTGGGATTTCCGGCGTTTATGACGAATTTGTTCGGCAATGTGATCGCGTTTATGCCGTTCGGATTTTTTGTGCCGATCCTGCGAGGGAAGGACAGACGGTCTGGCCGCATGGCTTTTCTGACGTTTTTACTAAGTCTGACGATTGAGACGATTCAGCTTTTGGCGAGAGTCGGATCGTTTGATGTGGATGATTTGATATTGAATACACTGGGAGGTATCCTCGGATATTTTCTTTTTTACATATTGAATAAAATAAGGAGACTGCGTGATGGCGCGTAATATATACAGTTTTGTGAAGATTGAAAAGAGACAGACGCGCAGGGGCATCTATGCGGCTGCGGCAGGCGCCGCATCCATGATCTGTCTTGCTTTGATGCTGATGATTTCATCAGTGAAAGGCGGACAATTGCCTCCGGTGGCGGGTGCCATCGGTTATCTCAGCTTTCTGACCGCGATAGCTGGTCTGATCGTGTCCATTCATCTGCGGAAGGACACGGAAGCTTATGGGAAAATGGTGCATGGCGCGTTCTATGTGAATGTTATTGCGGTAGCTTTACATGGACTGATATTTGTATTGGGATGTCTCGCAATTATTATTTAATCAATGGGAAGGTGACAGAATGAAAAAGACAGAAGATCAGGCCGCTGTGAATGAGTGGGTGCAGGAACGTTATGATTTATCAAAGGCACGGTTGAAGGAGATCGCCGAAGGGAACACGGTCCAGGTGCCTTTCAGGGATTTTTTTACAAAAAACGCAAAATTCATACTGGATACAGAGGATATATATGAAATGCGTGCCGACGGCCGTTTCGGGAAACTGAAAGCAGAAGAACTTGAGATGATGAATTATTATTTATACAGAGATATTCTGCCGGGAAACATTGTGCTGGAAGCAGATGACGATGAAGATGATGAGGATATGGTGGATCAGATCCTGGCTTGTATCAGCGAAGGACTCATTGATCCTCATTATGAGATGAGTTACGCCAATCCGGCTTATACGGCACAGATCTTCGGGGAGGAGTACGGACAATTACTGAGCTGGCTGGCCGCGGAAGTCCGGGCGCTGATCCCGATGGCTTTTAAGGGAATTCTGGCGGATATGACCGCAGTCAATGAATTGTTTATTGAAATTTATAATTGCTTTGAACATGATGTGCCGCCGGAAGAAGAAATCCGGAAAATTATTTACTGGTATGTGAGTGATTATACCGATCAGACGGTGGCCATGAGGATCAGGGAACAGATCGACCCGTCGCTGACTTTTTATAAAGACATTATTATGCAGTCGGATTTGAATGATCTGTCCTATCTCTATCAGTACGGCGATTATATTTCCGATAATGAAAAAGAGATTGCCGCTTATTTAAACAGCCTTGACCAGTCGGTGATCGACGGCATGGCAGAGACATTGGTTGAAGGCTATGTGCGGGGATTTGAACTTTATAAAATTGATCTGTCGATCAAGAAGAATGTACAGATCCGCGCGAATATAGGATTTGAGCGGGTGCTGCGGTCCGTGATCCGGAAATTTGAGGCTATGGGCCTTACGGCAGTTATTTACGGCGATGCCGTTCATGGTGTCATGAAGAAAAATGTCCGCATCGGTTATTGTTCCTGTCCGGCCAATCCGCAGTATGACTATGATCACAGAATGGACAAGGGACTTTATCTTGACAAAGCTCTGTGTGAGCGGATCGTTGGCGTGACCCGATCGGCCTATGAAGAATATAAGGAACTGGCGGTTGTGATGGCGGGACCGACTTTGATGGAAGTCTTTGGGGAAAAACCTTTTGAGCCAAAGACGAAGACTGCGAATGTGAAGCTGTCGGACAAGCAGGAGCGTCTGGCGGTCCGTCTGGCGGGACAGATGGCAGAGATCGCCAACCAGTATATTGACGCGTCCAGCACCAGCTTTGCGATCATTGCCTGGCCGCTGCCGTCCATCGGCGCTGATTTTGAGGCGATCATGGAGGAAACCATCAAGGTGAACAATCTGGACAATGATGTTTACAGAAAGATCCAGCAGGCGATGATCGATGCCATGGACGGGGCCGCTTACATGCATATTACCGGAATGAACGGCAATCAGACGGATCTGAAGGTGGCGCTGTGGCAGCTGGCCGATCCTGAGAAGGAAACGGTTTTTGAAAACTGCTGCGCCGATGTGAATATCCCGGTGGGTGAAGTATTTACAAGTCCTGTGCTGGCCGGAACGGACGGTGTGCTGAATGTGTCCGGCGTTTATCTTAACGGGCTGAATTACAGAAATCTGACCCTGACATTCAAGGATGGCTGCATCGCCGATTATCATTGCAGCAATTACGAGGATGAGGCGGAGAATAAGGCTTATCTGAAACAGAATCTGCTTCAGAACAGGGAGACGCTGCCGATGGGTGAATTTGCGATCGGTACGAATACGACGGCTTACGCCATGGCCAGAAGGTTTGGCATCAGCAGCCTCATGCCGATTTTGATCATGGAGAAGACCGGACCTCATTTTGCGGTGGGCGATACATGTTACAGTCACAGCGAGGATCACAAAGTCTACAATCTGGATGGCAAAGAGATCGTGGCCAGGGAAAACGAAATGTCCCGTCTCAGACATACGGATATGGAACATGCCTATTTCAATGTGCATACGGATATTACGATACCTTATGATGAGATCGGCGCCATTACGGCCTGTTTTGCGGACGGTCAGGAGGTGGACATTATCAAAAACGGCCGGTTCTGTCTGAAGGGTACGGAGGCCTTAAACGACGCATTGAATATTTAGGGCAAGTCTATTTATTAGTAATAGTTATAAATGAGATTAGAAACAGTCATAGAAAAAGGAAAGGGAGTTCAAGAACCTTTCCTTTTTTTCGGTTATCTATTGACGGAAAACATCAGGACGGTTACAATAGAGTCAGATTGATAAGGTTCAATCCCTCTATCGGTGTATTAATAAGAACTGATTATAAAAGGAGCGTTAAAAATGCATAAAATCGGTATTATTGGCGGCGGGCAGTTAGGAAAAATGATGATCCTCGATGCCAAAAGGCTGGATGATTATTTCGTCATTCTTGACCCGACCCTGCATTGTCCGGCCCATAGTATTGCGGATGAGCATATTGTCGCGGATTTTGACGATGTGGCGGCTATTGCGAAGCTGGCATCCATGGTGGATGTGGTGACCTATGAATTTGAGCATATCAGTGTGATGGCCCTCCAGCAGATCGAGGCCCATGGATGCCCTGTTTATCCGTCCAGTGAGACCCTTTTACATATACAGAACAAGTATCACCAGAAGGAATGGTTATTGCAGCACGGACTTCCGGTTCCTGAATTCAGAAAAGCGGATTCGTACGAAGAACTGGTGCAGGGATGCAATCATTTCGGCTATCCGGTGATTTTAAAGACCTGTACGGGCGGATATGACGGCAAGGGCAATGCGGTGATCCATTCACCGGAAGAAATTAAGAGCGCCTATGAAAGTCTTGGCGCAGGCCGTCTGCCCCTGATGGTGGAAGCATTTGTCCCGTTTATCAAGGAGGTATCCATTCTTGTGTGCCGGAGCACCAACGGTGATGTGGCTGTTTTCCCGGTGGCGGAGAATGTGCATGTGAACAGTATTCTGGATGAGACAACGGTGCCGGCCGATATCGCGCCGGGCTGCAAAGAGGAGGCCATGGATGTGGCCAGAAAGGCGGTCCGGGCTTTTAACGCCTATGGAATGCTCTGTATTGAACTTTTTGTGACAAAAGATCAGCATGTGCTGGTCAATGAACTGGCGCCGAGACCGCACAATTCAGGGCATTATACAATAGAGGGATGTATCACTTCCCAGTATGAGAATCATATACGGGCTATTCTGGGAATGCCCCTTGGCAGTACGGAACTGATCCGGCCGACGGTCATGAAGAATATTATCGGCACAGTGAACAAGAAGGCGGAAGTAAAAGGACTTGAGGAAGCTTATCGTTATCCTGAAGTCAAGATCCATTTATATGGTAAGGAAGATGTCAGGGTGGGACGCAAGATGGGGCATATCACCGTGACGGACCGGACGATTGAAGATGCACTTTTTAAAGCGCGTGAAGCGCATTCAAAAATAAGTTTTTAGCAGGAGGTATAACAAATGAGCGTAAAAGTAGGCATTATCATGGGCAGCGATTCAGATTTGCCGGTGATGTCAAAAGCCGCTGAGATACTTGATGAATTGCAGGTGCCTTATGAACTGACCATTGTATCGGCGCACAGGACGCCGGATCGATTATGTGAATATGCGAAGACAGCCGAAGCAAAAGGGCTGTCCGTGATCATTGCGGGAGCAGGCGGCGCGGCCCATCTGCCGGGGATGACAGCAGCCATGACCGTATTGCCGGTGATTGGCGTACCGGTACAGACGAAGGCCCTTGGCGGCGTGGATTCTCTGTATTCGATCGTTCAGATGCCGCCGGGCATTCCGGTTGCAACGGTTGCCATCAACGGCGCTCAGAACGCGGGGCTTCTTGCGGCAAAGATCGTGGCAGCAGGCGATGCGGCGCTGCGTGAAAGGCTGAAAGCTTACAGCAGCAATCTTGAGACGACGGTGCTTCATAAGGCGGAGAAACTTGAAAATGTCGGTTATCAGGCGTATCTGAAGGAAATGTAATACGGTACAGCAGACAGTATTGTCTGTAAATGGAGGAAATGATGGATAAAATCATGGATCGATGCGGTTTGTTTGGTATGTTTGATAATAACGGTTTCCATACATCCCATCTCATATATTACGGCTTATTTTCCATGCAGCATCGCGGTACGGAGGCGGCGGGCATCTGTGTCAATGATAATCAGGGAAACTTTGATTATATCAAGGATGCCGGTCTGGTAACAGAAGTGTTTGATGAAATGAAGCTGGCGAAGCTTCAGGGCCATGCCGGTATCGGGCATATTCTCCGTGACGATGGAAGGAATGCGAGGGAGAATGCGCAGCCAATCGTTATAAGATATACAAGCGGTCATATGGCTGTTGCGTTAAATGGCGGTCTGACCAATATAGAGGAACTGCGGCATGAACTGGAACTGCAGGGTTCCGTTTTTCAGACGATGGAGGCGGCGGAGGTAATTTCCGTGCTGATTTCAAGAGCACGCAATCGTTATCCGACCATTGAGGAGGCCATTGCGTCCATTATGCCGGTGTTAAAGGGGGGTTATGCCATGCTGGTTATGACGCCGAGAAAGGTGATCGGCGTCCGGGACCCAAGAGGCATCCGGCCGCTGGTGCTTGGGCGGGAAGATCATTCATGGTTCCTGTCTTCGGAAACCTGTGCTTTTGATGAACTGAACATTGAATATGTGCGGGATGTAAAACCGGGTGAGATCGTTGTGATCAATGCGGAGGGACCGAAGTCCGTGCAGGGAATGCCGGAGGATGCGACACGTTCCTGCATCTATGAGTATATTTATTATGCCCATCCGGCCAGTGTGATGAATGGTCAGGAAGTCTACAGGGCGCGCTATGCCATGGGACAGAATCTGGCCAAAGAGGCGCCGGTTTCGGCCGACGCCGTCATATGGGTACCGGATTCTGGACTGGCCGCGGCCGCGGGTTATGCGGATACATTGGGAATCCCAATGATTGACGGCTTTGCCAAGAATAAATATTACGGGAATAATCTGGTAAAACCGGAAGGCATTTTGTTTGACCGTCTGGTTCATATGAAGCTTTCGGTGATTAAAAGCCAGGTTAAAGATAAAGATATTGTTGTTGTGGATGACTCCATGATCCAGGGTACAACGGCTAAAATGCTGGTGGAATTGCTGAAGAAGGCCGGAGCCAGAAGCGTTCATTTACGGATCGCGGCGGCAGCGATCGCCTATCCGTGCCGCTATGGCGCAGCCGTGCCGGAGGCCAGGAGGCTGATTTTCAACAGCCAGACGGAAGAAGAAGTGCTGGCCATGACAGGCGCCGATTCCCTGGCTTTCCTGTCAAAGGAAGGTATGGTATCAGCCTGCGGTGAAGTGAAGGGCGGCTTCTGTATGGCCTGTTTTGACGGGGATTATCCAGTATAGATGGGGATTATCCAGTCTAATTTTTTATGAATAAACGGAGGATTGAAAATGGATTATAAGAATGCGGGTGTGGATATTGAAGCAGGATACGAATCCGTAGAGTTAATGAAAAAATTTGTCAAAGGTACCATGCGCCCGGAGGTGCTTGGCGGCCTTGGCGGATTTTCCGGTGCTTTTTCCCTGGAAAATATTAAGAAAATGGACGATCCGGTGCTGTTGTCCGGGACTGACGGGGTCGGAACAAAAATCAAACTGGCCTTTTTGATGGACAAACATGACACAGTGGGGATTGACTGTGTGGCCATGTGTGTCAATGATGTGGCCTGTGCCGGCGGTGAACCGCTGTTTTTCCTTGATTATATTGCATGCGGCAAAAATTACCCTGAAAAAATCGCAACGATCGTCAGCGGAGTGGCCGAAGGGTGCAGGCAGGCCGGTGCGGCGCTCATCGGCGGCGAAACAGCGGAGCATCCGGGACTGATGCCGGAAGATGAATACGATCTTGCCGGTTTTGCCGTAGGTATCGTGGATAAGAAGGATCTGATCACAGGTGAGCATTTAAAGGCCGGTGATGTGCTGATCGGTATTGCTTCTTCAGGCGTTCACAGTAATGGCTTTTCTCTTGTCCGTAAAGTATTTGAGATGACGGAGGAATCTTTGAATACGTATTATGATGAACTGGGTAAGACCCTTGGAGAGGCTTTGATCGTGCCGACAAGGATCTATGTAAAAGCACTGAAGCATGTGAAGGACGGCGGTGTTGTGATCAAAGGCTGCAGTCATATCACGGGCGGCGGTTTTTATGAAAATATTCCGCGTATGCTGCCGGATGGCGTTCGTGCGGTCATCAGAAAGGACAGCTATGAAGTGCCGGCAATCTTTAGATTACTGGCAGCCAAAGGTGATATTGCTGAACAGATGATGTACAATACATTTAATATGGGTATTGGTATGGTGCTGGGTGTGGACCCGGCTGATGTTGAAAAGACGCTGCAATTGCTTGAGGAAGCCGGAGAGCAGGCTTATGTGATCGGTGAACTGACAGCCGGTGAGAAAGGTGTTACATTATGTTAAAAATAGCGGTACTTGTATCCGGCGGCGGTACAAACCTGCAGGCCATTATTGACAGTATTGCTGATGGACGTATTACGGATACCCGTATTGAAGTTGTGGTCAGCAATAATCCGAAAGCTTATGCGCTTGAGCGGGCGAGACAGGCCGGGATCGACGCGGTTTGCATTTCCCCGAAGAATTACGGGAGCAGGGCGGAATTTAATGAAGCATTATTAGCATTTATTGACGGGAAACAGGTGGATCTGATCGTGCTGGCCGGTTTCATGGTCGTGGTGCCGGAAGCGATGATTCGTGCTTACAGAAACAGAATTATCAATATCCATCCGTCTTTGATCCCTTCATTCTGCGGCACGGGTTATTATGGGCTGCATGTCCATGAAGCGGCATTAAAACGCGGCGTGAAAATCAGCGGCGCTACGGTGCATTTTGTGGACGAAGGCACGGACACAGGTCCGATCATTATGCAGAAGCCGGTGGAAGTGCGTTCGGATGATACACCGGAAGTTTTGCAGCGCAGAATTATGGAGCAGGCGGAATGGCAGATCATGCCAAAGGTCATTGATCTTATTGCGCACGGTCAGGTGCATGTGGTTGACGGCAAAGTTGTGATAGAGGAGAAATGAACATATGAAGGTATTAATCGTTGGCGGTGGCGGCCGGGAACATGCGATTGCGTGGAAGGTGGCAGAAAGTCCGCTGGTTGATAAGGTATATTGCGCGCCTGGTAACGCAGGCATTGAAGAAGTGGCCGAATGTGTGAATATCGGCGCCATGGAATTTGACAGACTTGTTGCTTTTGCAAAGGAAAAAGCCATTGATCTGACGGTGATCGGTATGGACGATCCGCTGGTGGGCGGTGTGGTCGACGCTTTTGAAGCGGAAGGGCTGCGGGTATTTGGTCCTCGCAAAAATGCGGCTATTATTGAAGGCTCCAAAGCGTTTTCCAAGGATTTGATGAAGAAATATGGCATTCCGACGGCGGCCTATGAGAATTTCACGGATCCG
>CAYURX010000116.1:0-8847 GCA_964447245.1 uncultured Coprococcus sp. | reverse complement strand
TGTACAACAACAGCCAGACGTTCAAGGCCCATACCTGTATCAATATTCTTCTGTTCAAGTTCTGTATAATTGTTATGGCCATCGTTATCAAACTGGGTGAAAACGTTGTTCCATACTTCCATATAACGATCGCACTCACAGCCAACCGTACAGCCCGGCTTGCCGCAGCCATATTTTTCACCGCGGTCATAATAGATCTCGGAACATGGACCGCATGGACCTGCGCCGTGCTCCCAGAAATTGTCCTCTTTTCCGAAACGGAAAATACGATCCGCCGGGATACCGATTTCCTTGTTCCAGATCTCAAAAGCTTCATCATCATCCTGGTAAATGGACGGATAAAGACGGTTTGCATCCAGTCCGACCACTTCCGTCAAAAACTCCCATGACCAGGCAATGGCTTCATGCTTAAAATAATCGCCAAAGGAAAAATTGCCAAGCATTTCAAAAAATGTACCATGTCTTGCTGTCTTGCCAACATTCTCCAGATCGCCTGTACGGATACACTTCTGGCAGGTGGTCACACGACGTCTCGGCGGGATCTCCGCACCTGTAAAATAAGGCTTCAGCGGCGCCATACCGGAATTGATCAATAATAAGCTGTTATCATTATGTGGAATTAATGAAAAGCTTTTCATGGCCAGATGGCCCTTGCTCTCAAAAAATTCCAAAAACATTTTTCGTAATTCATTAAGACTGTATGGTTTCTCCATATCCTATTCCTCCTAGACATTTAGAACAAAAATCTTTTTTATTTCCCGGAAAACGCCTTCCTGTGAAACAAAAAAACTGGTAAACAAGGTCTACCAGTTTCTTATTATAGAATTAAATACAGGCTTTGTCAATTTGATTATTCCTCTGATACGCTATTTTTCTGCGCTTTGGATGCCTTGAACTTCTTGCCGGCCATAAAACCTGCCACAGCGACAGCAAGGAAAAAAACAGCTTTGCAAAGATAAGTAAAAAATGTTGTAATTAACGCCATATTCTGACCTCCTCAAAATCGTAACCATAAATTTAATCCAGTATAACACATTTAATGCCGCTTTGCCAGTTCTTTTGCGATTTCTTTCCATGAAATATCTTTTTCCGCCATCAATACCATCACATGGTAAAGAAAATCACAGATTTCGTATTTCAATTCTTCCTGATCCGGGTTCTTGGCCGCGATCACGATCTCCGTCGCTTCCTCGCCAACCTTCTTGAGGATCTTGTCAATGCCCTTTTCAAAAAGATAATTGGTGTAGGAGCCTTCCTTCGGATGTGCCTTTCTGTCAGTGATGGTGGCCATGACCTCATCAAAGACCGTCATCGGATTCCGTCCGTCATAAGCCTTACGAACAAGGTTGGTATAAAAACAGCTCCTGTTGCCCGTATGGCAGGCGGCGCCGATCTGCTCAACTTTTGCCAGGATCGTATCCCTGTCACAGTCGATCTCGAGGGATTTCACATACTGGTAATGACCGCTTGTATCACCCTTGCGCCAGAGCTTGCGGCGGCTGCGGCTCCAATAGGTCATGACCCCTTCCCTCAGCGTCTGCTCAAACGCCTCCTGATTCATATAAGCCATCATCAGCACTTCGGCTGTCCTGAAATCCTGTACAATGACCGGGATCAGTCCCTGGTCATCCAGCTTAAAGGTATCAAAATCCAGGCTGCTCTTAAAGAGATTCAACTGATAATCCCCGTCGGCCAGTTCCGATTTCAATAGATAAAGGTTCGGCACATCTTCGGCATCATTCATCAGGGCCACCGCCCGCACATCCCTGTTTTTCAACAATTGACGCATGTGTTCCCTGTCGGTGCTCCCGCATACGGCGATCACCGTGCCATCCGGTGCCGATTCCGGCAATTTTTCAATATTGCCCGTCACAAAAATATGCTCAAGCTTCAGATCAGACGCCAGTTGTATTTCGGACACAACGGCTTCCGGTTCCGTAATGACCATCCCTACCTTATCCACTCCGAATCTTTCAGCAGCCTCCCTGATGAGCCTTTCCTCTGCAGCATCGATCCACGCGCCGGCTGCTCCGCCATAAAGGATCTTCTTGATATCTTCCAGCCGTTGATATGGCTGCCATACATAGAGACGGCAATCGGACTGCCCGCAGATACCTTTGATTTTTTTGATCAGCATCTCCTCGTCGGCAAAGTCCGGACTGATCATCACAACACCGTCGGCCCCAAACCGTTCATACTGAACAGCCAGCTGGTCGTCATCACTAAAATTCATAATCGGATAAATATGTTTAAAATTCATGTCTTCCTCCTTACAGCTACCAGCACAGTTCATTGGCATCCGCCAGTGAAAATCTTGCTTCATACAGCGCTTTGCCGAGAATCAGGCCATACATTCCCCAGTTTCTGAAAGTTTCAATGTCTTTCAGTGAACGGATACCGCCGCTGTAAATCACCTTCATATGCAGTTTGTTCGCAATTTCAAAAGCCTGCATGGCACCGCTGCCGTTATCAAGTCCCCGTCTTAACATATCCGTATAGATTATCGTATCGATGCCGATATTTTTCATATTGGAAGCAAAATTCAGGGCATGATAATGACTCAGCTTCGTCCGGCCCTCCGTTGCGATCATCCCGTCCTGCGCGTCAATGGCAATGACGATTTTTTCACTGCCAAAGAGATTCACCGCTTCTTTCACAAACACATCATTCGCAATGGCCTGGGTACCGATCACCACACGGGCCGCTCCCATATTGAGATACTGATCAATATCCTTAATTGAACGGATACCGCCGCCCACCTGCACCGAAATATGCACCTGTTCAGCGATTGCGCATATGACAGGCATGTTGGCTGAAAAACCTGAAGAAGCGCCGTCAACATCGACGATGTGAAGCATTTTTGCGCCTTCAGCCTCCCATTTCTGAGCCATTTTCAACGGATGACTCGTAAAGATCGGACTCTGGCTGTAATTATTGCCATTTGAATGAATACATCTGCCGCCTGAAATTTCAATCACAGGATAAATTTGCATGCCGCCACTCTCCTTATAATGTCCCCTTTGTGGATAAAACATCCTGTATACGGGCATCATAACCCGTTGCCTCGTCCAGTGCCCGGGCAAAGGATTTAAAAATCGCCTCAATGAGATGATGATTATTCTGTCCTGTAAGCTGGCGAATATGCAGATTCATGCCGCAGCTATAGGAAACGGCATAGAAAAACTCCCGAACCATTTCCGTATCAAAGCTTCCTACCCGGTCCACTGTAAAAGCTGCGTCAAAACCAAGATAAGGCCGGCCGGACAGATCCAGCGAAGTCAGGACCAGCGTTTCATCCATGGGCATGACAAAGAAACCGTAACGTCGGATGCCCTGCTTATCACCGATGGCCTTTTTGATAGCTTCACCGAGCACAATACCCGTATCCTCAATGGTATGATGACAGTCGACTTCCAGATCGCCGTTCACACGCACGGTCAGATCAAAAAAGCCGTGCTTCGCAAAGCTTTTGAGCATATGATCAAAAAAACCAATGCCCGTCTGCACATCTGACTGGCCGCTGCCGTCAATATTGATGGATAATTGTATATCTGTTTCTGATGTTTTTCTTGTAATCGCTGCTGTTCTTTCTGTTCTTTCCATTTATTTTTCCTCAAATCTCACGCCAATGGAATTGGCATGGGCCGTTAATGATTCCGCTTTGGCAAACTGCATGATATCGTCTTTCTTTGGCGCCAGCGCCTCTTTCGAATAATAAATGATACTGGATTTCTTGATAAAATCATCCACGCCAAGCGGTGAGAAGAATTTGGCTGTACCGTTCGTCGGCAGAATATGATTCGGACCTGCGAAATAATCTCCAAGCGGTTCGGAACTGTACTCACCGATAAAAATAGCGCCTGCATTGCGGATCTTCGTCATGACTTCAAACGGATTCTTTGTCACGATCTCCAAATGTTCGGAAGCAATGGCATTGGCAATGTCAATGGCCTCCTCCATATCGGCGGCAATGAGAATATGGCCATAATTGTCCAGTGATTTTTCAATAATATCCCGCCGTGATAAGACAGCCGTAAAACTTTTAATTTCTTCAGCTACCTGCCCAGCCAGCTGCTCACTGGTCGTCACAAGAATAGCGGAAGCCAGCTCGTCATGTTCGGCCTGGGACAACAGATCCGCCGCCACAAACCGCGGATTGGCCGTCTCGTCGGCAATAACCAGGATCTCACTTGGCCCTGCGATGGAATCAATACTCACATGGCCGTAAACGGCCTTTTTGGCCAGTGCCACATAGATATTGCCCGGTCCGACGATCTTATCCACCTTTGGAATGGATTCTGTGCCAAAAGCCAGCGCCGCAATGGCCTGAGCACCGCCCACTTTGTAGATCTCGTCGGCTCCCGCCTCATTGGCGGCCACCAGCGTTCCCGGATTCACTTTGCCGTCCCGTCCCGGCGGCGTCACCATGACGATCTTCTCCACTCCGGCCACTTTTGCCGGAATCACATTCATCAAAACAGATGACGGATAAGCCGCTTTCCCGCCCGGCACATAGACACCGGCGCTCTGAAGCGGCGTGACCTTCTGACCAAGGATGGTTCCGTCCGCTGTTGTATCAAACCAACTGTACTGACGCTGCTTCTCATGATAAACCCTGATATTGACGATTGCTTTTCGAATAATCTCAATCAGCGACGGGTCCACCTGTGTATAGGCTTCCCGGATCTCATCTTCCGTCACACGGATATTGCCCGCATTCACATCCGCCCCGTCAAATCGCTTCGTCATCTCAAAAACAGCCGCGTCTTTCCGGGCTTTGACCTCATCGATGATGGCCTGTACTTTGTCGGCATACCCTGTATAATTATTCGGACTTCTTTTAAGCAGATCATCCAGCAGCGTATCCACCGCATCCCTTGTGATTTTTGTGATTTTCATTCTACTCCTCCTATATTGACCGGCCAAAACTTACAAAATGGCCTTCAGATCTCTGATCAACTTCATGATCCGTTCATTTTCCATCTTCATACTGACCTGATTGACAACGACCCTTGCCGATAACGGACAGATTTCCTCCAGGACCTCCAGTCCGTTTCCCGCAGAGTTGTCCCTGTCTCGACAATATCCACAATGACCTCTGATAAACCGACGATCGGCGCCAGTTCCACAGAGCCATGCAGTTTGATGATCTCAACGGTCTGATGCTTCTTATTATAAAAATACTCCCTGGCAATACCAGGATACTTGGAAGCCACACGGATCAGTTCATGATGCCGCAGATACTCCGCCGCGCTGGCCGGACCGCACACGCACATCCGGCATTTACCAAAACCCAGATCGAGCACCTCATAAAGTTTGCGCCCCTCCTCCAGCAATGTATCCTTGCCGACCACGCCAATATCCGCCGCGCCGTACTCCACATAGGTCGGCACATCCGAAGCCTTCGCGAGAAACATCCGAATCTTTAAGTCTTCATTGACAAATATAAGTTTTCTTGTGTCCGGATCTTTCATTTCATCCATATGGATACCAAGCTGCTCAAAAAGAGCCAGTGATTTTTTCGCCAGCCGCCCTTTGGCCAGCGCAAATGTTAAATACTTCATCTTTCTATCTCCTTTGCTGCAGCTTAAAACTCCGGAACCGGCATTGTCCTGACAGAATCATCCGCAATGTCCAGCTTGGTCAGCAGTTTGCTGTCATTCACCCAGAGAATGCTCTCCATATGATAGCGCCTGCAATAATCTTTATAATCTACCATATCAAGCGCTCCGTCCTTTTTCATCATGCACACCGCGCGATTGATGGCCCGGAGCGAATTGGCCGTCTGAATGGCCTGACTGCGGTATTCCGGTTCATAAAGTACCAGCGACGCATTATCCCCCGTCGGGATCGCGATCTTCTGACGGGACAGCGCAAGCATCAGTTCATCCAGCACAACGGCAAAGCCCACACTGGCCGCATCCTTGCCGAACTGGCCGATCAGATGGTCATACCGTCCGCCTTTTACGATGGCGTCGCCTGTCCCATAGGTATAGCCCCGGAATATGATCCCTGTATAATAATCATACTCCGTCAGCATGCCTAAATCAATAGTGATATATTTTTCAAAGCCATATTCCGCGATCAGATGATATAATTTTTCAAGACGTTCCAGAGCCTCCAACGCTTCCTCATTACCGGTCATGGCTCTGGCCTGCGCCAGCACATCGAAAGAACCAAATAACTCCGGCAATTTCAAAAGGATCCGGGATGCTGTCTCCGGCAAATGCAGCTGCTCCACAAAAGCTTCCACACCAAAATAATTCTTACTCTCAATGAGCTGTCGAAGCTGTTGCCTGGCCTTCTCATCCATGACTGCCTCATCAGCCAGCGCTCTGAAAAAGCCCACATGGCCGATATCCAACTGAAAGTCCGTCAATCCCGATTCAAGCAGCAGGTGAATCGCCAGGGCTATAACCTCCGCATCTCCCTCAATATCCCTGTCACCGACCAATTCGGCGCCAAGCTGGGTCGTCTCCTTCATCTTTCCCTGCAGACTGGAATTGTTGATAAACGTATTGCCGCAATAGGAAAAACGCAGCGGGATCCGTTCGTCTTTGTAATATTTGGCAACGGTTCTGGCAATGGACGGCGTGATATCCGGGCGCAGCACAAGGGTACTGCCGTCTCTGTCAATAAACTTGTACATATTCCGGGAAGGGACCGTTCCCCTCTCCCTGTTAAAAATATCAAAGAACTCAAACGTCGGCGTCTGAATATCCTTATAGCCGTACAGATTCAGAATCCGGTTCAGTTTCCCCGATAAAACATTTTTTCTGCTGCATTCTTCATTATAAATATCCCTGACGCCCTCAGGGGTATGTAATAAGCTTTCCATGTTCAAACTCCTTTAAGGCAGACACTTTAGTCTGCTACAATGATAATTCGTGAAATTTATTATAATATGACCGTCCGCCGTTGTCAAGTATTATCCGGTCTTGATAAAATGTCTTTCTGCACGGCTTCAAGATAATGAATGAAATAGCCATTGCAGGTCAGTTCATAGTCCGGGTCCAGTTCACTGATTTTAAAGCTTTTCGCGTGGCCGGTTTTTGACCGGTTCCAGAAATCGGCCATCTGTGCAAAAGGCAGATAAAAATACCGGTCTGCGTTTGTAAAATAAAGAATCAGAAAGGCAATGCCGCCCTGGGCCTCAAAATCCCGCATAAATACGACCTGATGCTCATGGATATTCTGGATCGGGAATGTATTGGTCCGGCATTCCTTGGCATCAAAGCAAACAGGGATTCCCTGCACGGCCCCGATGTAATCGACGGTACTGCGCTGCTCAAAATAGGCCAGCGTGATCTGCCGCGTTTCCTGATCCATTCTGACCGGCGTGATGGGTGTGGGAATTTTCTGAATCAGTGCCAGATGCTGCTCCCTGTATTTTTCATTAGTGCGGTTGATCAGTTCTTCCAGAAGGGAACCGCGAAGCCCCCGTGAATTCCATGTAGCCATGACTATACCGACGCCTCCTCTGTTAAAAACCCTTCCCCGGCCAGTACTTTTCTGAAAGTATCCGGCCATGGCGCCCGAAACTCCCACTCTGACAGATACGCCCACTCTCCGGTACAAACCGGCATTTTGAGCAGGCCCGCATGGAGAAGCTGATGTTTCACCTTATAATGGCTTTTAAAATAAGCATTCACGGACGCGTCGCCATACTTGAAATCTCCGATGATCGGATGGCCCACACTGGCCAAATGGGCGCGGATCTGATGCGTGCGCCCCGTAACTAATAAAACTTTTAACAATGTATAGCCGTGACGGCTTTCCAGCGGTTCATACGCCGTTTCTATGTGATCCGCCTGATGCCTGGCTTCTTTTGTCACCGTTACCTTATTGGTCTGTTCATCCTTGACGAGATAACCTGTCAGACGTATTTTTTCAGAAATCTTTCCTTTGACCACACAAAAATAATATTTATGGAATGTTCGGTCCTTAAATCCCCGGGATAAAAACTGCAGCCCGGCCAGTGTCTTTCCGCCCGTGATCAGTCCGCTTGTGTTGCGGTCCAGACGGTTGCAGACCGACGGATGAAAAGATTGCAGTTCTTCTTCCGTGAGCTGTCCGCTCTGAAGCATCCACCCCACAAACATCTCATTGATGGAAACATCCCCCGGCTCCGCTTTCTGGGATAAGAGTCCTGCCGGTTTATTCATCACGGCAATATGCGCGTCTTCATAAATGATCTCGGGTTTCGGAAGTCCCACTGCGTTTTGCCGCGGCTGCTGCCTGAATTGACCGATGGTCTCGTCGGACAGCCAGAAAGTCACCGTATCTCCCATGACCAGCTTTTCCCCGCCATCAGCTTTTTTATCATTCAATGTGATGTTTTTTTTGCGGAGCATTTTATAGATAAAACTTTTCGGCGCGGCATTGAGATATTTCACCAGAAATTTATCCAGCCGCTGACCGCTCTCATTTGTTCCGATGATAACCTTTTTCACTGTGCTTTCCCTTCCTGCTGCTATTGATCTGCGGCTTTCTTTCTTTCCTGCCGCCTTTGCCTGTCGGCCCACGATCCCTGTTTTCTGTTTTCGGCGGCCTCGGCCGGATCAGGCAATGTCTGTCAAATCCAATTAAATCTTCCCGCCCGGCTTTTAATAAGGCTTCTTTGACCAGCCCGTAATTCTTCGGATCCCTGTATTGGATCAGCGCCCGCTGCATATCTTTCTCATGGGGGTCCTTCGGCACATAAACCGGGGTCATGGTCCGGGGATCCAGACCCGTATAATACATGCAGGTGGACAATGTTGACGGCGTCGGGTAAAAATCCTGCACCTGTTCCGGCATATAGCCAAGATCCCGGATGTATTCCGCCAGGGTCACCGCTTCTTTCAG
>CAYURX010000115.1:0-8875 GCA_964447245.1 uncultured Coprococcus sp. | reverse complement strand
GATTCTCTGAGACTGGCAGAACAGATCGACCATGAAGCAGCCAGGGCCGGTACGACAGTCAATGTGCTGATTGAAGTCAATGTCGCTGAAGAAGAAACCAAGTTCGGTACGACCTGCGCGGCTGCCATTGAACTGGTTGAGGCTGCGGCAAAGCTGCCGCATATCCATATCAGAGGATTGATGACCATTGCCCCGTTTACGGATAATCCGGAGGAAAACCGTCAATATTTCCAAAAATTAAGACAATTATCTGTTGACATAAAAAGCAAAAACATTGATAATGTTGATATGGACGAGTTGTCAATGGGGATGACCGGAGATTATGAAGTAGCCATTGAAGAAGGTGCGACCATGGTTCGTGTCGGTACCGGTATATTCGGTGAAAGAAATTATCAAATATAAAATGAGGAGCGTATAAGTATTATGAGTAAAGGCTTTAACAAAATTCTGGATTTTATGAAGCTCAATGATAATGAATATGAAGACGATTATTATGATGACGATATAGATGATGATGTGGACGATATTCCCGAAGAACCAGTTAGGAAGAAGTCGGCATCTACAAAGTCATCTTCCCGATTGAAGAAGTCTGTTTCAGCAAAAAAACAGGATGATTATGACGATATAGATGATCTGGATGATGAAGTGACTGAAAAACGCAGGACACGCAGCACGACATCGTCGGCTTCCAAAAAGACATCATCGTTTGGCCGCAACAGTAATATTGTTCCGATCCGTTCAAATTCATCACGGAGTATGGAAGTCTGCGTGTCAAAGCCTGTTGATTTTAATACATGTCAGGAAATCAGTGACATTATTTTGTCCGGCCGGGCTGCGATTATCAATTTTGATGCCGTTACGACTCAGGAAGCTCAGCGGATCATTGATTTTGTATCCGGTTCCTGCTATGCCATCAATGGCAGTGCCAAGCAGATTTCTGACTCTATTGTTATTGTGACACCTGAAGATATTGATATTACAGGAGATTTGCAGGAAATGGCATCTTCCAATGTGGATATTCCGGCATTCGGCTATTCTGAAGAAGATGAGTAATTGACAACGAACAAAGGAGGTCTGTCATATGTTAACACCTATTGAAATTAACGGAAAAACATTTAAGAGTGGTATGGGTTATTCCAAGGCCGATGTAGACAGCTTTTTTTCAGGCATGTCTGCGGATTATGAAACTCTTTATAAAGAAAATCTTTCATTGAAGGAAAAAATCAACAATCTGAACGAAGGATTGAATCATTACAGAGAAATTGAGAAATCTCTGCAAAAAGCCCTTGTTCTTGCTGAGACAACGGCTGAGGAGACGATTGTCGGCGCCAAAAAGAATGCGACTGTTATTGAACAGGAAGCTGTTTTGAAGGCTCAAACCATCGTTGCCGATGCCAAGGTTGAACTGGAAAGAATTCATGTGAAGACGGCTGATCTTTTACAGCAGTATGACCGTTACCGCGCGCAGTACAAGGCCCTTGCTTCAGCACAGATCGAATTATTGAATTCTGAGGCTTTCAACATTGAACTGGCCACAATGAATGCAATAACCGGTCTTGAACAGTCGGCATCCGAGCATGTGGATCAGCTTCAGGCAGCGCCTGTGCATCAGGACGGCGCGGCTTTAAGCGGTGCGGCAGCATCAGAGGAACAAGAAGAAGATTTCGATGAAACCCTGTCAACAGAAGAATCCATGATTAAAGATTTTTCCGCAATGTTTGATGATACCAATGAATAATAGCAATAAGATGACAATGAGAAAACTGACGATTCATTATAAAGGGATTCCGATTTATCCGATTGCTCTTTCAGATAGTTTTGACGCCCTTGGTCCGGCCCTTGATGAATTGGACATCAGAGACAGAAAAATATGTATCGTGACAGATACGAATGTTGAAAAATATTATTTACAGATGGTCACAGATATTTTTCAGTCGCATTGCAAGTCTGTGACCTGTTTTGTATTTTCGGCCGGTGAGGAGAGCAAGAATCTGTCTGTTGTACAGGATTTATATGAATTTCTGATCCTTTCAAAATTCGAACGCAGAGATATGCTGGTGGCCCTTGGCGGTGGTGTCGTGGGAGATCTGACCGGTTTTACAGCCGCTACCTATTTGCGGGGCATTCAGTTTATTCAGATGCCGACCAGCCTGCTGGCACAGGTGGACAGCAGTATCGGCGGTAAGACAGGTGTAGACTTTAAAGCGTATAAAAATATGGTAGGAGCTTTTCATCAGCCAAAGCTTGTCTATTCCAATGTGGCTGTGCTGGGATCTTTGACGGAAAAACAGTATATTTCCGGCCTGGGTGAGATTATCAAACATGGATTGATCAGGGATAAGGACTATTATTGCTGGCTGCAGTCTCATCGTGAAGCCATTCTTGTAAAAGATACGGGTGTATTGCTTGATATGATCGAGCGAAGCTGCCAGATCAAACAGGCAGTTGTCGAAAATGATCCGGAGGAAGCGGGAGAGCGTGCCCTGCTGAATTTTGGACATACCCTTGGACATGCCATTGAAAAGCTGATGGATTTTAAAATGCTTCATGGTGAATGTGTGGCTGTTGGTATGAACGGAGCTGCCTGGCTGTCCTGGCAGAAAGGACTGATCAGCGAGGCTGATTACAGGGATATTCTGAGCACGATCCGTGATTTTAATCTGCCGGTTTGTGTTTCAGGTATTGAGCCAGGAGAGGTCGTATCCGTATCCAAATCGGATAAAAAAATGGATAAAGGGAAAGTAAAATTTATCCTTTTGAAACATACAGGTGAAGCTGTGATCGACCGTTCGCTCACTGATGACCTGCTGATGGCGGCTGCCATGCAGACGTGTGAATGTAAAGCGGGTGAACAAAGATGAAGTATGTGAAGGCTGCAGCAGCCGTTTTCATTCTGGTATTGCTGGATCAGTGGAGTAAATCTATGGCTGTTCTTCATCTGAAGAATACCGATGGTATTTCACTGATTCCGGGCATATTCAGGCTGCATTATCTTGAAAACAGAGGTTCGGCTTTTGGTATGATGCAGAACCAGAAGACTTTTTTTGTTGTTTTTACGATTATTGCATTGGTTATTATCATGCTGATCTATACACGAATACCGGATCAAAAGCGGATGCTGCCGCTGAAATGGATCGCGGTATTTGTTTATGCCGGTGCCATCGGCAATTTCATAGACCGTATCAGGCAGAGTTATGTGGTTGACTTTTTTTACTTTGAATTAATCGATTTCCCGATTTTTAACGTGGCGGATATCTATGTGACCGTATCAGCATTTCTGCTTATTTTTCTTGTCCTTTTTTACTACAAAGATGAGGATTTTTCGTTTATAAAAAGACGTTCATATGAACGGACTTTTATTATTGTTGAGTATTTATTATGGAAGAAAAAACATTTATCGTTGATGAATCCTGCGAGGATATGCGTATTGACAAATATCTGAGTCTGCTGATGGATGGGTATTCCAGAAGCTATATTCAGAAAATCATCCGCGACAAGGCCGTCAGCGTCGATTTTAAGCCTGTTAAGGCCAATTACCGAATAAATTGTGGGGAGGCCGTACGCATCGTGCTTCCTGAGCCGATCAGGCTGGATATACAGGCAGAGAACATCCCGCTTGATATTTTATATGAAGATCAGGATGTCCTTCTGGTTAATAAACCAAAGGATATGGTCGTACATCCTGCGCCGGGCCATTATTCAGGGACACTGGTCAATGCAGTGATGTATCATTGCCAGGATGCATTGTCAACGATTAACGGTGTTCTTCGTCCGGGAATCGTTCATCGTATTGATAAAGATACAACAGGGGTCCTCGTCATCTGTAAAAATGACAGAGCGCATCAGGCTATTGCGGAACAATTGAGCGTGCACAGTATTACCCGTGCTTATCATGCCATCGTCTATAATAATCTGACTGAAGATACAGGGACGATAGATGCGCCCATTGGCCGTATGGAATCTGACCGTAAAAAAATGGGGATCAATTATAAAAACGGTCGGCGGGCTGTGACCCATTACCGGGTTCTCGAAAGATTCGGTCAGTATACGTATATTGAGTGCCGGCTTGAGACCGGCCGTACCCATCAGATCCGTGTGCATATGGCAAGTATCGGCCATCCATTGCTGGGAGATACGATATACGGCCCGTCTAAGGACAGTTTTAAGCTTCAGGGACAGGCACTGCATGCGAAGATACTCGGTTTTAACCATCCTTCAACGGGTGAATATATGGAATTTGAAGCGCCATTACCGGAATACTTTACAAAGCTTCTAAAACGCCTCAGAAAGGGCTGAAATCAGCTTTCACGCAGTTTGACGACATTTGCGGCCCGGCGCCGTCTTTCTTCATCGATGGCTGCATAATGTTTTTTCGTTGTGTTGACATCTTTATGGCCGAGGGTATCAGCGACCAGATAAATATCGCCGGTTTCCTGATACAGGGCCGTGCCGAAAGTGCTCCGCAGTTTATGCGGAGTTATTTTTTTGACGGTTGTGACTAATTGCGCGTATTTTTTAACCAGGCGCTCGACGGAACGGGTGGTGATCCTTGTCAGATTCAACGATATGAACAGTGCCTGATCATGACCGGCTGCAGGTTCTGTCTGAGCGCGTGGACCCTGCATATAATCCAGCAAAGCCGCACGAACTTCATCCCCAAAATAAACAAGGGCTTCATTGCCGCCTTTTCGGATGATACGGATCGCATTATTGTTAAAATCCACATCTTTTAAATCGAGGCCGACACATTCGGACACTCGAATACCTGTTCCCAGTAGTAATGTCAACAGTGCAACATCCCGAACTTTTGTTCTGTTATGCATGGCCAGTTGTTTCCCGGTCAGTTTACCGCCGGATTCAGTCTCATCTAACAGCATGGCAATTTCATTGGGATCAAGCCTGATAATGTTTTTATTCTTGATTTTAGGCACATCCACCATGCGGGTCGGATTGGTTTGAATTAAGCCTTTTTTGTAATAATAATCATAAAATGATTTCAGAGAAGACAATTTTCTTGCTTTGCCTTCTTCTTTATTTGTATACAATCGGCCATCCTTTGTGTAGGACTCAAGAAAAGACAGATATTCCTCGATATCAATGGCTGTGATCATATCGAGAACATCTATTGGCAGCGTATGCAGGTCTTTATCCTTAAAATAAGGATTATTGGTTTGTAAAAAGTAAAAGAAAACGCCAAGATCATAGGCATAGTTTTTTCGTGTATTTGTGCTTTTACGGATTTCCAGTGAACGGAAATATTCGCCGCAAAATCTCGGCAAAATCTTTAAATGTTCACGGATTTTTTCTATATTTTTTAAATCTGTCTGTTGTTTGTAGGATAAGTCCGCCATGATAAACCTCCAATGAATTTGATAATTGTTTAATTCAATTATAGGTATTTTCGTTTGAAATGTCAATATCGTGTCGCAAAATATTGATTTTGCGACACGATAGATCAGGCATCTTACATACTCTCTTTCAGCATTTTTCAATCATTTGCTTGTATCATTCATGTGAACAATGTAAAATACAGATATAAATAAAGATGAACGATTCAAAATTGAAAGGAATTGTATAAAAACTATGAAACTTCAGCGTCTGTACAGTTATGCACGTCAGGTTATTGACGATTATCAAATGATTCATGAAGGTGATAAAATCGCCATTGGAATTTCAGGGGGTAAAGACAGTTTAACACTTTTATATGCTTTACAGGGCCTTCAGCGGTTTTACCCGGCACATTTTGAATTGGAAGCCATAACGGTTGATCTTGGCTTTGACAACCAGTGTCTGGAAGCCATAGAGACTTTATGCAAGAATTTAAAAGTACCATATACTGTCGTTAAAACTGAGATCGGACGGATCGTCTTTGATTATCGGAATGAAAAAAATCCCTGTGCGCTCTGTGCCAAATTGCGGAAAGGCGCACTTAATGAACAGGCACTTGCGCTTGGATGCAATAAAGTAGCCTATGGTCATCATAAGGACGATCTGGTGGAAACCATGCTTATGTCATTGATCTATGAGGGGCGATTTTATGCCTTTCCGCCGGTGACTGATCTGGATCGTACCGGATTGACCGTTATACGCCCACTGCTCTATATCAGCGAAGCGGATATTGTGGGTTTTGCCAGAAAGCAGGACCTGCCCGTTGCAAAAAGTCCCTGTCCTGCCAATGGCCATACGAAACGTGAATACATTAAAAATCTCATGCATCAGATCAACCGCGAAAATCCTGGCGCCATGAATAAAATGTTTACAGCCATCGTTAATGGCAAAATTGCTGACTGGCCGCCAAAACAGGATAAAAAACTTCCCGCAGATAGAATAATGATAGATTGAAGTTCTATTTGATTTCCCTATCTGCGGGAAGTTTTTCTAAAGTGTTTTGAGTATGTATTCGGATTCAGGTATATTTTACATGCAGACTTACCAGTCCGTGGCAATATCTATCTGAGTGGAATTGTAGCTGGCAAAGCCGCCGGTATCACATACCAGGCATGTACCAAGGGAGCTTTCAACGGTTGTGCCTCTTGGACGTACATTGAGATTGGCGGCGCATATGATATAGTCGCCCAGCATCTTACAGCCGTCGTCACGCACCCAATATGGATATTCTTCTTCGGAGAATCCCATATTTCGCATAATTCTGACAACACCGCTCATGTCAAGATTATAATATGTTTCCTTACCGGATGGTCCGATGATCGTACCTGCGCTTCTGGTCAGAACAGGACCGTTATATGTACTGCTGGCTGCGGTGGATGATGCTGGTTTTTCTTCTTTCTCAGACGGAGTTTCATTCTGCTGTGTCTCCTGCTCTGCTGCTGTGTCCGGTTCACGCTGTTTTGAGTCTCTGTCAGCCTGATCGCTGGATGACGGATCATTGGTCTGATCATTGCCGGAAGCGGCATCACTTGTTTCAGTCTGATCATCATTTTCTGTATTGCTGTTTTGTGAAGAACCTTCTGTTTTGACCGGACGTTTTTTCTCAGCCTGACGCTCAAGTTCCTGACGCTTTTCTTCATTCAGGATGTCTGCCATTTTTTGATTTTCTGCGGCGATTTTATCCTGAATTGCAAGAATCTCATCACTCTTGGAAACGATACTTGAATCGACGGAAGCCAGTTCTTCTTCTCTTTCCCTGAGTACAGACTCAAGAGATGTCTTTTCTGATTCATATTCGGCAATCTTCTCTTTCATCTCGTTCTGTCTGGTCTCAAGATCCTTCTTATAATGTTCGATCTGGTCGGCTGTTTCCTGAAGCTGGTTTAGCAGATGATAGTCATAACTGTTGATTTTCTCACGGTATTCGGCCTCGTTGAGAAAACTTTTCAGATCGCTGGCCCCGAGTAAAAGCTGCAGATAATCATCTTCGCCGCTCTCGTACATGGCCTTTATACGGGCACTCAGCGCTTTGTACTGCTCATCCTGACTGGCTCTGGCTTCGATCATTTTTAACTGGACCGTATGAATCTCATTGCTTAATTCAACGATCTCGTCTGAAAGTTCATTCATGTTTTCAAGGATATCATTCAGTTTGTTGTCTATTTCCTGAATATAAGCTTCCAGATCATCTTTTGTGGATTTTAAATCGGCGAGTTCAGATTCGACTGCAGACTGTTCGCCTTCCAGGCTGTTTATCTCCTGCCGGACATCTTCTTTGGTATCAGCCATGACCGGTATGAGAAGTGTGAGGCTGAGGACTATAATAAGTAGAGTCTCTGTTAATCGTTTATTCAAATGCATTGCAATATCCTCCTTTGCTTTCTGAAACATTATTGTAACATTTTATAAGCAAAATTGCAACATTTTAGTAAAAACTATTTCCCGGAAATTGTTTCCATTGATGAGGCTGTCCTGCCGGGATCCGCTTCACACGGAATCAGGAGAAGCTGTCCGTCATAAATATGGCAGCTTTCCAGTCCGTTGGCCCGCATCACTTCATTGATATACGCTTCATGGGTGCTGAATGTATGATTGCGGTATGTGTCAGCCAGATCCCATAATGTATCGCCTGTATGGACAACATAGGTCATGTAGCAGGCAGCATCGTTCGTCTCACCTGCAGATACCCTGAAACGGCTGAATGGGATCATGACAATACAAACAGCGGCCAGCAGAATAACCAGACCTAACATGAATAATCTTCTCCTAACAGCAGCTTTCCTTTTCCTTTGCATATGTGATACCTCCCTGAATATAATCGAAATCGTATGTACGAACACTTATTCCGAACGTTTATTCCGAACAAATTTTCCAAACATTCGTTCTTTCTGATGCTATTATACCGAACGATAGTTCGTTTGTCAAGGGAATTCATTACAAAAATATTAAATTTCAAACATTTGTTTGCAAATATATGTTTGGCGTGTTATGATAGTATCAGTGAAATAGATAAAGCATTTTGTTACCTGGATAATGGACTGATATCATAAGGAGGTTTTTATATGGCTAATGGTAAAATATCTGCAAAACAGAAAGAGATTCTTGAATATATAAAGGCACAGCTTCTGGCGAAGGGATATCCGCCTTCAGTGCGTGAGATCTGCGAGGCTGTGAAACTGAGATCCACATCGTCTGTGCACTCCCATCTGGAGACACTTGAGAAGAACGGTTATATCAGACGTGACCCGACGAAGCCGAGGGCCATTGAGATACTTGACGATGAATTTGCCCTTAGCAGGCGAGAGATGGTGAATATACCGATGATCGGCACTGTAACAGCCGGTGAACCGATTCTGGCTGTGGAGAATATTACAGGCTATTATCCGGTGCCTGCGGAGATACTGCCGAATGCGGAGCTGTTTATGCTCGCTGTCCGCGGTGACAGTATGATCAATGCCGGTATTCTGAGCGGCGATCATGTGATCGT
>CAYURX010000114.1:0-8930 GCA_964447245.1 uncultured Coprococcus sp. | reverse complement strand
CTTTGAGTTAGAATAGGGTCGTTAGCTTATACTAACCGAACAAAGGTGTGCGGGCAGATTTTGCTCATACTGCCATATGTGCAGGTCGTAGAAAGAACGACATTGACTTGCTAATAAAAATTATCATAAAGGAGGACCTTATGAGTAAAAGGAGAGAATTATTGAATAAGACTCTGGCTGGCATTTTGACAGCATCGATGGCTGTTGGTCTGTGTCCGGTGACGGCATTTGCCGTAACAGGAGATCAGATTGCAATGGATGGCACGTATAGTGCGACGGCGCATGTGTCCAGAACAGTCGAGGATGATGAAGATGAGAATGACTGGAATGAATATGACGTTACGGTTACGTTGACTGTCAGCGACGGTAAATTCTCTAATATTGCGGTGGCAGCAGGATCAACATATGATTCGGAGAATGATTCATATTTTAACAAAGCAGTAAGTAAGAGCAAGGGGATTTCGACTTTGCTGACAGGCAAAGCAGCGGAAGAATCGGTTATTGAAGGATGGGATACGGTCAGCACTGCGACCCGTACATCTCAGGCAGTAAAAGAAGCTGCTTTAGCAGCTATCCACAATGCTGCAGAAGCAGAGTCATCAGAAGTTCCGGAAACAAAACCGACAGAGACCGAGTCAGAATCAGAAACAGAGACAGAAATGGAAACAGAGACAGAAAGTGAGACTCAGAGTGCGGTCAACACAGAAGATCTTGAAACGGTAATTGCAAAGGCTGAACTTTTGAAGGAGAGTAATTATACGGCAGAAAGCTGGACTGCTTTTACAAAAGCTTTGACATCAGCAAAAGAAGCCTTTGAATCTACAGAGCAGAAAACGGTTGATGAAGCTGCAGAGGCACTTCAGAAAGCCATGGAAGCTTTAGCCGTAACAGAAAAATATGTTGTTATGAATGTACCATATACAGATTTCTATGAAGCATATAACCTTACAGATCAGGCCGTATGGGAAGTAGAGGAAGGTGTGGATGCCGTATCGACAGCGACAACCAGCAAGTTTACAGGTACAACAGGACTTGCAAAGGGTACATATAACAATGGCACCTATATCATGGGTGTGACACTGCCTGTTCAGGTGTCCGCTGAGGATTATGAAAAGCTGAAGACAGGACTCACGGAAAAGGATAATTATTACTTTACCGTCAGTGACAGTAAGCCGGATGCATATAGTGAATTAACAATTAATTCTGACGGATCTTATAGTTTTTCGAAGCTTCAAAATGCTTCTATGAGTGCATCTGTGTCTATAAATGAAGTAGATCTTAACGGTGGTTACGGTGATTATCAGATCAATTTGGAAGGAGTCACTCCTGGCGGTGCAATTACAACAAGTACAGGTACCGTAAGTACCACAGTGTATGGCGCGATCTTAAAGACAAGTGAAGGTAAAGCTTATGGTATGACTGCCCTCGAAAATCTCTGGTTTGGCACCAGAGTAACGCATATGGAGATTGCATGGTCTGTTAAAGGCGGTCAGGGACTTCACAGAGCCCATGGCAGAGGTGATACATATTATCAGTTTGATATGAATGGCGCGACATTAAGTGGTGTAACACTTATCACAAGTGCAGGACTTGTCGATATTGATTGCAATCTTGAATTGCCGGAATATTATACGGGTGATTTAAGCGCATTGACATATGCCATCACAAATGATTCCGCTGAATTGAGTATCAGCGGCATTCCGGAAGATCTGCAGGATGTAGCAATTTCCGTATCCGGCGGTCTTGCAGCGAATGCGAAGGTTGAGAATGGAAAGGTGACATTGACGGGTATACCAGTAGATGGTACAAGTTATACATTAACAATCAGCAGCAGCAATTATCCGGATATCACAAGAACCATGTCAACACCGATCAGCCAGACCCAGAAGGATGCGTTAAGTGCTTTGATCGCAAAGGCAGAGGCAACAACAGGTTATGACAGCAATGCAGATTTACAGGAGCATGTGGCAGAGGCAGAAGAAATGATCGGTGCAGCGGATGAAACCTCCTATAATGCGGCAACATTGATCAGTGAACTCGAGGAGAAGATTAAGGCAACATATCCAAAGGCCGAAGCGGCAGCAGAATTGAAAGGATCAGAACTTGCAATTGAACTTAAGGATATTGAACTTAAAAATCTTGAAAATCCAGTTTATCAATTGACCTATAAACAGGGACATGGCAGTGCTGTATTGACAGAAGGCAACTTGACGGATCTGACGGTGGCTTTAGATCAGGAGCCGGCAGCGGGTACGGAATACACCCTGACAATTGTCAGCGATAACTATCAGGATATTACAACGACGGTAATCGCAGAGAAGTTTGTGCATTATGTAACAATGAATGTACCATATACAGATTTTTATGCAGCTTATGATCTTACAGATCAGGCTGTATGGGAAGTAGAGGACGGTGTGGATGCCGTATCGACAGCGACGACCAGTAAGTTTACAGGTACAACAGGTCTTGCAAAGGGCACATACAATAATGGCAAATATATCATGGGTGTCACGATTCCTGTTGAGGTAACGGATGATGTTTATACAGGTCTTAAAGACAAAACGCTTACAGCCAATGATAATTATTATTCGACAGATATTGAGGGAATACCGGAGGTCTATAGTGTACTGACAGTTGATGAAGATGGCAGTTACAGCTTTTCAGGGCTTCAGGATGCAGATCTAAGTATCAGAGCGTCTGTTGAAGACCTGGAGCTGAATGGCGGTTATGGTGATTACCAGATCAGTCTTGTGGGTATTACGCCTGATGGAAAGACGGCGACAACGGCAGGGGATGAAGTAAACTTAACTGTTTATGGCGCAATCCTTGAGACAGCAGATGGCAGCTATGGCATGACAACCCTGGAAAATCTCTGGTTTGGCACCAGGGTGGACAACATGGAGATTGCGTGGTCCATCATCGGCGGCCAGGGACTTCGCAGAGCCCATGGCAAAGGTGATACATATTATCAGTTTGATATGAATGGCGCAACGCTGACAGGTGTCAGCCTGATTACAGATAAGGGTATCATTGATATTTCCTGCGAAATAGAACTTCCGGAATATTATACGGGTGATTTAAGCGCATTGACATATGCCATCACAAATGATTCCGCTGAATTGAGTATCAGCGGCATTCCGGAAGATCTGCAGGATGTAGCAATTTCCGTATCCGGCGGTCTTGCAGCGAATGCGAAGGTTGAGAATGGAAAGGTGACATTGACGGGTATACCAGTAGATGGTACAAGTTATACATTAACAATCAGCAGCAGCAATTATCCGGATATCACAAGAACCATGTCAACACCGATCAGCCAGACCCAGAAGGATGCGTTAAGTGCTTTGATCGCAAAGGCAGAGGCAACAACAGGTTATGACAGCAATGCAGATTTACAGGAGCATGTGGCAGAGGCAGAAGAAATGATCGGTGCAGCGGATGAAACCTCCTATAATGCGGCAACATTGATCAGTGAACTCGAGGAGAAGATTAAGGCGACGTATCCGACAGCAGAAGCGACAGCGACTCTGAAAGGAAAAGAACTTCATGTTGAGCTGGTTGATATATCCCTGGATAAGCTTGAAAATCCAACCTATACATTGTCTTACAAACAGGGACGCGGCAGTGTGACACTGGCAGGCGGCGACCTGACTTCTCTTAATGTTACAATTGATGCAGAACCGACAGTGGGTTCTGAGTATACGCTAACGATTATCAGTGATAATTATCAGAATATTACTACAAATGTAACAGCAGAGGAAGGTGTATCAGCGCCAGTCGTTGATACGGTGGATACAACGAAATTGCAGAGTGTTATCAGTGAAGCGGAAACACTGGTGAGAGACAATTATACACCTGAATCCTGGAGTATGTTCGAAAGTACATTGGCTGAAGCGAAAGCCGTCCTGACAGAAAAGAAGGATCAGAATAGTGTGGATGCAGCAGCAAAAGCTTTGCGTCAGGCTATGGAAGATCTGGCAGTTGTCAGTGCCAAACCGGCTGATGAAACAGACGAAACAGATGAGACAGATAATAACAATAATTCACCAACTAGCAACAAGGACAATACAACAAACAACAATAATAACAATAATAATAGTAATACGACCAATAAAAATAACAGTACGACAGGTACCGCGGCTTCAAACTCGTCAGGCAGTGTGAGGACCGGTGATCCTGTAAATGTATCCGGTTTATTGGCGGCTGCGGTTTCTTCCATTGGTGCAGGCGTTATCGGCTTGAGCCTTAGAAGAAAAAATAAAAAGGATGAAGATGAAGAATAATCGGTAACAGGTAAGCGGAGCGAGATGATCTGTTTATGCCGGTTTCCATCCTGACAACTTGATATTGGTAGCGTCCTCGACAGAATGAGTGTTTAAAAGACCCTGATTATTCTGTCGGGGATGTTTTTTTGGCAGTGTCAGGAAGGCATCATACGTATAGTGAAAACAATCAAAAAAGGAATATTTTATAATGAAGCAAAAATGGATAAGCATTGTCTGTATCGTTATGATGCTGGCACTGTATGGGTGTGGGAGCGAGTATCAGGCTAAAACAGAAACAACGCTGCAGACGCCGGATGGATCCACAGAAAGCGGCAGCGATACACAGGAGTCAGCCAGTAAAGATGTATTTGCGATGGATACATATATGAGCGTCACGGCCTATGGTGAAAAAGCACAGGCAGCTGTCGACTCGGCCGTCGCAGAAATAGAGCGGCTGGATGCCCTGCTGTCTACAGGCAATGCAGACAGTGAGATCGGACAGATCAATGCCAATGGCGGAGGAATTCTTTCATCGGATACGGCCTGCCTTGTTGAAAAATCGCTGGAACTCTATCAGGAAACAGAAGGTGCCTTTGATATTGCGATATATCCGGTCATGCGGGCATGGGGATTTACAGATGAGAATTATCAGGTACCATCAGCGGATACGTTGGCGGGACTATTAAAGCTGGCTGATGTATCGCTGATTCACTATGATCGCGACGCGTCGCAGCTTTCTTTTGAGAAGCAGGGCGTAGAAATCGATCTGGGTGGTATCGCAAAGGGATATACATCGTCCAGAATTATGGATATTTTCCGGGAATATGGTATTAAGAGCGGTCTGGTGAATCTGGGCGGCAATGTGCAGGCACTGGGAACTAAGGCGGACGGCAGCTTGTGGCGTATAGCGATTCAGAATCCAAATAGTGAAAATGGCTATCTTGGTGTACTCAGTACAGCGGATAAAGCAGTCATTACCTCCGGCGGGTATGAGCGATATTTTGAGCAGGATGGGAAAATCTATCATCATATTATTGATCCGGATACAGGCTATCCGGCGGAGAATGGACTGATATCCGTGACGATCGTCAGTTCTGACGGTATGTTGGCTGATGGATTGTCGACTTCCTTATTTATTATGGGTAAGGACAGAGCGGCGGCTTATTGGCGCGCTCACAGCAAAGAATTTGATATGATTTTAATGGATGAGGAAGATATGATTTATGTATCAGAGGGAATTGCGGATTCTTTTAGCTCAGATTATGATATTCAGATTATAGAAAAGGATGGAGAATGATGAAGTTCCGGGAAAAAATCAAAGAATATCTGCCTATGCTTTCTACAGTTTTTGTAATTGTATGTGTGGTGATTTCGCTGCATGGTTATGTGGCGCCGGTTTATGCTGTACAGGAGCCGGAAAAATCGCTGGCGTCGGATAATGACAAAGCGGCTGAAAAAGAAACAGAAATAGCAGAAACAACAGAAACAACAGAAATAGAAGCAGCAGCAGGAACTTTTGACCTGGAGGACGGGATTTATGAAGGCAGTGGCACAGGATTTGCGGGAACAGTAAAGGTTTCTGTTGAAATCAAAAATCATACGATTACAGCCATTAACATATTGAGTACGCAGGATGATGAGGCTTTCTTTACAAGAGCCAGGGGTGTGATTGATAAAATTATCGCTGCACAGAATGTGGACGTGGATGTGGTTTCCGGAGCAACCTACAGTTCAAAAGGTATTATTCATGCGGTAAAAAATGCACTGACAGGAGAGGTTGATAACAGTGGGACGGTTTCCCAGGGGGCATCTGCAGGTGCGGGATCGACAAGTGTCAGCAAAGTAGAGGAGACAGGTAACTGGAAAGATGGTACATACTATGGCAGCGGTACAGGTTTTGCAGGTACGATTACGGTACAAGTCGTTGTTGAAAACGGAAAGATCAGTACCATAGTTGTCACAGATCACAGCGATGGCGGCACTTATATGAACAGCGCATCGGCTGTTATATCCAGAATGATTTCGGCACAGAGCACCAATGTGGATACGGTATCCGGTGCGACCTACAGTTCTGCAGGCATTATTCATGCCGTTCGTGATGCATTGAGTGAAGCGTCGGTTTCAGGCTGCGGCGATGATAGCAGTAATGGTGATGATGGCAATCATAAGACAGATATAAGCGGTCCATCGGATAAGGAGGATGATGAACCGGCCGTAACTGGAACGATTCCTTATAAGAACGGTATTTATTTTGGCATTGGCGAGGGATATCTTGGTGATGTGGAGGTATGTATTGTTATTCAGGAAAAAACCATCAAGGCGATTTATGTTACCGGGACATCGGATGATGAAGCCTATTTCAATAGGGCGAAAGGTATTATTGCGACGGTGATGAAGAAGCAGACAACCGATGTGGATACAATATCGGGTGCCACCTACAGTTCTAATGGTATACTTGAAGCCGTTGAAGAAGCACTGAAGGCTGCAGATGAGGCGACGAATGGCGGAACAATCGTTGGTCCGGCGCTGCCTGATCAGCCGGATGAGACAGAAGTTCCTGATCAGCCGGATGAGACAGAAGTCCAAGTTATACCAGATGAGACAGAGCCGCCGCAGACAATATATATTGACGGTGACTATACGGTAAGTGTTGTATGTGAGCCTGATGAGGATGAGGATTTTGAAGCCTATCAGCTTTCTGCGACAATAACAGTGAAAAATGATAGAATCATCGCGATTACGAATATTTCAGGGGATGGTGATTCAGGCAATGATTCCTATATTAACAGAGCGGCTAACGGGACCTCAAAGATTGCAGGTGTTGCGGCACAGATTACAGCGAAAGGGCTGCCGGAGGAAATTGATGCGGTTTCACGGGCTACCTGCTCGTCAAATGCTATAGTGGCGGCTTGTATTCAGGCTCTCGAGAATGCAGAAAGATAGCTGCAGACGGCGGAGGAATAGAATTATATGAGAACATTTTTTGTCAGGTGTGTCAACATTATTGCCATCGTTGGATTGATAGGCATGTATAATGCTGTATTGACCGGCAGGGAGCAAAGTGACGAAATTGCCAGACTGAGCGCGGAACTTGAAAGCGCGAAGCTGATGCAAAGCGCAGCGGCCGATGAGCAGGGAGACAGTGCGGGTTATGTCGATGGCATTTACAGCGGTGAGGCGCAGGGTTTCGGAGGACCGATAGGTGTAGAGGTGACAGTGACTGACGGTGCGATCACAGACATCACGATTACTTCTGCTGAACATGAGGACGGAGCCTATCTGTCCATGGCGCAGGATATCATTCCGGTGATCATAGAAAATCAATCTGCCGATGTCGATACGATCAGCGGAGCAACTTTCAGTTCAACAGGTATAAAAAATGCTGTGATGCAGGCATTAGAGAAGGCGGAGAATTAACATGCAGAGGACAGATAGACATAATTTGACGGCAAAACAGAGAAAGCAAATACACATATGGCTGCGGGCCTTCATTCAGTTGTTTTTCTTTTTGCTTTTTCCATCTGCTTTTACGGCGGCATTTGCAGGAATAAAATATATTTTTACACAAATAGGGGCAGGAGAAAAGATCGGAATAACTTCATTTATTACGGTTTTGATTGTGGTCTGTGTGTACACAATTGTGTTTGGCAGATTTTTCTGCGGCTTTGCATGCGCTTTTGGCAGTTTTGGAGATGCTGTTCATGCAATATATGTGCAGCTTTGCAAAAAGTTGAAAAAGAAGCCGCTGAAATTAAAGCCGGAGTTGACAGCCGGGTTGGCAGCTCTGAAATTTGTTGTTTTAGCGATCATCGTGATCATGTGTTTTGCGGGTGTATACAGCAAGGCACAGGGGACAAGCCCATGGGATGTATTTTCTCTGCTTCATGCGGGCGTCTTTGCTTTGAGGGGATATGGAGCAGGAATTGTGCTGCTGCTATTGCTGATTGTGGGAATGTGTGTGCAGGAAAGATTTTTCTGTCGTTTTTTTTGCCCGATGGGGGCCATTTTTTCATTACTGCCGGTACTGCCGTTTTTTTCATTGCACAGAGAACGGGAACAGTGCCTCAAAGGATGCAGCGGATGTACAAGGCAGTGCCCGTCAAATATTGAACTGCCTGCTGTCGGAACAAATGAAGTCATAGGGGATTGTTTCCAGTGTCAGAAATGTATTGACACATGCCCGCGTAAGAATATTAACTGCGGTGTGGGCAGACTGCGGGGAAATGAAATCGGATTTACATTGATTCGTGCTTTCATATTGCTCGGTTTGTATATCTGGCTGGGATTATAGGACGGGCCGTGGTAAAAAGGAGTTGTAAAAAAGGATATCCCGCAGAATTCAGTGCTTTGATATGATTTTCAACGGGATATTCTTTTTATCAAATATTGTCTATCTCTTTTTAATATTGCGGGACGGCTTGCTGGTTCATTTTTTTAAAAATCAGACGGCTGTCATAATCAGGGGCAAAATCTTTGGCAATAGCACATATTGCCTCAATACTGGATAGGTCTTCATCCAGAAATTCAGCAATTTCTGCCGGGGTTCTGCCTTTCGACAGGTTTTTGCAAACGATTTGGATCAAATGCATTTGCTGGCCCTGATTGATACCAATTTCGATACCGTCTTCCCTGGCTTCCTGCTGTTTGACTTTGATATCTGTTTCATAA
>CAYURX010000113.1:0-9014 GCA_964447245.1 uncultured Coprococcus sp. | reverse complement strand
CACGCTCTGAATCCATTCACATTCCATGAAATCAGCTTCATCCTCTGTTCTCCTCCCTCCAGACTTCTCAATATTAACCGCCGATTATTTTTCTACCATGCGCCGCCATATCCGATCGTAATGCTGCTGTTGGCCGCACCGGCAGCCATCGCCGCCGGGATGTCCTTTCCCTCGCAAATGGCATACAAAAATCCGGCAATAAAACTGTCTCCCGCGCCCATTGTGTCCACAACCTCACAGGGCACAATGCCATATGTATAAAAATCTTTTCCGTCATATGCAATACTGCCCTGACTGCCCCGGGTTACGACAACGACCTTCGGCCCTCTGCCCTGTATCCGGCGCATGAACGTCCGTATTTCGCCATCCTCTTTCTCACTCAGGGAAAAGAATGCATAATCGCACGCCTTTTTTCTGTATTTTTGCCAAATCATTTTCAATCATTCCCCAGAGACCAGTCACCAGCATGTCATAGCTGCCGATAAAGTCTATGTCTTCATCCGACAATCTGAAATCTGCCATGACGCCTTCATCATAATCTCCAAGGATCCTGTCGCCATCCACGATCTCCACATGAGTGACCGCCGTCGATCCCTCCAGCACCTTTATATGTGAAATATCCACGCCCTTTGCCCGGATGGGCTCGATCATCCGGCTGCCATAGTCATCCGTACCGACAGCCCCCTGTTTTGGGGTATCTATTTCCCGATAGCCCCTTTTATCCCAATAACGTCAACTCCGGCCGCCTGCAAACAGGCATCCATAAATCTTTTCATCGTCATACTCCGGATGCTGGCGGATACAATCCAGGATATCCGTAATCGTCCCGATTTCCTGTTCCAACAGCTCCGCAATATCTTCCGCTGAGAAATGCTTCTTCGCCTTTTTTCGAACCAATGAAATAATGGTCAGCATTTCTCCCATTGTGCAGCCCTCTGAAATGCCCTGCTTTCTGGCTTCCCATTCAATATCCTGCTGCCACAAATTCATTACCATATACTCACGCCTCCATTCCCTGTTTTCGCGTGCCCGGACAACAGCCTCATCTAACTCCCGGATAAATTCATCATCAGCAACTTTACCGCTGCTGACATACTGTAGAAATACTTTCAGTTCAGGGCTGACATCTTCAGCCGTACTCTGTGCATTCAAAAAAATCTTTGTCGTACCATCTTCAAGCCTGATATTGTTATTCTGCTCACACCTGTTTGTGAAAGTATAAATAGGCAGCCCACATTGAAAAAGATCAAAATCGCATATAAAGATGACATAACTATTATTAAGTTGGGAATAATGCACTCCTCTTTCAAGAAGATTCAAGTCTATCATTCCCTGATAATAACGGCTCCTTTTCGGCACATGGTCTCTTTTCACCGGCTGCATCTCAATGTTGTAAATAATCTCTTTCTGATCCTTTACATAAACATCCAGCCGTACCCTTTTGCATCACGGGCAATATCAATCGATTTCTGCCTTTCCGGATAATCAATACGTTCTATTGAAATACCCAGAATAATCTCAATCATCCGCTTGCAAAGCTTTGGTTCCTGCATCACTTTCCCAAATAGGAAATCATCCTTGATCCCCAGTTCTTCCCATTTTTTAGCCTCCATAAATCCTCACCTTTTCTATAATACTCTGTATTTTCCCGCTTTTGTATTCTGGTAGGATTTTATCTTTGGTGATCTGGATATCTTATGTAAAATGATTCATTTTCATTATACACAAAAAAACAGTTAAAGTAAACAACGATCAATCCCTGGCAAAAAACAAAACCAGTGCGCAAGGACTTCAACAGCCTTTGCGCACTGGCTCTATTTTAAATAAGTGGTGAGTGAGTTTTATTTACAGGGATTCTCGGTTATTTCCAGTTCTTTCTGCATCTTGGCTTAATTCAACAGCTATCGTATATTCCAGAACCAAGTACTTCGGCACAGTTCAGTCTCAGCCTGTCTTGATTCCGGAATTTTCTGCAGATCATCACAAGTGAAACCCTTGAAAAACGCCGGTACTTGACTTTTGGATACTTGTGGAAACCGAAGAAGCAAGTGCCGTCGGCACGAAGCTGATTCGAAGTTTCCACAGTATCTGCAAAAGTCTTAGTATCCGCTGCGTTTTTCACGGAGTGCGAACGAGTTTCACGGTGATGGCTGTCAGAAATTCCGCTCAATAAAACTGCAACTGAACTGTTCTCAGCCTGTTTGATCTGGAATATACAATAGCGTCTCATACCAAAACAGCAGAAAGAACTCTATTTACCGAAAGCCCCGGAAATTTTACAGGTCTATGATTACGCCCGGATTTAAAATGTTATTCGGGTCGAATGCTTTCTTGATATTACGCATGATCTCCATAACATGCGGCGTATACTGAAGATCCATGTATGGTTTTCTCGTCTTGCCTGTGCCATGTTCGGCCGTAATGGTTCCGCCGTATTTAATCGCGGCCTTGTAAATATCCCGGCGCATATCGTCAGCCCATTCCGGCACCTTGCCGTCCACCATAAGGATGAAGTTATGGAAATTACCGTCAGCTACGTGGCCGAAGCGAGGCGTTGTCGTGCCGTATTTTTCAGCAATTGCATCAAATTCCCGAAGCAGATCACCGATATTGGCCACCGGCACAGCCGTATCAAGAGAATCCACAAAGACCGGCTTGTAAACTTCATAGATGGCTGAACGGATATCAAGAATGTTCCGCTGCTGTTTTGCGTCCTCCGCAATAACGGAATTGAGCGCGCCGTTATTTTCACAGATTTCTGCAATCGTCCCGGCTGTCTCATAAAGGGCGTCTTCCGTTGCTTCTTCTACAAGATAAAGCAGATCCACCTTGCCATCATCATTCATCGGCCATGTTTTTTCAATATGGGCTGCCGTTCCGACAGAAATATCCCTGTCCATATATTCTACAGCCAGCGGAATAATGCCGGCCTTCTGTACTTCACCGACAGATTTAACGGCATCTTCCGTATTGTTAAATGAGCAAACAAGAGCACCTGTGTACTCCAGACGGGGATACAACCTCAGCGTCGCTTCCAACACAACGGCCAGTGTGCCTTCCGAACCGATCAGCAGATGCAGCAGGTCATAACCCATATTATTTTTCATTAATTTGCCGCCTAACTGCACAATATCACCATTTGGCAGACAAACCTTCATGCCTTTGATATAACTTCTCATAATACCATGCTTAACCGCACGTACACCGCCGGCATTCTCAATACACATACCGCCCACATGCGCCCCTTCGTCACCCGGATGGCAAGGGAAATACAGCGCATGGACATGCTCGTTCAGATATTCATTCAGACTGGCCAGCGTCACACCTGTCTGACAGGTGATCATCATATTGGTTTCATCAACTTCAAGGATCTTGCGCATACGTTCCATGGACATGATCACCGAAGGCTGTGTCGGAATAGCCGCGCCGCAGGCGCCTGTACCGCCGCCGCGAGGGATGATCGGCACTTTCACCTCATTCGCCCATTTCAGGATCGCTGATACTTCCTCATTTGTCCCGGGACGGACAACCAGGCAATCCTCGCAAGCCTTTGGACGCACATATTCTTCCGTCTCATCATAAAGATATCTTGATACATCCGTACTCTCATAAAAAACATTCGACTGCCCGCAAATTTCTACCAATGCGTCAATATATTTCTGTTCCATTAATCATAACCCCTTCCTTATTCAATGAATGATTACTCACTAAAATCGCTCTTAATTCATATTTTTCTTTTTATTAGAGTCTGCCCGCAGAATTCCATATCCAAAAAACGCCATAACAATGGATAACAGCGGATTCACGTAATTCAATACAGCAAATTTCCAGTATTCTCCGGCACCGATTCCCAGTGTCGCCAGAATAAACACCGATGTCGTTGACCATGGAATAAATATCTGAGTCAATGTTCCGCCTTCTTCCAGAAGTCTCGAAAGCATTTCCGGGCGCAATCCCCGTTTTTCAAATGTTTCTCGGTAAAGATTACCGTTGACAACGATGGAAAGATAGACTTCTCCCATCGTCAATGTGCCAAGGGTCGTACTGATAATAACAAGCGGCACCATCAGCGCATCCTTTTTGATCCGACCAATGACCACCGCAACAATCTTACGGAGATATCCCACATGCTCCATCACGCCGCCGAATGAAATGGCAATGCATGACAGTGAAAATGTGTACATCATGCTCTGGATACCGCCCCGGCAAAGCAGGGAATCCACAATATCTACCCCTGTTGTTTTGGTGTAGCCGTAATTCAGTCCTGCAAGCGCTTCACTTATCGAAACGCCCTGAACGGCAACCGCCAGTATCACCGCCAGCAGGCTGCCGATGGCCATTCCTGGAATCGCCGGGAACTTTCTCACATTCAAAGCCAGCAGTATGATCATCGGCATCAGCAACACCGGTGTAATGCGGAAATTTTCTCTGATCGCGTCCGTAAAGACAGCAATCGTTGCCATGTTCATTTCCTCGCTCTGGTAAAAAAAGCCAAGAATCGTAAATATGATAAATGTCATAATATAAGCAGGTAAAGTTGTTTTCCACATTGCGCCGATATGTTTATGCAGCGTCGTTCCCGCAGCCGCCGGAGCCAGATTGGTCGTATCTGAGATTGGTGACATCTTGTCGCCAAAAAAGGCTCCTGATATAACCATGCCGGCTGTCACCGCCGGCGGTATACCCATACCGCTGCCAATACCCATCATGGCCAGACCCATCGTTCCGACCGTTCCCCATGAAGTACCGATGGACATGGATGTCAAACTGCATAACAACAGTCCAACCGGCAGGAATACGGCCGGTTTAATATACTGCAGCCCATAATAGATGAGCGCCGGCACCGTACCGGAAAAAATCCATGAAGCAATGATAATGCCGATGAAAATAAAAATAATCATCGCTGACATGGCCTGGCCGAGTGATTTTTTCATAAACTCGACCTGTTCATCAAAAGAATAACCTAATGTGCCAGACACAATACAAACGAAAGCCAACGCCAATAACAATACAATGTGAATATCATACTCCAGTACAACAACGCCAACTAAAATAATGGCAATCGCAATACCAAAAACGACAAATGACATTAAAGTCCCCGGCTCTTTCCTTCGCCTCTCTGACTTAGACATAAAACCCCTTCCTTCACATACCCCTCTTTATAAATAAGTTCTATTGTTTGGAACATTGTTCCTTTGATAAGATAAAAAATAAATCCTGTTTATCTTCGTATCAGACCTGCTTCAACAGCCTGTGCCCTCAAGGTATCACGGTAATCCGGATGCGCAATGGCAATCATCGCTTCGGCCCTCTCCTCAATCGGACGGTTATAGAGATTGGCAATTCCCTGTTCCGTGACAATATACATAACATCCGTCCGCGGAACGGTAATGATCTCGCCCTCCGGCAGATTCAGGGAAATGGTCGACTTATAACTGCCGTCCTTCATTTTCTTGCGTGACGGCATACACAGGAAACTCTTGCCTCCCGGTGACAGATTACCTGAGCGAATACAATCCAACTGACCGCCAGTACCTGAATACTGTCTGTGTCCAATGGACTCTGAACAAACCTGACCGGTCAGATCCGCCATCATACAACCGTTAATGGCAATAAAACACGGAATATTGCCTGCAATGGACGGACTGATGATCTCGTCCACCGGCCCCAGTTTCGGGATACCTGTCAACGCAAAATCATAGGTTTCCTGATTGCCCAGAATAAAGGCAGCCGTTATCCTGTCTTTTTCCACCACGCCCTGTTTGGCCAGATAAACCAACGACTCTGTCAGCATCTCCGTATGAACGCCCAGATTCTTCTTGTCGATCAGGCCGTAAGCCACTGCATTGGCTACTCCGCCGACACCGATCTGCATCGTTGCGCCATCGGGAATCAGCGGCAGAATATAACTGGCGATCACCTTGTCCTGCTCACTTACGGGCGGCTGCAGATATTCATACAAATCATGGTCGCACCGGCAGATGGCATCCACTTCACTGACATGGATCCGATGTTTCCAACCGCTGACCCGGCGCTGGCGGTTGTTAATCTGTACAATAACCGTATCTACAATATCCTCAACCTTTCCATTCCACGCCACACCGGTACATCCATAATACATATAACCTTCTTCATCCGGCTCTGTGACCTCACAAATCATCACATTCGGTTTGTACACCTCACTGATCGCCTTGTAAGAATCAGCAAACTTCACAATGTTCGCGCGGATATTCCCCCTGTCCATCCAGGCCCTCTCAAAAGAGCCTAAAAAAAGCGTATCATACTCCACATGCCCACGATACTTGTCACTCTCAAAACACTTAAATGTATTCAGGGAAAAATCGCCCACCAGCCTGACATTCTCCAGTTCCTCATAACGGTCTGTCACCGCGTCGACAATCTGGGGTGCGCCGGATGTTAATGCACCGACCCAGACAACGTCGCCTGAATGGATCAGTCTGGCCGCATCCGCTGCGGACATAAACTTATTATTACAAATTTCCTCCCATTCCATGCCATACCTCCCCTTAATATTTTCTGGAACGCTGTTCTATTTTTATAACAAAATAATAAACCCTGTCCCCTTTAATGTCAAGCCCTGAATTTAAATATACAAAATAACAAAAAGATGGTGCTGCCGGAAAAAACCTTAAATAACCGACAACACCATCCGCTGATCCTTAAAAATTCGCTGATATTTTCTTTGCCACCTGGCATACCGCTTTGATCCGTTCCTCAAGATCCCCGGCCAGTATCCTGCTGGACGGTCCCGAAAGTGAAATGGCGGCTACTGCCTCCCCATTCCGGTCAAGTACCGGAGCACCGATGCAGGTCAGGCCAATCTCCAACTCCTCCCGGTCAATGGCATAACCACATTCACGTATGTTCTTCAGTTCATTTTTCAGTCTTTCCACCGTTGTGATCGTGTAGACTGTATGAGGATTCAGCGGATGCTTCTCATAAATCCCCAGATCCACATCTTTGCTGAATGCCAGCAGGCATTTGCCAATGGCCGAACAATGGCATTCGCTGCTGGAACCTACCGGCGGGTTCACCGTCAGCACCTGATTTGGACTCTCCGCCTTATAAATGATCACACTCCTGTAAATATCATCCTGATTCCTTTCCAGAATGGACACATTCACAACCTCGTGATATGTCTCATACAGATCCATGGCATAAGGTCCGATGATCTCCCGCAGACCCATCTTGTTCTCAACGCTTTTACCAAGGGTAAACAGCCGCGTCCCCAACCAGTATTTATCAGTTTCCGGATTCTTTTTCACGAAACCTCTGGCTTCCAATGTGGTCAATGTGCGAAACACCGTACTCTTATACACCCCCAGATCGTTTGCGATCTGTGTGATCCCGGTTTCCTTCCCCTCGTTGTAAAGATAAATCAAAAACTCCAATGCACGATCAACCGATTGAATGATATCCGATGCCATTTTTATCCCCTCTCTGCAAGCATATTTTTGTTCATTTAGCACAAAATGCCTATTTTCATTTTAATAATGATATATCAAAAAGTCAAGTCCATCAATTTTTATGAACTGGTAAAAATTTTTCTTTTCCGTCTTGACAGCTCCGTTACTGAGGGTGTATTCTAATTTTAGAACGTTGTTCCATTTTTATTAAAGCAATTGATAGGAGGAAAATATATGAAGGTTGAAATTAACAGGGAACGCTGTAAAGAATGCGGCCTGTGCATCTACCATTGTCCTAAAAATGCAATCAGCAAAACGGATATTCTCAACGCAGGCGGTTATTATCCTGTCCAGATCGATGACGAGCAATGTATCGCCTGCGGCATCTGTTACACAACCTGTCCAGACGGTGTATTCCACATATTAGGTTAGTGTAGCATACAGATATTCTGTTGTTGAATCGAAAGGAGCGTGTTGAATTAATCATGGCAGAAATGATGAAAGGCAATGAGGCGATCGCGGAGGCGGCTGTACGTGCGGGCGCGCGTTTTTATGCAGGCTATCCGATTACGCCATCAAGCGAAATTATGGAATATTTGTCCTGGAGAATGAATGAAGTCGGCGGAGCCTTTGTGCAGGCTGAGAGTGAACTGGCCGGTATCAATATGGTCATCGGCGCCTCCGCATGCGGCGTCCGTGCGCTGACGGCTTCGTCCGGCCCGGGTATCTCACTGAAACAGGAAGGCATTTCCACACTGTGCGACGAAGGACTTCCGGCTGTTGTCATTACACAGGTGCGCTACGGCAACGGGCTTGGTACACTTTTTACATCCCAGTGTGATTACCATCGTGAAACAAAGGGCGGCGGCCAGGGTGATTACCGCTGTATCGTCCTCTGTCCATCTTCCATTCAGGAATTTGTAGACCTGATGCTTCCGGCTTACGAACTGGCTGAAAAATACCGCATCGTCACAGTCATGATGGGCGAAGGAACGCTTGGACAGATGATGGAACCTGTCACCCTTCCTGATTTCGTGGAACCGAAGCGTACACCATGGGCTTTAAACGGCCACTATACATACAAAAAAATCGGCATCTTTGAACGTGATTCCATGAAAGAAGCTGTCGAATTACGCGAAAAATACGCAATGATCAAGGAAAATGAGCAGAGATGGGAAGCTGAATCTATTGAGGATGCGGATTATGTATTCGTTGCATACGGCGTCCCTGGGCGGGCAACTCTTGGCGCGATCCGCGAACTCCGGGCCGCCGGTGAAAAAGTCGGTCTGATCCGTCCGATCACCGCATGGCCTTATCCTGAAAAAGCATTTGCGCGCATTAATCCAAATGTCAAAGGCATTATTACTGTGGAGGAAAATGCCACTGGTCAGATGGTAGACGATGCTGCTCTGGCCATCAAAAAGACGCATAAAGACCGCAATATTCCGGCCTATGCCCTGACTTATGTTTATAATACACCGCCAATCGGCAGGATCAAAGCTGATTATTTCAAGATTAAGAGCGGTGAGATCAAGGAGGTAGTGTGAAAGAAAGTAGAAGTCAGCCAAAAAATGGCGCACTTAAACA
>CAYURX010000112.1:0-9018 GCA_964447245.1 uncultured Coprococcus sp. | reverse complement strand
CGGCACTTCCGACGCAAGAGCGCCTGTCGCCAGATACCACTTACTCACAAAAGCACTTGTCGGCGGAATACCTACCAGTGTCAGCGACACCAGTGTAAAACACCACATAACCACCGGCATTTCCTTTCCGATGCCGGTCAGTTCATCCACCTTTGTCCGGCCGGTCTTGTATATAATGGCGCCGGCTGAAAGAAAGAGGGTATTCTTTACAAGAGAATGGAAAATCACATGCATGATCGCCCCCACAAAAGCCACCGGATGAAGCACCGATAAGCCAAACAGCACATAGGACACCTGGCTGACAGTCGAATAGGCCAGACGTTTCTTTAAAACATTTTCCTTGTAAGCCAGCATAGAACCCATAAATACAGTTAAAATCGTCAATGTCACCCACGCGTACTGCACCCATGTCCCCCGGATCATATCCGCGCCCGCAATATAATAAACGGCACGGATAATGCCAAGAACACCGGCCTTTGTGATAATACCGGACAATACGGCACTGGCCGGAGCCGGAGCGACCGGATGAGCCGTCGGCAGCCAGCCATGCATCGGAAACATACCGGCTTTTGTACCGAAACCAAGGATCATCAGAAATACAGCCAGCAATGTCAGTCCGGAAGGATCGGCGCTGTCAAGAACGCCGCCCGGTGTGAAATACAGGCCGTTGCCTTCGGCTGTAAATACAAAAAATCCAAATAAAACCATGAAAGCACCTGCGATTGAATAAAACAGGTATTTCAATCCGGCCATGATCGCTTCATGGCTCAGAGAATGCAGCACAAGCGGCATGGAAGTCAGGGTCATCAGTTCATAAAACACATACATGGTAAACAGATTACCCGAAAAGCACAACGCCGACAATACGCCGCCTACGACCAGATAAAAGCAGTAAAATCTGTTCTCATTCTTCTCATGCCCCATATACTCAAAGGCGGCCAGCGCAGCCATAAGCCATACAAAAGCAATCAGAAGCACAAAAATCCTGGAAATCATATCCACATGGAAATACATATGCAGCCCCTGGGCGATCACGAACAGATCCAGGCTCAAACCATTTTCCGGCTGCAGTATGATCCATATAACAGAAGCAAGATTGATGGCCAGTACCACAAAGGTATACATCAGCATTTGCTCCCGCTTTCTGAAATTAATAAATCTCATGAGTACGCCTGCAATAATCGGCAGAAGTACAGGAACCAGTAAAAAATAATTATGCGCGTCCATCATTTACCTCCATCAGCCAAACATTGCAAGTCCTGCTTCCAGCGCGTCGATCACGGGCTGTGAAGCAACACCAAGGGCGATATTTAAAATAATCATACCAAAAGTTGCAGCCGTCTCTATTTTTGACGGCGGGATACCATGTACTTTGCGCATCTCCGGTTCTACCGGCGAATAAATCGTCAGAACCGTACGCATAAAATAAATCGTATTCAGGATCGTACTGATCGCCAGCACGACCCAGGCCGCCAGCGTCTTGTTCGCAGCCGTTGTCGCAGCCGTCGCAAAAAGGTATTTGGACACAAAACCCGTCAGAAGCGGCATACCGATCATGGACATGGCACCCACTGTATAAGCGACACCGGCAATCTTATTTCTGAATCCGGCACCTTTGAGCGATTTAAAATCAGAATGTCCTTCCGACACTTCCGTCAGTCCTGAAATACTGATGAACAATAAAGACTTCATGGCGCCATGGGAAATAATATGGAATAACGCCGCGATCACGCCTGCCGTTGTCCCGATACCAAGTCCCATATAAATATAACCGATCTGGGCCACCGAAGAATACGCCGTCATCCGCCGGATATTATTCTCCTTGATGGCAGCCACTGAACCCATGATCATACCGATCAGACCCAGGACAAACAGAATATTAACCATATGGCTGCTGATGATCGATTCAAAATCCAGTACCCTGTAGAAAATTTTGATCAGAAGGAACAGATAACCCTTCGACACCAGGGATGACAAAATAGCGCTTGAAGCCGGCGTCGTATAGCCATAGGCATCCGGGATCCATGTATGGAACGGATACAGACCGCTCTTAATACCAAGGCCCACCGTGACAAGAATAATGATGACCATGACCGGCACGTGGTAAAGACCCGAATCAACGATCACCGCCAGCGCTTCTTTTGCAGGAGACATCAAAAGATGTCCCGTGATACAGTAGAGAAGTGTCAGACCGATCAAAAACAGACCGGAACCCACCAGACTCATGACCATATAACGAATGGCCGAAACATAAGTACGTCCCTGCTTTTTGATCATGATCAGACCGCAGGCCGCAATCGTATTGATCTCAATAAATACATAGGCCGTAAACAGGTCATTGGTATAGATCAAAGCCAGAAGCGAGGCCATTAAAAGATCCAACAGAATATAAAACAGATTCTTCTTGGAATTCTGAACTTCCCTGTCAATATGCGCCATGCCGCCAAAAACCGAGAGCAGCATGATCAGGCTGAAAAATACAGCCATGACAGCTTCCAGCACGCCGATACGGATCTCATTGCCCCATGGCGCGGGAAAATGGCCCATCATAAACGTATAGCTCTCTCCTGTGCCTGCCACAAAGGATAAAGTGGCCAGCGACAGTATCAGGACCGCTGTCACCATGACAATATGTATGTATTTGGCGATCCGGCCGTTCATCACAAAGGAAATGATAGCCGAAAACATCGATAAAATGATACAGAAAAAAGGAAAATTCTGAACAAAAGCCATTAGTCTTCCTCCTTCCTGAGTTTCATCATAATTTCATCCAGATTAAGCGTATGATATTCCCTGAACAAACTGATGGTCAAAGCCATCATCAAAGCACTGACACTGACAGACACAACGATACCCGTCAGTACAAGTCCTGCAGGAATCGGATTGATATAATGCTCCGCGTCAAGGATCCCGTCCACAACAATCGGCGCAGTCCGCCCCTCAATATAACCTTTTGACGCCAGAAACAGATAAACAGCGGCATCCATAACATCAAGGCCAATGATCTTCTTGATCAGATTGGGCTGAAGCAGCAGATTGGCCATACCAATGACAAATAAGATCACGGCCGCCACTTCTTCATAGTTCGTAAGGAAAGTATTCATAATCTCAGATACCTCCCTTTCTGAACAGCGCATAGAAAGAATACATGGTACAGGCCACAACAATACCGACACAAATGTTCAGATAAACAATCAGTCCCGCACTGAGAATATTCCCCGGCGTACCCGGCGTAATAATACTGTGCAGATGATTGGCGCCTGTATAGAACGAATAACTCTTGGCAAAACAGTAGAAAGTCAGAGCACTCACTGTCAATATCTTTACAACCCGCTCATTCATAAAACGCTGCGTCTTCTCAAAGCCATAGGCCGTCAGATACAGGATGAATCCTGAACCGATGATGGCTCCGCCCGAGAAACCGCCGCCCGGAGATAAATGCCCGTTTAAGACAACATAAATACCAAAAACAATCATCAGCGGAACCAGCACATTGGCCACACACTGTAAAATCGTATCACGTTTCGGTTCATAGAAACGGTCGTTCATATCCTCAGCCGCCCTTGAATGCGGGTCATCATCCTTGTCGACGCGCAATAAGATCAATACGCAGCAGGACGCTACAAAAAGCACACAGGACTCTCCGAATGTATCAAAAGCACGATAATCAAGAATCATACCCGTAACGATATTGACGGCTCCCGTCTCCTCCAGTCCCTTCTCAATATAACGCTCCGCAACTTCATTATTCTCCGGCGCATTCGGGTCACCAAATTCCGGCAGATAACTCACGGTCCATAACAGCAGACAGATCATAAAGACCGCCGCAAATACGGCCAGTATACGATACAATTTTGTAAAACGATTCACATATCTATTCAGTCCTTCTTCAAACATACGCTCATTATAATGCCTTGAACGGACAACCTGCAGATGGACATAATGAATCTTGTCGTCTCCGAAAACCTCTTTATCCGGCGCGTTCGTTTCAAGCTGTCCTTCAATTGGATTATATTCTCCCTGTACCCATTGAACAAACCGGTGCCAGAAACTGTTCTCATAATCAGGATTCAGTTTACTCATCTTTCTCCTCCTCTGCATCCGTATGAATTGAGCGGATCTTCTTTAGTGTCACGAAGAACAGGATACTCGTAACCCCGGCGCCCACTGCCGCTTCTGTAATGGCCAGGTCAGGAGATTCCAGAATCAGCCAGACGATCGCCATGATCAAACTGAACGCCATATAAATCGTAATGGACACCAGCAAATCTCTTGAAAAGCTGACCGCCATCGCACAGATAATCAAAAATAAAAGCAAAACTATTCTAAGTGTCGTCATTTTTTCGGCACCTCACATTCTTCTTCAAGCTGTTCATTCGTTGACACCTCAAGTTTGGCCAGCAGATGACTGCAGACCGGTGAGGCAAACCAGAACAGGACAACGACGGCCAGCAATTTCACGGAAGCATAAGCAGGCCCGTAAATGACAATAAGGCCCAGAATAATCATGAAGATCCCCAGAGAATCCCCCATGGCCGCCACATGCATACGATTCAGAACATAATGGATCTTAAAAATGCCAAAGGTCTCTATGACCATAATTAAAATGCCGATCATAATCAATATCGCCGCTGCCACAAAACGTATAGGACTAATACTCATGCTGTTCTTCTCCCTTCTCCATTCTTCTGCGCTTTTCATCTTTATTCTCATTGTAAATACCAATATAGATCTTGGTTAATACAATAACAGCGACAAAACTCATAATGGCATAGATCAGGCAGATATCAAGAATACTGCTCTCGTCCAGATAAACCGCCATCAGCGCAATAATCGCAATGGTCATCGTGCCGATCATATTGGCCGCCACAATGCGGTCCGCCAGCTTCGGCCCGCGAATCGCCCTGATCAGACAGAAAAACGTCAGCACAGTTAATATAATGATGCACACAAGAAAAAAGCCTCCGAAATCCGTTCTCATATCAACCCTCCAGTTTCTTCAGCATGGAAACGAAGACAGAGGCGTCTATGCCCTCTCCCATACTCTTATCATAGCAGTGAACATAATAATCGCCGTCTTTCATATCCACTGTGATCGTTCCCGGCGTCAGTGTAATGGAATTCGCCAGAATCACCTGAGCCACCTGTGATTTTAAATCCGCATGAAACTGTACAAGCACCGGCTCCGCCTGGATCTTCGGAGACAGGGTGTATTGCATCATAACAATATTCGCCTTGATAATCTCAATCACAAGTACAATAAAATAGGCCGCCAAAAGGGGCAGCTTCCTGATCAGCTTCATATCTTTTCTGAAGCTGTATCCCATAAATCTGCATATAAATGCATACATAGCCGCAGCAATGACCACACCAAAAACCGCAATCTCAGCCGTTATGCGCCCATTTAGCACGACCCAAAACAAAAAGAACACAACATACATAGGCAACTTCTCCCCGCTTATTTATACAAATATTATAACATAAACTTCAAAATATTGTCCACAAGGATTAAATCTCACAAAACATATTTTCGAAATTATAAAACCCTTCTATTATGTTACGGGTTTAACAATATTTTCCATTGCTGATCCGCTTAAATTTCGTCATATTGCCAGTTTATCATGAATTTCCATTAAAAAATGTCATCTGGCCTGATTTTATGATATTTTTTTAACATGATATTTCTTTGTTTCTTCTTATTAAAAATATCGTTCGTTCACCACAAATCCGGCGAGTCAAAAAGTCCATTTTTTGAATTGTACAAAATTCAATACAAAAAAAAGAGATGCGCCTATACTGCCCTCATCAGGCAGTATAAGCGCATCTCTTTTGTGAATATAATAGAATCTCAAGAATATTCTATTCTTCATCCGGTTATAAGTGGTAGGGTTAAGGAGGAAGATATTCCTGTTCTCATGTTCCTGATTATATTCGATCCCGGAATCATCTCCGCTTGGTAAGGTCGGAAATCATCCCAGATACGGCCCTTCGTTCATTTGACCGTACATACTTATTTTACTCAATTTAGATCAATTATAAAATGAAATCAATTAGCCATATCTTTCTTCCTTTTTCATCACGTAAATTCAAAATTGAATCAAAATTAGTCAAATTTGATTGTCAATTCAATATGATAGTGGTATACTACATAATGGCAGAATAAAAATTATAAGACAGGAGGTATGATCCATGAACGCCTATGGCAATTTGTTAAAAAAACTGATTCGTTTTACCAATATCAAATTAACGAATCTTGCAGAGATTGTGGGCTATGACACATCTTATATCAGTAAATGGTGCAACAAGGGTAAGCTGCCTGCAGCCAAAGCCGCCTCCAATGTCAATAAATGCATGGCCGGCGTCTTTGCGGGCGAAATTTTCCAGCAGGAGGAAACTGCCCTTTTTGTCAAAGAATTCAAGACAGAAACGCCTGCCGACGAAGCCCATCTGACATCCATCATTCTTCATTTATTAAAGGATGCCTACAAAAAGTCCTACGACAGTGCCCTTGAGAGCACACATGCAATCACTTCCAGTACGCACAGACTGCTGCTCTGGCCGCCGGATATACGGATGTTTTTCAGGTATGAACTGCCTCAGATGATCGAGCAGATGAACAGTGAATGCCATATGCTGTGCACCATGGATATCTGCTGCTTCTTACAGAATCTGACCTTTGACAGCCGACACACGAAAAGTCCCGGATTTCCGGTCAATATTAAAATGGGCCTGAACCTGAACCGGAGAGATAAATATCTGCGTTATATCCGGCAGCTTTACTTTCTGATGAATCAGTATAATTATATTCGTTTTGAATTTTACGATAACAGTTCTATGGATCTCATGAACACGATCGTCATCAGAGATTGCGTCGCTGTCCAGTGTTCCCTTGACAAAGACTACCATATCAGTATCGTGTCCGTCATTACCGATATCAGCCAGGTCAATATGATCTATCAGAAGGTTGCCGCGGAATTTACACTGAACCGTCTGCTGATCCACTGTTCCAATTCAGAAGAATTGTTTTATAATGGTTACAGGACAGAGTTTTACGCCCATAATGATTTCCAGATTCTTCTGACTCGCGGTTTTGAATTCCTGCTGCCGCCGGAGATCAACCCGAGGCTGATCCAGGCTGCAAAAGAACAGGGCTTTGATGAAAATATGTCTCAGCTCATCGCCCAGCTCGGCATCACCTGGGAAGAGATTTTTGAAAAAGGCTGCATTGACTTCTACCTGTTAAAGACCAGCATCATGCAGTACATTACCGACGGCATCATTTATTTTGCCGATGTTGTCTACCATATGTCCGTCAATGAACGCCGCAGTCATTTAGAGCATATTCTCGAGTTGATTCAGAAGAACCCAAATATCCGTTTCTTCATCATCGACGATGAATTTATTCCGAATTCAGACACTCTGATCCGGATATCTGTCTACAACAACAAAAAGAAAATGTTTTTAAAGAATATCGGCTGCTATAACAGCCAGTCGGGACCTCTTTTTTATACGATACAAAATGACGTGCTCATACAGGATATCAGTGATTATTTTAGCCGGCTTACAAACAATTCCTTCTGTAATCTCTATGAATCAGAAGATGTCATTCGTTTTTACAAAAAGTACGGCACCATGATCGACAGAATGCTCTCCCTTGGAGAAGATGCCTAGGAAAAGATGCATAAACAGACACACAATACCCATCAAAGCCAGCCAGAAGCTGATATTTGATCCCGGCTGGCTTTTGTGACTGTCTAAACCTCATCCTGTATCTTCGAATAAATCGTCTTTGTCGATATCCCCTGAAGCATCCCCAGCTTGCCCGACAGGGCGCTGATCACGGCAGCAGGCGCATCCATGGCAATACTGATAATCGACACGCCCCGCTTACGATAGGGGACCCCCATCCGACCGATAATATATTCCTGATAAGCATGTAATATTCTATTCATCTGTTCAACGGAATCACTGCTCTCTACAATGATTCCGATCAACGCAACTCTTGATTCCATGGACATATACCCCTGCTATTCTTCCACATGATACAGCGGTTCAAAGACCCTGCGGACTTCCCGGTGCTCATCTTCATGAATATTAGCCTCACTGATGGCTTTCTGGCAAAAATAATCCTGGGAATTCATCTGCACTTTACCGCGCCGGTCGATCTTCGTGTAACTGCCGTCAGGCTGCAGAATATGGGCCTTGACATTGTCCGCCAGCTGGGCGCTAAGAATATGTTTGACTTCTTCTTTGCATTCCTCATCCTCAACAGGGAACATGATCTCCACACGCTTGTCCAGATTCCTCGGCATCCAGTCCGCGCTTCCCATATAAATATCTTCCCAGCCATCATTATAACAATAGAAAATACGGCTGTGTTCCAGGAAATTACCGACAATGGAACGCACATGAATATTCTCGCTCAAACCCGGAACGCCCGCCTTCAGACAGCAGATCCCCCGCACGATCAGATCGATCTCCACACCTGCGCAGGAAGCCTCATAAAGCGCCGCAATAATACTGGCATCACAGAGTGAATTCATCTTGGCAATGATCCTGGCCTGTTTATTCTCCCTGGCATGCATGGTCTCCCGCTCGATCAGCTTTAAGAACTTATCACGCAGCCAGATCGGCGCAGCCACCAGCTTGTTCCAGTGCGGCGGTTCCGAATAACCGGACAGCATATTAAAGACGGCGGTCGCGTCTTCGCCGATCGGTTTTGAACAGGTCAAAAGACCCATATCCGTATAAAGTTTCGCCGTCTGGTCATTGTAATTGCCCGTTCCCAGATGGACATACCGGCGGATGCCGTCTTCATCCCTTCTCACCACAAGGGTAATCTTGCTGTGGGTCTTCAAACCTCTCAGGCCATAGATGACGTGGCATCCGGCCTTCTCAAGCATCTTGGCCCAGATAATATTATTTTCCTCATCAAAACGGGCCTTTAATTCCACAAGCACCGTTACCTGTTTGCCGTTTTCAGCCGCGGCAGCCAGAGACGCAATGATCGGCGAATTT
>CAYURX010000111.1:0-9046 GCA_964447245.1 uncultured Coprococcus sp. | reverse complement strand
GTTTGCCATGCCCTTTATTCTTTGGCTGTCCTCTACCTATTTGTTTCAAACTTTTTCCTTCTTTTAATATTCAAATATTTAATCAATACGTTTTAATACCCAATGACCTTTTCTGTTAGAGCCATCTCTTACGAGAATCCCCTCTTCCTGCAGTTTCTTTATATTGGTCTGAATTTGCTTTCTCGACAAATTCAATTTTTCCATAAGTTGGATTTGAGTTATCGTTGGGTTTTCAGTTATAAGTTCTAATATTGCCTGCTTTCTTTCGGCTCCTTTTTTCATCATCCGATGGTTCTACTGTACCAGACATTTTCCGGATATAGTGAATGCGTTCTTTATTATCTTTTGCCATCGTTTTCGGAGATGAATATGGCCTGCCCTTCTTTGAGGCCTTTGACTAATTGTTCAATCGCCTGCGGCTGGTCGCTGGACGGCGCATATTCTGATACTAATTCAAAATGATCCATACGTTAGCTCTCCTTAGAGTTAAACCATCGAGAAAAACTCGGTAGTTGCTTTTTTCTTACAAACAAAACTTATTTTCATTCCTATCGCTGGTCCTGATTATATCATAATATATTATAAAAGTACAGAGAAAAACCGAATGTTTGTTCTATTTTTTTATTAACTTTTATCGCTAGTAAATCCTACCCTCAATCCCAGATATTCTGCCTCATCCATAATTTCAACGGTTCCAACCATATTCCATCAGCTTGGGAATATCTTTTTTACTCCTTTGAAAAAAACCGACTGATTCTCGTATTGAAAACCAATCGGCTATGCATCGTCTCTATTTTCTTGAATACTGTTGATATTTTGGTCACCACATAAGGCAATCCTGAACCGGTATTGTTCTCATAGGAATCAAATATGACTGTATATCCATTGTCTTCCACTTTAAAACAGGAATATCCTATCCATGTTATCTTCATTGTTCTCCTTATACAAAAAACTCGGACTCAGCACGTCTGATATAATTTTTCTCCAACATCTCTTTGTGGGATAAAAAAGCTTCGTCATCAAAATATTTTGCCCCGGCAGGACACTTCCGGACACATGCCTGGCATTTAATACAGATTCCCATAACGATTTTTGGATCCTTCCTGTCAATGGATCCCATCGGGCAATTCTTTGCACAAATTCCACAGTGATTACATTTTTTCGCATTTGTTTTGGGACGGGCCTTTAAAAATTTTGCCGACTGTCCATCGACTCCCAAAGGCACATAATATTTTTCAGGCGGATTGATACCAGGAACTATGACTGGTTCAATCATCTCTCCTGAAGATATTTGATCGGCTTTTATAAGTACCTGGTCGACAAAGCCCCTGATTGCTTCAAAATCCTGTTCATTCGGGCGCCCTGCCGCAATCACTTTCGAAAAGCTGTGCCGTGCCACAACCGCTGCCGCTGCAATCGTATGAAAACCATTCTCTGTCAGCAGATTTCTCAGCTCCACCAGCGCATCATCAAAATTCCGGTTTCCATACACAACAACCGGAACGGCACTTGCCCCGTTTCCGCAAAAATGCTCCTTTATGTATGGCATGATCTTATTCGGTACCCTTCCGGCGTAAACCGGAGTTCCAAAAAACACAAGATCATCCTCTCCAAATGTAAACTTATTTTCTCTGAATAATGGCAGTGTAAAATCACAGGTTTTAACCGTGCAAAAAACAGCTCATTCCTGAAATCCAGGCGCGCAATGGAAATCAGCAATTTTGTTCTCTCCGAATTTTATTTTTGGTGTTCAATGATCCATTGCAAAAGGCCATCCGCACTAACCTCTCCCGCTGCCAGTGCTAAAATAATATTGCTTAACTCTTTCTGACTATACTTCAATTCATAACCATTCAAAGCCAGAAACACCAGCATCACATGCGTTCCCAGTCTTTTATTCCCATCAAACATTGCATGGTTTTTTACAAGCCCGTAACCAAGCTGTGCGGCTTTTGCCTGAACACTCGGATACAAATCTTTTCCTCCGAAAGACTGAAACGGATTGGACAACGCCGAATCCAGCAGCCCCTCATCCCGGATCCCCTTACTACCTCCCGTAACCTCGGCCAGACGCTCATGAAGCATCAATACCTGCTCTTTTGATAAAACAATCATTTTGCAAGCACCTCGTATGCCTCCATATTCTGCCTGAGCAGACGCTCAGATATAGCGGTTACATCTTCTATGGGTGCCACTTTCTCTTTTTCTGCTTTGCTGAAATCAATGACAAGGTATCGTGGAACGTTATTCTTCAGAATAACTGCTGATCCGTGCTCATCTACTAACTTCGTTACCTTGGAAAAGTTCTGGTTTGCCTCTGTAATAGAAATCATGGTATCGGTATCTATCGTCATGTTTCATACACCTCGCTGTTCATACTCATAGTATATTCAAATTCTAGCTAGAATACAACCTATTTTCAGAATTTATATTTGCATCATTTGCGCTTAATGCATGTTGTTCTGCTATTTTAGCAGAAATAGTCCCCGCATGTGTCAAAATTTCTTTTTTTGACAACCGCAAAATTCCTTCAAACTGCTCTGCCCAATCTTCCATCGTCATTGGCACCTGTTCTTCTGCACGCAGTTCTGCCAAATCCAAATAAGCATTCACAATTCTTGCCATAGCAGAAAGTTCATCCTTTGTCAGATATTTTTTTGCAATAGTTACATCAAATTTCTGAATTTTTCCATTGGGAGCATCTTTCCATGTCTGCAACCCCATGTGCTCTTTTTCACTATCCGCTCTATGATAAATTACTTCTGCCGCGGTCTCCCCATGAATTGCCCAATGCAACTGATTCTGCACTTTAGCAAAAAATAACCTGGTTGTTTGCGCTTTTGGATCATAATCTATGCTTGTTGCATAAATATCGGTAATTTTCTGGTAAAACCTCCGTTCAGATAACCTGATCTCCCGAATCCTCTGCAACTGTTCCTCAAAATAGTCCTTTGTTAAGACAGTTCCAAAATTTTTCAGGCGTTCGTCATCCATTGCATAACCTTTAATTGTAAATTCTTCTATAATACCATTTGCCCATTTTCGAAACTGAACCGCTCTTGGTGAATCAACTTTATTTCCCACTGCAATAATTGCTTTTAAATTATAATGGTTCGTATTGTAATTCTTTCCATCAGAAGCAGTTATTCGAAATTTTCGAATAACTGAATTTTCATCCAGTTCACTATCTGCAAATATTTTTTTCAGATGGTAATTAATCGTATGTGTTTCCACATTATAAAGTACTCCCATCATTTTTTGAGTAAGCCAGACATTCTCCTCAAAATATATTGCATTTACATCACTTTCACCAGTAGCTGTAATAAATGTCAAGTATTCTGCTGCTGAAGAACGCACGATTGATACTTCATTTTTCTTTTTCATCATCTGATTCCCTTCCAATCAGCAATCCTCCATGGTAACGCCCGGTCCCGCAAGTCCCCGGAAATCCTCTGTAAATTGCCGGACGGCCGCATCAATGGCAGCATTCTTTACGAGACCGTCAATGATATCCGGCGCAACCGTGACCGCTTTAACCCCATATTTGACAAGTTCCAGGACCTGCTGGCTGTTCTTAAAGCTGGCGGCCAGCAATCCACAGTGATCGTATCCTCCTCCTGCAATTATATCATGAATATCCTTTGCGACCTGAATACCGTTAAATCCCATGTTGTCGATCCTGTTTACGTAGGGCGCAACATACTCGCACCCGCATTTCGCAGCCCAAAATCCCTGCATTGGGCTATAGACAGCAGTCCCGAGCATCCTGATCCCTTCGCTGTGAAGCTGCTTCATGGCCTTGAAGCCCTCCGGGACACACGGAATTTTAACGATCGTTTTTTCCCCAAGCTCTGTGACGATTCTTCTGCCATCTCTTACCATTCCCTCTGCGTCACCGGCAACAACCTGAACGAAAAGTTCTCCATCGTCCCCAATGATCTCCCGAATCTCTTTCAATACCTCAAAGGGCTTTCTGCCGCTCCTTGCAAGAATGGATGGGTTGGTAGAAACCCCATCGATGGGATAGTATTCACAGATTCTTTTAATAGCTTCTACATTTGCGTCATCAATACAAAACTTCATGATCTGATATCCTCCTGACCCTGATAAACAGGAATAAAAATAATCCAACAGCCAGCCGGAACACGACCGTGTCTGCTTCCATTCATCGTCTTTCCATCATCGAAGCTGGCTCAATATACTTGAATCCTTGATTTTCTGATCTTCCGACAGCAGAATGATCTTATACCTTCGCCATGCACTACACCGGAACCCATATGCACAGAATAATTGGCCAGTTTGCCATGGATCTTTGCATGGGATCCGATAAATTCCACATTGGATAATTTTAAGAGCCTGATCAGCTCGGCGGCAATGGCCGTCCGCATCTCTACGGTGGAATGGCTGGCTTCCGGATCAACACCGCCCACATGGGCCACACTGACAACCAGATCCATATCCCGCATCGCTTCTGAGAACAGAACCGGCGGAACATCCTCCAGATTCACGATATCACCCGTTTTCCGGTCAAAGAAACGAATCGTTTCCAATGTCGGCGCCTCAATATCAGCCGGTGAAAACCAGTCCGCCAGGGCATACATACGCACAATAAGATTTTCCTTATAGCATACTTTCTGAAGCCCTTCCTCATAATCAACGGTCCATCCCCGGCTCTTTAATAAAGCGACCGTCTTCTGCGGCTGCACCTGATGTCCTGCATATCTTCTGGAAACATTCTTTTCCTGACGTTCATCCTCTGTGATTGGATAATACTCTCTGAATACCTGCTTGAACGGCTGCACGATCTGATGTTCATAGAAGAAGTGCATCCATTGTGCCCACTCTCCGGCCTTCATCAAATCATATGGATGTGCCGCACGAAGCTGTCCGTCTGCAGGAAGCGAAATCTCCTCGCCTCTGACGCCGCGCAAAACAATGGTTTCATCTTCTCTTTCCAGTCTCCCGTTCACAGTGCCGTCTGTCCAAACCAGCGCCAGTAACATCGGCGCCAGCACTGGATGGCTGCTGATCCGCTCAAGTTCATCTATATGGAATTCCGTGCGCTCCACCATGGCCCGTTCCAGACTTTCTTTTGCCCGCCGTCTTTGCTCCTTCAAATCCTTCACAGTCTCTTTGATCGTCAAAACCGCTTCATGCTTACTTAAAGCCTTCGGAACAGTTTTCTGCCGCCTGCCGTTCTTCTCAATCGCGATCCCTGCCATGCCTTCTTTATCGATTTCCAGCCAGAGATTGACGCCGTCGATTTCCTGCGGCTGCATAAGCGGACGGATCTCCTCCATCTTTTCACTTTCCAGATACCAGGTCATCCGGTTTACATCCATGAAACCTGTGGTGATCGCCAGATTTTCAAGGGCTGTCTGGCAGGCTTTCTTCTCACTTTCCCGCCGCTGCGCGCCAAACTGCTTACTCTCCTTTAAAAATTTCTGAATAAATTCATAACGCCCATCATTAAACTGCTGTGGAGTGATCGGGGAATAGAGGGCCACTTCCGTCTCCTTTTCCGCTGAAAAGGTCTCATTGATATGGGCATGGAAGAACCAGACCCCGCATTTTAATCCCGGCCATTCCAGGATCGCTTCAGCGAATCCGGCCCACTGCGGCGCATACATGATCGCCTCAGCCAGACGCTTCTCCTTGATATCTGTCTTTTTCAGATATACTTTTAATTTCTCCGGTGTATCATCCGCTGCCGGGTAACAGCGTTTAAGCAGACGGCTTAAAACCGCTTTCTTTGTCGTATCAGAGGAATACTCGTAGCCACGGAAAAAATTCTCTTTGCCAAGGGCCGCCAGCAAATTGCAAAAATATCCGGCGCCTTCAAAACGTTCAATGGCTCTCGCAACCTCGGTCAAAGCTGTCGGCAGTTCCCCCCGCCGGCTCTCGACCTCCACGATCCGCTCAACGACCGTCCGGACCAGTTCCCTGGCCCACGGATATGTCTCAAAAATTCTCCTTCCCTGCGGCCATCGGTTCGGGTTTGTCAGCACACGGATATTCGCGGCCCTGCTGCTGCCCATCAGCAATTGCTCAATTAATACATCCTTCGGAATCAACTGCATCTGGACAGCCCGGAAATAATCTTCGATATCCGGCCCATTCAGGACAACGGCCTCTGTCAGGCTGCGCATGAAACGGTATTCTTCCATGAACCACTCCGCAAAATCCTCCGTCCCGGCCGCGCAGCCGCGCATCATCTGCCGCCAGAATAAAATCATCTTGTGATTCACCGGATATTTCTTATAATCATAGTAATAACTTACCCGCTTCTCTGTCTTTTGCACACAGTTTTGGCCGATCCGGTCTTCACCCAGGATAGCAATCATACTACGACAGCACTTCCTTGCCAGAGCAAAGCATGCATGCTTCTCAAACAACTGAGGCAGTAATCTCAGAACATCCTGGATCTGCCAGTAACGGCGTTTATACAGATCATACCCCGTCACGTTGTAATTGACAGCCAGCCCCCTGTTCAGATACGCCTCAAACCACGGCAGATAAGACAAGCCATACATTCCGTCCTCCCTCCAGCGGTAAATGGCATAGCAAAGTCCCATCATTTTGTTCATATCCTTTGCGAAAATGCCTGCAGCCTGGACAAATTCTTCATAAAACGGTACCATCTTCAGCTTCATATTTTCCCGCTCATTCTGATAATGAAAACGTCCAAACTCAGCCGGAACAGGTATCCATGAATAATTGGCGTCGCCAAATAACACTTTTGCGCACGATCCGTCATACTGGATCACTTCATATTCATAATCCCCATGCCTGTCAAACACATCGTTCATGCGGCGCAGCAGATCCTTAAATTCCTGCTGCGACGGGAGCAAAGCCTTTAATTCCTTTTCCAAAAAAGTTCGGCTTTTCGCTCCTTCTTCCCCAGCAAACGGCTGATCAGTCCCTGTTTCTGTTCCGGGGCTTCCTCACGCCCATCCTGAGAAGCGATCACCTGCGGGTCATAAAGACCAAACCCATTAGCTTCTGTATAATCCTCCGCCTTCTCCTCATCGCTGCTCTGTAACTGTTCCAGCAAAATCATCGTCTGCGTCGATAATTTCGCATCCCGCAGTATCCCCAGTTTCTCCTTCTGGATCTTTGGCATTTCAGGATGCGTTTCCTTAAACGCCAGCAGCAGCTCGATCCCAGCCTGAATCTGATATTCTTCCCCGGAAGCAAGCATTTTGCCGATCATCGGATTCAGCACATCCGGACTCTGGGCCTTGAAGATCGAAAGCACCCCTTTGCGCAGACTGCTGCTTTTTGAGCGCAGACTGTCCGCCAGAGCCTCCATATCCTCCGCCAGCAAATGGCATTTTGACAGTCGCTTAACAGCCAGTTCCTTCACATAAATGCTTCTGTCCTCCAGAGCAGCCCTCAAATAGGCCCGGTGCGCAAGATTCTTTTCCGGCTCAAGGAAATTCATATAAAACGCTCTTCTCTGATCCGTATTCATCGCCGGGCGCAAAGCTGCCAGTTCATCGATCAGCTCTGCATCCATATCATAACCGGCCAGGCTCATCATGCAGCTCAAAACTCTCGTATTCTCCAATGTAACACTCGTAAACGCAAAAGGATTGCCTGTAAAAGTCCGTTCCTTATTCCCAATAAATGCAGCAGCATCTTTTAGCTGATAAAAAAGCTTTTGCCGTTCCTGTCTGTCGGCGGGCAAAGCCGTATTGGCTACCGGTTTGCCCGATCTCATAACATCCCATACTCCACAAAGCAAAATAAGCCTCCAGATTGTTTTCGCTGTCCAGATACCTGTCCCTGACCGCACTGTCTGTCAGGCATTCATAAGCAAAAGCTGCGCATTTCTTCACAACCGCCGGCCTGGCGTCGCCATAGCCCAGCCCCGTCCACGTATCAAAAGCCCTCGTCGCGCTGCCAGTCTGGCCGCCACCAGAAGCTTCATCAGCAGATCAACCAGTTCCTCATGACCGCTGATGATAATGGCAATGATCATTGTCCGTGACAGAAGGATCGTCTGATTATCGCCGTACATGGCCTCTTTCAGCAGATCAATGACTTCCTGATCCCCTCTGTGAATCGCCAGAGCCAGATACATCTCATAACCGCGCACCCACTCGTGCTCAGCAAACAGCATGTCTTTCACCGATGTCTCATAGAAAATCCAGTAGATCCACCGGCAAACGGACTGAATCAGATTGGCCGCATGGTAACCCGCATCCTGCGTCCGGTAACTGCGCCGCCACATCGATGTGGAAAACTGGCAGGTAAGGCGCATTTTTGACATTTCTTCAATGTCCGCCTGCCGCTCCCGGCCCACAAGAAAAACAACGGCTTCCTTCAGTGCCGGCGCCCAGAATTCGTCAATTGTCTCGATCTGATTCGGCGCCTTGCCATAAACCTTTGTCAGACGCTGCCACACAGCCTGAAACGCATCGTTGCCATAATAATTCTCCGCCAGACCGCACAACGCATCGGCAAGACCACCGTCCATTGCCGCATGCCGCTTTGCCTTCTCCCGCAAAGCCTTCCATTTGTCCCTGTTTACCTGCAACCTTTCTCCGTTCATCTTTCACCCTCCGTCATTACCACATACGCCCCGCTAAAAAAGTCAGCCGTATAAAGGTAAAACAATCATTTTCCTGTATACACAATGGTTCATCCAGAACTGTCAATTCATCTTCATTTTGAAATACCCGCACCAGGCCGTCCTCATAACATTGAATGGCATTGGCCGCGGCTTCCTTCCAATCTGCCTTTTTCTCAGAATAAATACGTCCATCGAAAATCAATCACTGTCACTATTATATCAGATAATCAAAAGAAAGTACAGAACAAATTCGAACTTTTGTTCTGTACTTTCCTGAATATTTATTTATGTGCATTAAATGAAGAATACACCCAGTAAAGAAATCACAATCGGCGCTACAAGGGATACCCAGAAAATCGGCATATAAGAATGCTTATGATCGAGTTTACCCATTGTCAGAATCAGTACCACAAAAGAATTCCATGGAACTGTATCAAAACCGCCGGAAGCGGTCACAACAATACGATG
>CAYURX010000110.1:0-9102 GCA_964447245.1 uncultured Coprococcus sp. | reverse complement strand
ATCATGTCCGGATTCAGCTTCATAATGATCGGACTGCCAACGGCATCCGGCCAGTAAGATTCAAGCAGATCCAGACTTTCACGCATATCGATCGTTACTGAATCCATATTGGCATCCTGGTTAAACTCCAGAATGACCATCGAATAATTCTCCGCCGATGTGGATGTCACATTCTTGATATTACTGATCGTTGCCATCGACGACTCAATCGGCGCTGTGACCACCGTCTCCACCGTCTCAGGATTGGCGCCTGCATAGGTCGTAATCACAATGGCATAGGGCAGGTTCATGCTTGGCAGCAGATCCGTTGACAGCTTCGTGAAAGCCTCAAAGCCAAGTACCAGCACAATGATCACGCTGACAATGATCGTAAACGGTTTCTTTACACTAAAACGCGACATTTTGATCTCTCACCTCTAATATTTAGTCATTTTTTGAAAAACCGACCGAACGGTCAGTCTGTCACTGAACAACATTATAACACTTCACTCTGTCAATCGCAAGCATTTTTTACGAAAACAAAAAAAGAGCTGACACGCTTTCATTGTCGGCCCTTTTTCAACCAATTCCAAGCTGCTTATTAAGTTTTCAAATCAAAGTTTTGCTGAACCCGGCAAGATACAACAACCACTCCTATATTAAAGAGGTTTGCAGCTATAAGGTGGAAACCTTCCAACTGGTACTACCAGTTGATATCTATATTATATAATGCCGGCGTCCGTTTGTCCACTCTTTTCTATTGACTTATTTTGAATTCTATGTATCCATGTTTTTGCAGATATAGACAAAATGAGCGTCCAGAGATTTCTTTCCTAATTCAAGATTATTACTGCAGATGGCCTCTACCAGGTGACGGTGCGTCAACTGGAAATCATGGGGATTTTCTTCTCTCTGCATGATCTTGGAACGCATCTCGCGGATGAAACCGTCCATGATCTTCGTCAAAGCCAGGTAATTGGCGATGACCAGACGGTTGCCGGAAGCCTCAACAATGGTATAATGGATCATTTTATCACTGAATACCTTTTCTTCTTCACTGTCACTGTTTTCCAGCGTATGGAGATGCTGCTTCAAAGTCTCCTTCTGTCCGGCGCTGATATTGTCCATGGCCAGTACCACGGCCTGCAATTCAACGGCATAACGAAATTCACGGATCTCATTATAAGTCATTTTCTCCAGCGCGTACATCATGGTCATCACCTGCACCAGCGTCTTATCGAAATGATCCGCAATATAATTGCCAATGCCGTGCTGGCTCGATATGACGCCAATAATCTCCAGGATCCTGATGCCTTCCCGAACTGAATTACGGCTCACAGACAGCATCTGAGACAATTCCCGTTCCGACGGCAGCTTATCCCCCACTTCGAAGCTGCCCTCAAGAATCCTGTTCTCAATATAATCGATCACTTTTTCATAAGCTTTCTCATAAGTTTTTTCGTAATCTTTTTCCAAGGCTATCCCCGCCTTTCAATGATTTTTCAAAAAGCTGTGCAGCCCGGCCACAGTCCTTACAACATGGGCCGCGCCCGCTTCCTCCAGTTCCCCTTCATGGGCGTAGCCATAATAAACGCCCAGTCCGTCAATGCCATTCTTAACAGCCCCGACCATATCATGCATTCTGTCACCAACCATGACGATCTGCCGTTTATCCAGGCCTTCACCGTGATCTAACTGCCGGAGAACTTCTTCAATGACTTCCGCTTTATTCACACGGCTGCCGTCCAGTTCACTTCCAACGACCACGTCAAAATACGGCATCAGCTCATATTTTTCCAGAATCCGTCTGGCATATACTTCCGGTTTGGAAGTGGCCACCGCCAGTTGGCGTCCCTGCGCCTGCAAATCCGCCAGCATCTCAGGAATACCCGGATACACGCCATTTTCAAAAATGCCCGTATCTGTGAATCTCTCCCTGTATTTTTTGACTGCTTTCGCGGCGTCTTCTTCTGCCATCTGATAATATTTCTGAAAAGATTCCATCAGCGGCGGCCCGATAAAATCAAGCAGGTCATCCAGTTCGGCATCAATGCCAAAGGACTTCAGGGCATACTGGACGCATTTTGTAATCCCCTCTTTTGGATCGGTCAGCGTGCCGTCCAGATCAAATAAAATAGACTGATACATGATTAACCCTCCAATACCAACTTTTTAAAGGCTTCGCCACGGGCTTCAAAGTTCTTAAAAATCCCATAGCTGGCGGCCGCCGGAGACATGACGCAGCACCTGCCCGGCCTGCATAATTGTTTGGCAAGGGCCACCGCCCCGTCCAGATGGCAGACCAGGATCAGCCTTTCAGGATGTTTAAAATCCGGATAGTCTTTTCTGATCTCCCCGAAGATCCGCTGACCCGTTTCTTCCATTAATAGAATATAAGGCACCGGATGACCAGACAGGAAAGTGATCAGTTCTCCGTAATCAATCCCCCTGTCCATTCCGCCAATGAGCACCGCGTCCGTTTTCGGCAGACTCTTTAAAGCCTGGATCGTTGTCTCACAGATAGTGGAAATGGAATCATCATAAAAATGAATGCCGCGGCGATCCCCGATATACTGCAGACGGTGCGGCAGCGGTTCATAAGTCACGAGCGCCCGTGAAAAATCTTCATCACAAACACCAAACATCCGGCAGACGCCGTAAGCAAAAGCAATATCCACATCATTATGATGGCCGATCAGGCGGATGCTGTCTGTTGGAATCGCATAGCTGCGTTCCCCCGTCACAACAGACGAACCTCTCAGTTCAATATCCGCAGGCACAGCCAGCGCCCCGTTCTCATCACAGACGGAGATCAGTTTTCCCTTAAATGTACCGGGCTTTGGCAGATTCTCCACATTGCAGATCAGTATATCTCCTTCGCGCTGCTGCCGGTAAATATTCTCCTTCGCTGCCACATATTTTTCCATGGTGCCGTAATGATCCAGATGCTCCTCGTGGATATTGAGCAGCAGCCCGATATGCGGCCCGCAGCTCACATATTCCAATTGGTGACAGGACAGTTCGCAGACAATGATCGTCTCCGGTCCGATCTGATCCACCAGATCAAACATCGGAATACCGATATTCCCCGCCAGCACACAGTCGTGGCCCGTTTCCTTTAAAATATGATAAATCAGCGTCGTGGTCGTACTCTTGCCCTTCGTTCCGGTAATGCCGACGCACTGGCTGCCGTATCTTCTGAAAAATAGTTCCGTCTCGGAAACGATCTGGCATTTGTATGTATGTATATCCCGCTCCAGCACGATACCAGGACTCTTAAACACCACATCAAAATCATCCAGACATTTCTGGTAATCCGGCCCGCAGATCAGCTCCGCCGGATGTCCGTCCTGGGGACGTACCGGATTTATATCCGCAATGGCAATACGGGCATAACCTCCCGCCTCCTGGATGCGCTGCCAGCTTGAACGGCCTTCACGGCCATAGCCCAGGATCAGCACGCTCTTATCTCTGATTAACTCTCTGATCGTCTGAATCACAATAACACCTCTGTTTTCTGTCTGCCGCAGCAATTCTCTCTGACGATGCTGTCAAAAATCTCCGGCAGAAGATGTTCGTCATTATATTGTTCTGAAAATGTATCGCCAAGGCCATGGTATTTCTCATAAAGCCCGCTCTCTTTGTAAACCTCAAACAGCAGCGGCAGTTTCTCACCTTCCGCCTCCATGCGGTCAATGGTCAGACAGATGGCCGTATTGATTTCATCACGGCTGCCGACACATTCAAACGGTTTCACATCCTGAGCTCCCGTCAATTGCTCCATCACCGGGATCATAGCAGCATCCGCCAGCATATCCCGCCCAAAAATGCCCGACACATAATCATGGGGCAAGAACGGCGATAAGATAAAGAAGACAAACAGACATTTGGAACAATGACCGCACCATTGGTCTTCCTTGCTGCCTGCGTTGCAGCTTCTGAAAATCGGATGATACGCCCTGCACTTCGCAAAAAATTTCGCGATCTGGAACTCACTGAGGGGCCGCAGCAAACTGAAATAATAGACACCGCTGCCGATATATTCCGCCTCATACCTGTGAAAATCCTGCTCAAACTTAAAGCTCTTGGAATACTGATGATTCACCGTGCTGCCAGGCACCGTACTCTCGTTGGCACTTGCCTCATTGGAGAGCGTCACATAATGCAGACCGTGCATATAGGCGGCAATCACCGATGAAAAGGCCACAATGGCTGAAAAAGGCGTATGCCCGTTCAGAAAACCTTCCTTATTTAAATCAATCATCCGCTTGTCAAGGGTACGCTTCGCGTCAATGACCGCCGACCAGTCATAACCGCCCACTTCCGTCGTATGGACAGTGGCGCCCCTCGGATTGATCACATAGCACATGGATGGCTGACTGGATTGCTTCACCAGTTCAATACTCACCGCTGAATCCTTACCGCCGCCAATCGGGATCAGACAGCCCTTTGGAGACTGAAGCGGACAGTCACAGCCGCCAATGGCCGGGCCTTCCGGCAAAATGGTCATAAAATCGCCGGGATCAGCCTCAATATGATTCACATAGAAGAACTCACCAAGGCCGTTAAAATACAGATCCTTCCACCAGGCGATCTGCCGTTCATCAAGAGTTCCCGCCAGCACCCGCACCGTCGGTGAACAGGTGATCTTCCAGTAGCTGACAAGTTCTGTCATGCCAAGGGCGAAAACCAGCTTTTCAAAGGTGGCATTTTCTTCCACCGGATAAGGCATCGGCTTCTTTTTTGGGAAGACCCACACCGGCGCAAACTCGGCCAGACCTTCGATCTCGAAGAAAAACTGCAGTCTGATGGCTTCATCAGATTCTTCGATCTGATACCGTTTATAAAGAAATACAGGATATGCCTTCCTGAATTGTTCATATTTTCCCATAAGAAATATCCTTCCTGTCATAAAATTCAATGTATTACCATTATAATCAACGCGCTCCTGTTTGTAAAGCCGGTTCAGCCTGTCATTTTGAAGCACCATTCAGAACTCATTCTTGAGGCTGCGCATGAACAACCGGCTTAATTCAGCCCGCGGATCAGCCTGCTCATATAAAATAACATACACTGCCTGACAGATCGGCAGTTCCACCTCATAGCGGTCCGCCAGCTCCACCAGCGCCTTTACCGTATAGTAACCTTCCGCCAGACTCTCAAATGGCTCTCCCTTTACAAAAGATTCACCAAACTGGCGGTTGTGACTGAATTTAGAAAAGACCGTCGCCTCATAATCGCCAAGATGGCACAAACCATAAGCCGACAATTCATTGCCGCCAAGCGCTTTGATCAAACGGGCGATCTCCCTGGTCCCTCTGGACATCAGCGCCCCCTTCAGCGTCGTCAGATGATAGCCGTCCAGCATACCGGCTGCGATGCCGATCACATTCTTGGCCGCCGCGCCGATCTCATTGCCGATCAGGTCCTGCCCGTAATAAAAACGGATCAGATCACTGGAAAACGCTTCTAAAAGCATCGCTTTTACAGCCTCATCCTCACTGTCGATCACCATACAATTGGGAATCCCCTGATAAAACTCCTGCACATGCCCCGGCCCCAGCCATACGGCCACCGGATTGGACGTATCCAGATGAGCGCCCGCGATCTGGGACAAACGCCGCCCCGTTCCGACTTCGATTCCTTTCATACACAAGACAAATATTTTATGACGCAGTTCATAGGCTTCAATCTGCGCCATCAGCTTTTCAAGACTCTGGGACGCAATGGAGATCACGATCACATCCGCGTCCATCATACTGTCCAGACTGTAAGACAGCTTCATGGACGGCGTCAGTGTAATCAGGCCGTTGCTGCCCGTTTCCCTGAACTGCTTCATATGAGCCGATGTCTCTCGCCCGTACAATGTCACTGTATGTCCTGTTCTGTCCAGATACCATGCGATAAATGAGCCCCACCGGCCGCAGCCGATCACAGTTATATTCATAAGCGCTGCCTTCCTTTCATATAATAATACAACTCTGTTTCATGTACTATCTTCTGCTTGTTTTCCACATTATATCATAATCCCTTCCCACTGACAAATAAAATCCAATTCTGCCTTCTGCGTTACAGAATTAACAACTCTGTATACATTACAACAATTTCCTGAATCTTCCATTCATATTTTTACTATTCAGGCCGCAAATAATCAGCATTTTTTCATTTCTTTGCATAGCATCCGAAGAAGTTTCTATTTTTATACGTCACATTATTAACAATAATGTTTATTTTTTTCTAATACAATTTAGAAAATTTGCATAATTTTCTTGCTTAAGAAATAAGAGTGTGTTAGAATAAAATAGAAGTTTAATGAACATCATGTCACGGACGTAATCCCATATACGCGGCCGCAGACATGATTCGCTATTTTAAGTATGAGGTGAAACGTATGAAAACAGTTAGCTTTCTCTATGGAAGAACAACATTTGATTTGGAAGTGCCGGATGATACACCAGTATTAACTTCCAATGTTGACGCTTTGAAAAGCGATAAGAACGGCTATGAAATCGTAAAAGAAGCAATGGAGAATCCGATTGACAGCCCGCGTCTTTATGAACTTGCAAAAGGCAAACCGGACTGTACGATCATTATCAGTGACCATACACGTCCTGTTCCAAGCCAGGATATTCTGCCGCACATGATCGCAGAACTGAGACAGGGCAATCCTGATATCAAGATCACATTGCTTGTTGCTACCGGTTTCCACCGTCCGACAACTGTTGAAGAATTAAGAGCCAAATTAGGCGATGCACTCTATGAAGAATTCAAGGACAATATTGTTGTTCATGATGCACATGATCCTGAGAAGAATATCAAGGTCGGCAAACTGCCTTCAGGTCCTGACTGCATCATCGACAAGATCGCATACAATGCTTCTCTGCTTGTAGCAGAAGGCTTTATTGAAGCACATTTCTTTGCAGGCTTCTCAGGCGGACGCAAGAGCGTTCTTCCTGGTATCTGTGATGCTGTTACTGTTATGGGTAATCACTGCGGCGAATTTATTGCCAGCCCGTATGCGCGTACAGGTATCCTTGACAAGAACCCTATCCATGAAGACATGGTTGCCGCTGCCAACATGGCAAAGCTTGCTTTCATCTGCAATGTTGTTATCGATGAAGACAAGAAGACTGTCGCTGCCTTCGCAGGCAATCATATCACAGCTCACCGCAAGGGCGTTGATTTCCTTTCCGGTTACTGTGCAGTTAAACCTGCTCCTGCAGATATCGTTATCACAACCAACGGCGGTTATCCGCTTGACCAGAACGCTTACCAGTGTCCAAAGGGCATGAGTGCCGCTGAAGCAACCGTTAACGAAGGCGGCGTTATCATCATGCTGGCTACATGCGAAGATGGTCACGGCGGCGAGTCCTATTACCACTCCATCGCAGATGCTGAATCAGCCGACGCGTTCTTCCAGCAGTGCCTGAACACACCTCAGGAAGAAACCCTTCCGGATCAGTGGTGCGCACAGATCTGGTGCCGTATCGTCCGCAAATACAAAGTTCTCTTTGTGGGCAACAAAGAACAGGAACAGTTGATCAGAGATCTGAAGGTTGAATACTTTGAAACACTTGACGCTGCTTACGCAAGAGCACGTGAGCTCAAGGGCGCAGACGCTACGCTTACCTGTATCCCGAACGGCGTATCCGTTGTTGTCAAAGATTAATTTCCGGTTTCTTTATCATTGAATATAGATAGTTTTGTTGAACCCGGCAAAGTTAAGCAAACCACATTTTCAATGATATTGTAAATAAAATATATTAAGGAGGTATACGTTATGTATGCAATAATTGCTTTCATTCCAATCATCGTCACAATCGTATTGATGGTTGCCTTCAACTGGCCAGCTAAAAGGGCGCTGCCGTTAGCCTGGCTTCTGGCCTTCATCATTGGTGTTGCCATGTGGAAGATGAGCATCGGCGCTGCTGTTCAGCAGACAGTCATCGGTTTCCTTGAAGCCTTCGCCGTACTCGTTATCATCTTCGGCGCTATCCTGATCATGAATACTTTGTCCAGTTCAGGTGCCATGGCCGCTATCAACGGTATGTTCACAGGTATCTCCCCTGATGCCCGTATTCAGGCCATCATCATCGGTTTTATCTTCGGTGCTTTCATCGAAGGTGCTGCTGGTTTCGGTACACCGGCCGCTCTGGCTGCTCCGCTGTTGATCAGCGTTGGTTTCCCACCGCTTGCTGCAGCCATTATCGCTCTGGTTTACAACTCCGTACCAGTATGTTACGGTGCCGTTGGTACACCGACCAACTCCGCATTTGCTGTTGTTTCTGAATCTGTTACAGCTCTTGGTTCAGACGCAGAAGCTTTCAAGGCTGATCTGACCTTCTTCTCTGCTGTGAACATGGCTGTAGGCGCATTCTTCATCGTTACCATCGGTATCATCCTTCTTGTTACCATGTTTGGTAAAGATGCAGAACACAAAAAGATCGGCAAAGCATTCGAAGTACTGCCGTTCATTATCTTTGTATGTGTAGTTTTTGATGTAATTTATCTTATCATTGCAAGATTCATCGGTCCTGAGCTTGTATCTCTGGTTGCCGCTGTTGTTACATTGTTCGTTGTCCTGTTTACATCCAAGAGCGGTTTCCTGATGCCAAAGGATGTATGGACCTTCGACAAGAAAGAAAACTGGGATCACTCCTGGCTCAATACAACTGAAGTTCCTGAACCGAAGCAGTCCGATATGTCCCTTATTAAAGCATGGACACCTTATTTCATTATCGGTATCGCCCTCGTTGTAACACGTGTATGGTCCACATTGCAGCCTGACAGCTGGGCTGGCGCCATGAAGAACTTCAAGATCGTTCTTCCGAACAATTTCTGGAGCTGGGCAGTTCTGTGGAACCCTGGTATTATCTTCATTATCGTAGCTCTGATCACTATTCCTCTGCATGGCATGAACGGCGATTCAGTTAAGGAAGCATGGAAGAACTCCTTCAATCAGGTAAAAGGTGCTGCTATTGCCCTCTTATTTGGTGTTGCCATGGTTTACATCTTCCGTAATTCTGCAAACGACAGTGTTACAGTTAAGTACTTAATCGACGGTACAGAAAAAGGTCTTGGTTCCATGTTGACAATGATGGCTGATGGTCTTGGTTCCATCTT
>CAYURX010000109.1:0-9157 GCA_964447245.1 uncultured Coprococcus sp. | reverse complement strand
TCCCCCGGTTACGGGCTTCGCAAGTTTCCGTAACACGATCACTGAGCTTACTATAACAGAAATGACCGGAAAAGTCAACACTGCGTTCGGCTCATTGCTATTATATGCCATGTACGAATTAAAAATATATGCAGCGACTATGCTGGTGTTGGTCTTTTAGATTTCATGGTTCGCTGAATCATTGTGGACTTAATATAATTTTCTATGTTATCGATTTACAAGGTCTTAGCGGGTTAGCAAAACTATTGTTTCCAAATGGTCAGTGCAGGGGAACATATCGACCGGCTGTATTTTGGCGGCATGATACTGATGCTTTTTGAAGTAAGCAAGATCCCTGGCCAGTGTCTCAGGATTGCAGGAGATATAGACAATGCGCTGCGGGTTTAAGGCAATGGCGGACTGCATAAAGGATTCGGTGGAACCGACTCTCGGCGGGTCCATGAAAATCACATCCGCATGAGCTCCGGCGGACTGCATTTCATTTATAAAGCGGGTGGCGTCATTCTGATAGAAAGTAATATTGCCGACCTTATTATATTTTGCATTATTTCTGGCGTCTTTGACGGCCGAAGGATTCAGTTCTACGCCGATAACTTCGCCTGCTCTGGCTGAAGCAATGATACCGATGGTGCCGATGCCGCAGTAGGCATCGACAACGGTTTCTTTACCTGCGAGTCCGGCATAACGGATGGCCGTGTTGTAGAGAGTTTCGGTCTGCACAGGATTGACCTGATAAAAGGCTGATGGTGAGATGGCAAATGTGTATCCGCACATTTGATCGACAATATATCCTTTGCCATAGAGGGTAATATTGCGTTCTCCCAGCACCATACTTGTTTTCTGATCATTAATATTCAAAACGACGGTCGTGATCTCCGGGTGTTCTTTGCGCAGCGCTTTGACAAAATTATTTTTGGACGGAAAGATGGGCGAAGCGGTCACGAGAACAACCATGATTTCGCCGGTGGCAAAACCTTTGCGGACCAGTACATGTCGCAGCAGGCCGTAACCGGTATCTTCATCATAAGTTTTGATTTTGAACGACTTTAACAGGCCGCGGATCGTCTGGATGATGGCATCGGCTTTGGTATCGTCAATGAGACAGCTTTCAACAGGAACGACTCTGTGTGTGCCTTCCTGATAGGTGCCGGCCACAATACGTCCGCCTTTTTCATATGAAAATACGGCATGGACTTTATTGCGGTAATGATAAGGGTCGTCCATACCGATAATTGGCAGCACATGTCCGTATTTTTGCAGTAATTGTTCCGCGTGATGCTGTTTGAGGGATAATTGTTTTTTATAAGGAGTGCCCTGATAGCGACAGACGCCGCATTTTTTATGGACGGGACAGAGCGGAAGGTTATTCACAGTTAATTGCTTATTCTTCATATCGTGATTCATTACACTATTCGAATCACTATTCGTTTTATTATTCGTTTTATTTATTTCTTTATTCATTTCAATTTATACTCCTTCATTGTCAAATGGCGGGATAAAGCTTTCATCGGCCGTCTCGCCTTCCTGTATAAAACCATTCTCGATACCGATGTCGATGGCATAGTCAACCAGCGCGTCATAATCAGCGACTGGAACTTTTCGGTTCAGTTCCGGGTAATCCGGCAATAGCTGCGGCATAGGCGTAAACTGGTTCATAATACTGATATAAAGATGGTCGCCGTAGGTGCCATGGAGATAGTCAAGAATCCTTTTGGAGTCGTCTGTGTATCCGGGAAGGGTAAGGTGGCGGACGATGATGCCTTTTTGCATCATACCATCATCATCAAAGACGGGATCTCCGGTTTGACGGTACATTTCGGCAAGAGCGGCTTTGGCCGTCTCAAAATAATCCGGCGCATGGGAATAGCGGGAGGCCGTTTTTGAGTCACAATATTTAAAATCCGGCAGCCAGATATCGATATAGCCTTCAAATAGTTTGAGTACCGCCGGACTTGCATAGCCGCTGCAATTGCCGATGACCGGCAGCCGAAGTCCCCTGGCGCGGGCAAGGTCAAGGGCCATGACGATGGATGGGGCGTAGTGGTCCGGCGTGACCAGATTGATATTGTGGGCGCCTTTGGCCTGCAGTTCCAGAAAAATGTCCGCCAGCCGTTCGATTGTAATATATTTGCCGCTTCGGCCGCGGGCGATGGCCTGATTCTGGCAGAAGACACAGCCAACACCGCATCCGGAGAAAAAGACGGCGCCGGAACCGTTTTCACCGGATATGCACGTTTCCTCCCACATATGAAGGGCTGCGCGGGCGACAAGCAACTGAGCTGGTACACGGCAGAAACCCGTCGCGCCCTGCAGCCGGTTGGCATGGCAGGCCCGGGGGCATAGGGTACAATTTTCATATAAATTCAGTAAATCCATGAAATTCTCCATTTCCATTTTCTTTCAAAGGTATTTTAGCATATGGGCGGCGCAAATTCCAGATTATGTTATACTAAAACCTATGTTTCCTGCTTATACTGTAAAATAGAAATAAAGATGACGGAGGAATATGATGGAAGTATGTAAATATGCCTTTCTATTTGCCTTTGGCGGCGGCGCTTATTACGCCATTGAAATGTTTACAAGAGGATATTCCCACTGGACAATGTTTGTGCTTGGCGGATGCTGTTTTCTGCTGTGCGGTATCCTTAATGAATGGCAGGCCATGCGGTTCACTTTATTGCAGCAGATGTTTCTGTCCATGCTGATGATTACATTTCTGGAATTTGTGGCGGGGGTTATTCTGAATTTGTGGCTCAGGCTTAATATATGGGATTATAGTCAGATGCCGCTGAATCTTTTTGGACAGATCTGCGTACCCTATGCGGGGCTGTGGTTCGGGCTCAGTGCCATTGCCATCTTTGCAGACGATTATCTGCGGTATTGGTTTTATGGGGAGGAACGTCCGGCCTACCGGTTACTGTAATAAAGAATACAGTATTATGTTATTTTATTGACTTTCGGGAACGCTTGTTCTTGAAATGATTCAGCCATCTTTGTGCATTTTGTCAAAAAAGTATTGGAAAAAACATGGAATTCAAGTGCATGCAATAAAGTGCAAGCTTTGGAAAGCGGATATTGTTGACCTATAATTGTAAAATGTGTTATACTTAACATTGTTAAAAAAATGACTTAATCAGGGTAGAGAAAATTAAAAAGGAGGAAGCTATTATGGATTATAGCAAAGATTATGCTGCAAAGTTGTGCACTGCCGAAGAAGCTGTGAAGGCAGTCCAGAGTGGTGATTGGATTGATTATGGCTGGTGTACGGGTACTCCGGTTGAATTGGATAAGGCATTGGCGGCAAGGATGGGTGAACTGGAAGATGTTAAGATACGCGGCGGTATTTTATTATGGCGTCCGGCAATCTTTGATATTGAGAATCCGTCCGCGCATTTTTGCTGGAATTCATGGCATATGGGCGGTATTGAGAGAAAGGCTATTAACGAGGGAATTGCTTATTACAGCCCGATCCGGTATTCCGAGCTTCCAAGATATTATGAGGAGAATGTTGAGCCGATTCATGTGGCCATGTTTCAGGTGGCGCCGATGGATCAGCATGGGTTCTTTAACTTTGGTCCGAATGCGTCCCATATGGCCAATATGTGCAGTAAGGCCGATGTGATTATTGTCGAAGTCAATGAAAATATGCCGAGATGTCTTGGCGGTTTTAATGAAGGCATACATATTTCCCAGGTAACGCATATTGTGGAAGGTCAGAATCCGCCGATCGGTATTCTTGGCGGCGGCGCGGCAGCTACAGAAGTCGATGAGGCTGTTGCAAAGCTGATCGTAGAGGAGATTCCGGATGGCGCATGTCTGCAGCTTGGTATCGGCGGTATGCCAAATGCTGTTGGTTCGCTGATCGCAAAATCAGATCTGAAGGATCTGGGCGTTCATACAGAGATGTATGTGGATGCGTTTGTGGATATTGCAAGAGCCGGCAAGATCAATGGTTCTAAGAAAAATATTGACAAAGGCCGTCAGGTCTATGCATTCGCTGCCGGAACAAAGAAATTGTATGATTATTTGAATGATAATCCGGAATGTATGTCCGCTCCGGTAGACTATACCAATGATATCCGCTCCGTTGCGGCTCTGGATAATTTTATGTCGATTAATAATGCTGTTGATATTGACCTCTTTGGTCAGGTCAGCTCTGAAAGTTCAGGTATTAAACAGATCAGCGGCGCAGGCGGACAGCTTGATTTTGTCCTTGGTGCATACCTCTCTAAAGGCGGCAAGAGTTTTATCTGCTGTTCATCAACCTTTAAGACAAAGGATGGACAGCTCAAGTCCAGAATCATTCCGACATTGCACAATGGCTCAATTGTAACGGATACACGTGCCAATACACATTATGTCGTAACGGAATTCGGCAAGGTGAACTTAAAAGGCTTGTCTACATGGGAGAGAGCGGAGGCGCTTATTTCAATCGCTCATCCTGATTTCCGCGATGAACTGATCGCAGAGGCAGAGAAGATGCATATCTGGAGAAGAAGCAATAAATAACCCGAATCATTCGGTCATATACATATGGCATACAGAAAGCCCCTTCAAATGACAGAAGGGGCTTTCTCTGTGTTTCTCTGTGTGCGTATCAGCGAATCGGCATCAGAGCCAGATAGTTGTACATGACCATGAAATGACAGAAGCTGCCGCCCATCACAAACAGATGGAAGATTTCGTGGGAACCGAAGTTCTTGTGGCGGCTGTTGAAAACCGGCAGCTTTAATGCATAAATGACGCCGCCGATGGTGTAAATGATACCGCCGGCCAGCAGCCAGATAAAGGCGCCGGATGGCAGGGCCTCAAGAATATTGGTAAAAGCCATCAGGCAGATCCAGCCCATGCCGATATACAGGACGGAGGATATCCATTTCGGGCATGTGACCCAGAATGCCTTGAATAAAATGCCTGCGATGGCGATGCCCCAGACAAGGGTCAGCATCAGAAGTCCTTTGCGGTTGTGGATGGCAATGACACAGACCGGTGTGTAAGTGCCGGCGATCAGGACAAAAATCATCATATGGTCAATTTTTTTCAAAATCCGGTTGACCCGTTCGTTGATATCCAGTGTGTGATAAATGGTACTGGCCGCATAGAGTCCGGCCATGCTCAGAATAAATACCAGTAAAGAAGTGATATGCATCCAGTCTCTTGTCTGGCATGTCTTTAACAGTAATGGAATGCCGGCCAGGATGACCATCATCCAGCCGATAAAATGAGTAATTGCGCTTCCGGGATCTTTAATTCTATTCATACAACCAACTCCTTATCATGTAGTTTTGAAAACTATGTTATTAAATATAGTTTACCAGATAACAGAAAAAGATGCAAGCATTATTTCGGATCGCGGCATAAATTTTGTGGGAATTTTGGATCACAAAATTTATGACAGGATTGTCATAAATTTTATTTGACAAATAATCATGGGTCTGTTATGATTGTTATGAATTCAATGAATACAAGATGGTTTTGAAGACGATTTGGCAGAAGATAATGCTTGAGAACGGCGATTACCAGTTCTGAAGCTATTTTTTTGCGCGTCTGTCGACAGGAGGTTAGAATGGAACCAGTTAAATTCGAAGATTTAGGTATAGATGAACGGATTTTGAGAGCAGTCACAGAGATGGGGTTTGAGGAGACAACACCGATTCAGGCCAGGGCGATCCCGGAAGTGATGCAGGGCAAGGATATTATCGGGCAGGCTCAGACGGGCACCGGCAAGACGGCATCCTTTGGCATTCCCATGCTTCAGATGGTGGACCCGAAGGACAGGCATGTGCAGGCCATTGTCCTGTGTCCGACAAGGGAACTGGCTATTCAGTCAGCGGATGAGATCAGGAAACTGGCAAAATTTATGCATGGCGTGAAGGTGCTGCCGATTTATGGCGGGCAGGATATTGTCAAGCAGATTCGTTCATTAAAGGGCGGCATTCAGATCATCATCGGTACACCGGGGCGGGTCATGGATCATATGAGACGGCATACGATCAAGTTCGACCATTTGAAAATGGTTGTGCTGGATGAGGCCGACGAGATGCTTAACATGGGATTTCGCGAGGATATTGAGATGATTTTGTCGGAAACACCGGAAGACAGGCAGACGCTCCTGTTTTCAGCGACCATGCCGCAGCCGATCATGGAGATCGCCAGGACGTATCAGAAGGATGCGAAGGTTGTCAGGGTTGTGAAAAAGGAACTGACCGTGGCCAATATTGAGCAGTATTACTATGAAGTACGACCGAAGAATAAAGAAGAAATACTTTCACGTCTTTTGGATATTTACAATCCGGCCCTTTCTATAGTATTCTGTAATACAAAGAGACAGGTGGATGAACTGGTGGAGGGCCTGAAGGGACGGGGATATTTTGCGGAGGGACTTCATGGCGATATGAAGCAGCAGCAGCGTGACCGCGTCATGAATGGTTTTCGTAACGGCCGAACGGAGATCCTTGTGGCAACGGATGTGGCGGCCAGAGGGATTGATGTGGATGATGTGGATGCGGTATTCAATTACGATCTGCCTCAGGATGATGAATATTATGTGCACCGTATCGGGCGTACAGGTCGCGCAGGTAAGACAGGCCGTGCCTTTACATTTGTGACGGGCCGCGAATTTTATAAATTGAAGGATATCCAGCGCTATTGCCGTACAAAGATACTGGCGAAGCAGGTACCGTCCCAGAATGATGTGGCGAACGTCAAGGCTGAGAAGATATTCGAGAGAGTGGCCGGCATGATTGACGATGAAAATCTGAAGTCCTACATCCGTATGGTCGAGGAAAAACTGGAGAAAGAGGAGTATACATCTCTGGAACTGGCAGCGGCTTTTTTAAAGATGGTCCTTGGTGATGATAATGATGAAAAAGGAATCCAGGTGGATGATTTCGGTGATACCGGTGCCGAGGATGGAATGGTACGTCTGTTTATCAATATCGGCAAGAACCAGAAGGCCAGACCGGGTGATATCCTCGGCGCGATTGCCGGTGAGACGGGGATTGCAGGCAGCCTGATCGGCACGATTGATATGTATGACAGGTATACATTTGTGGAAGTGCCGGGAGAATATGCCAGAGATGTGCTGACGGCCATGTCCCATGCCAAAATCAAAGGCCGCTCGATTAATATTGAACCTGCCAACAGAAAATAATCAGAAAGTGGTGAATGGAATGGAAACAAAAGACGAATATGGACAGAATGGGCCGGATGGGGGCCAGACACAGGTACATCCTGATGTGGTGGAATATGTTGCGTCAAAAATGCCGGATATGGATGATTTATTTGATGTGGCGGAATTGTTTAAGGCTTTCGGGGATCTGACAAGAGCCCGGATCATATGCGCGTTGACACAATCTGAAATGTGTGTGAGTGATCTGGCTGTGCTGCTGGAGATGAATCAGTCTGCTGTTTCACACCAACTGCGTATGCTCAAGCAGGCCCGCCTGGTGAAGACCCGCCGGGACGGCAAGGTTCGCTATTATTCTCTGGCGGATGAGCATATCCAGAAATTATTTCAGGTAGCTTTTGAGCATATTCTTGAGGAATGATCCTGAAAAACATGTATTTTGTAAAATACTATAAATATACTATAAATTTCCTCTGTTAATTTGAAAAAGAACATGATTTTTTCATGAAATAGTGTTATACTGGACTCAGGTAAAGTCACATCACAGGGGAAATTATATGGGGGATTGATTTTATGGTTAGCACACAGGTACAGGTTCGAACGCCGCACGGATTGCATTTGCGTCCGGCCGGTGAATTAGCTGAACACGCATTGAAGTATCATTGTAAGATTATGCTTGTCTACAAGGACAAGGAGGTCAATGCAAAGAGTCTGTTGGGGGTATTGAGTCTTTGTATTCGTGAGAATACGGAATTGACGATCATATGTGAAGGCATGGATGAGGAGGCTGCATTGTCCGATATGGTCGAGTTTCTTCAGCATTTATAATATTTGCCGCGTTCAATCATGACTGGACGCGCCATACATTGAAAGGCAAGGATCATACAACTGATTCGTGCCTTTGGTTTTATAACACGACAATTATCATCTGACCGCAGAGAAATCCTGCACCATGTTTTAACTGGTGCAGGAAAGGCAGGTATTGTGCATACATTAAAAGTAATGATTCGCAGATACATGCAGAGGCTCGCTTTTTTTTCTGTCACGATTATATTGGTGGTGATGCTTTATATTCTGGCGACAACGGAGCAAAGACGGGCTTATGATCTGTCTATGAGAACTTTTTCACAGATTGAGCAGGTATTGGAGGAAAATCAAAAGGAACTGGCTGAGATAGAAGCCGAATATAAGGAGACCTGTATTCACAATGCTCAGACGATCGCCCGTATTATCGAAGGTGATCCGGATGTGATGTATTCCGTAGAAGGTCTGAAGGAAATTGCGGAAATCGTAGAGGTTGATGAAATTCACATTTTTGACCGTGCAGGATGCATTTTTGCCGGAACACATCCCGAGTATGCCTTGATAAAATCAGGGAACAGACGGATGGATTCTCAGTAAGAATCGACGGACAGATGAATTATTGTGTTTTCAAGAAGACGGGGAATATTTACCTTGGCCGTATTGTTTTGCGAAGCGAATTATATCAGCGTATACCTGAAACTGTTATGATGATTGTGGCCTGTCTCTTTGCTGTTGCACTGATTTTATTTTACGCAGCAACCAACTATATGAATAAATTTGTGGTTCAAAGAATCAGAGAGGTCAATGAACAGCTCCGTTCGATTGCCGACGGCAATCTGGACGAGACGATTGATATTCAAAGCAGTGTTGAATTTTCTGAACTCAGCAGCTATCTGAACCGGATGATCCACAGTCTCCTGGATAATAATAAAAAGATGTCCTATGTACTGAGCAAAGCGAAACGGTACATTGGCGTATATGAATACAATCCGAATATGAAAAAGGTCCGGTTTACGGAGTATGTACCGATGATTCTCGGGCTTGACGCGGACGAGGCCGCGCGGTTGGCTTCGGACTATAGTCTGTTTAAAGGAAAACCTGCGTTCAGCTTGGATTTTCATTTGGCTATTGTCTGACAAAACCGGGTGTGGATTATCTGGAGCTGATCAAAGAAGCGGATGAAAAAATGTATGAAAATAAACGGGCACGCAAAAAAACAGCCTT
>CAYURX010000108.1:0-9230 GCA_964447245.1 uncultured Coprococcus sp. | reverse complement strand
TTGAAGAATTTATGACGGGCCGTGAAGTATCCGCTTTATGCTTCTGTGACGGCACGAATATCGTACCGATGACTTCCGCCCAGGATCATAAACGGGCCAAAGACGGTGATCAGGGCCTGAATACGGGCGGCATGGGGACTTTTTCACCGAGTCCGTTCTATACGGAAGAAGTCAATGCTTATTGCATGGAAAAAATATTTAAACCGACCATGGCTGCCATGAAAGCGGAGGGCAGGGATTTTACAGGTATTCTGTTTGTCGGTCTGATGCTCACAGAGGACGGCCCGAAAGTACTGGAATACAATGCCCGTTTCGGTGATCCTGAGACACAGGTCGTGCTGCCTCGTATGAAAACCGATCTTGTGGCCATGTTTGAAGCCTGCATTGACGGCAGACTGAATGAAATGAACCTGGAATTTGAAGATAACGCCGCCGTTTGCGTTGTACTTGCTTCCGACGGTTATCCGGTGGCCTATGAAAAAGGCCATGTGATCACAGGACTGGACCGCTTCCATTCAGAAGAAGGCTATTACTGCTTCCATGCCGGCACAAAGAAAACAGAAAAAGGTATTGTGACCAACGGCGGCCGTGTACTGGGCGTCACAGCCAAGGGTGCAACCTTAAAAGAGGCCAGAGCCAATGCCTATAAAGCCACAGAGTGGGTGGAATTTGCCAACAAATATATGCGCCATGACATCGGCAAAGCCATCGATGAGGCGCCAACAAGTTCAGAAATAATCGAGAATTTAAGTCGTAAGCTGGAGCGTACGAGGATATTGATTGAATTGAAAGAATGCGAGACACTTGAAGATTTTCAGAAATTGACCCAAAAATACGAAACCTTGTGTAATGAGGATCAGAATTGAGAAATTGACAACCGGTGTGAAGTTATTTGAGATATGACTGCTTTTGGTAAGACCGCTGATAATGGAGAATAAAATCTGTTATCAGCGGTTTTTCATGTGCCGTTGACGCTGGTAAATCAGAAGTGCTACAATAGAGAAGATTGAATGGATGACAGAAAGGATGAGCGATATGATGGAGACAATCAGGCTTTTTGATGAGGACAGCCGCATGACCCAGTTTGAGGCGTGTGTGCTGGCCTGTGAGCCGGACGGAGATTTATATAAGGTCGTTTTAAATCAGACAGCTTTTTTCCCGGAGGAGGGCGGACAGAGCTGTGACAGGGGAACGCTGCAGGATATTCCCGTTGAGAAGGTTCTGGAAAAGGACAGAGTGATTTATCACTGGCTGAAAGCGCCTCTTTGGGAGGGGGATACGGTAACGGGCATCATTGATTGGGAGAAACGTTTTTCCGATATGCAGCAGCATTCCGGAGAGCATATTGTGTCGGGACTGATGCATGAATATCATCAACTGGATAATGTGGGATTTCATCTCGGCAGCGAATGTGTCATCATGGATTTTAATGGCGTTTTGACGGAAGAACAATTGCAGAAGATCGAGCACAGAGCGAATAAGGCAGTGGCAGCCAATCTGGAGATCCGGGTATCCTGGCCTTCGGCTGAAGAACTGGCCGAACTGCCTTACCGAAGCAAGAAACCGTTGGAAGGACCTGTCAGAATCGTGGAGATTCCGGGATATGATATCTGTGCCTGCTGTGCGCCGCATGTGACCCGCACCGGTGAGATCGGTATGATCAAATTGGTTGGTATGGAAAAATACAAGGGTGGTATTCGAGTAAAGATGCTTTGTGGTTTCAGAGCTCTGGCGGATTATTCAGAGAAGGATCGGAGCGTCAGACAGATTTCTGTGCTGCTTTCAGCGAAGCCGGACGAGGTGGCTGAGGCGGTCGCCCGCCAGAAAGCGGAGAACGCTGAATTAAGATCAGCCATCGGTCAGTTAAAAATGGCGGTTATTGAAGAAAAAATAAAGCATTTGCCAAAGGACAGGCAGCATATATGCTTCTTCGATGAGCAGCTTGAAAAAACAAATCTGCGCAGGGCCGTTCATTTGTTGATTGAAAAATATGATGGTTTGTGCGGATGCTTTACGGGTGATGACAACCATGGCTACAGGTATGTGATTGGCAGCAGAACCATGGATGCGTCGGCGGAAGGGAAAAAACTCAATGAGATATTCAATGGCCGGGGCGGCGGCTCAAAAGAAATGTTCCAGGGAAGCGTGGCAGTGGGCAGAAGGTCGATTGAGAATTATTTTTCACTATTGTGAACGAACTTATAAACAAAAAATATAAAATCATAAAATTTTGCGGATTGCCATTGATTTTTAAAAAAATATCATTATAATAGTAGGTACATTTGTTTAATGTGATATTAATGAGCGTATTTTCGTTATGAATAGCGAAAAGGAATGAAAGAGGTACATTCTATGGATGAAGCTGTATTTCTGCAGATTTTAAACAATTTACTGGAGAAAGCCAAGAAGAAGAAAAAAGAACTCGATTATGGCGATATCAACGACGAGTTTAAGGGCTTTGAATTTGATGAGGAAAAGATGGAAGAAGTCTATGAGTTCCTTGAAGCCAAGAATATTGATATTATTAATATTCCTGAGGCTCAGAACGACGATGATGAATTTCTTGAACATCAGGAAGAAGAAGTCGAATTGCTCGATGATGTTGATGCACTGGAGGGTGTGAGCCTGGAGGATCCTGTCAGGATGTATCTGAAGGAAATAGGAAGTGTCAGACTGCTGTCTCCGGAAGAAGAAGTTGAGCTTTCCAAGCGGGCTGAAGCCGGTGATCAGAAGGCGAAGGACAGAATTATTGAAGCCAATCTGCGTCTTGTTGTCAGTATAGCCAAGAAGTATGTGGGGCGTGGCATTCCCTTTTTGGATCTGATTCAGGAAGGCAATATGGGTCTGATCAAAGCAGTGGAGAAATTCGATTATGCCAAGGGCTTTAAGTTTAGTACATATGCAACCTGGTGGATCCGCCAGTCGATTACGAGGGGGATCGCCGACAAGGGCAAGACGATCCGTGTACCTGTACATATGGTAGAGACGATCAACAAGACATTGCGTATGTCGAGAAATCTTTTGCAGGAGCTGGGTCGTGAACCTACCAGTGAGGAGATCGCGCAGCGATTGGGCACGACGAAGCAGAAAGTGGAGGAGGCGCTGGAGATTTCCCGTGATCCGGTTTCAATGGACAGTCCGATTGGAGAGGAGGAAGATTCAAGCCTTGGTGATTTCATTGAGGATGAGAATATGCTGTCTCCGTCCGATTCCGCGGATTATCAGATGCTCAAGAAAGAACTGGTGAATGCTCTTGATACATTGACAGACCGTGAGCGCAAGGTGATCGAGCTGCGTTTTGGCCTGATTGACGGGCAGGCCAGGACCCTCGAGGAAGTTGGCAAGGAGTTCAAGGTTACCCGTGAACGTATCCGTCAGATCGAGGCGAAGGCTCTGCGCAAGCTCAGACATCCGTCCAGAAGCCGTAAACTGAAGGACTTCCTTCAGGAATAATAGACAAAAGATATAAAAATGCTGCATGTGTACGCATTTCCAGGAATATGGGCCGTACAGTGCAGCTTTTTTTGAGAGAGGAATGCAGCGATGATTTTTGATACGAGATTTTCAGAGGCAGATGCCATGACCTATGCCATTATTGATGGGAAAGTGACGATTACACAGTATGAGGGTGATGAAGCGAGAGTCAGGATCCCGGCAGCCATTGAGGGCTGTCCAGTGACGAAGATCGAACCCTATGCTTTTTCGGGGAAGTCCATGAAATCTATTCAGTTTCCCGATACGCTGGAAGTGATCGATCATCATGGATTCAGCGAATGCCGTATGATCCGGCAGCTTGATTTCCCATCAGGTCTGAAGATGATCGGCAATTACGCGTTTTATAATTGCTGGGAACTGGCGGAGGTTCACTTGACGCCTTATATCCGTTCAATTGGCTATGGGGCCTTCAAGAATTGCGAGAAGCTGTCAGAGATCATTCAGGACAAAATAGAAGGATACGATATCAGTATCGGCAGTATTCTCGATGATCTGAACCAGCAGATCCATGTGATAATGCGACATATCTATCCGGATAAACCGGCAGAAGAAGCGAGAGTGATTTTCACGGAGCATGATTATGAAGTGGTGGCGAATGTGGCTTCCATGTGCAAGCAGTTCGAGTCGACGGAGATCGGTTCCGGCAAATATATCCGGTACTGTATCGGCATTCACGATGTGGATTATGCAAAATATGACGGTATGTTTCATGTGCTGCTGCGGGGCGATACCTTTGATACGATCATTACGGTGGCCATGGAACGGCTGATGTATCCTTATGGACTGACAATGGAAGCGAGAGATATTTATAAAGCCTATATCCGGGAGCATGACCGTGAAGCCGCGGAGAAATTTATCCGGGATGATAATATGGAAAAGCTGAATTTTCTGGCAGGACTTGAGGTGATGAGCAGTGAGACTGTGGATGCGGTCATTGATCTGGCCATTGCCCTGAACAAAACGGAGTATACAGCATTTTTGATGGATTATAAGCATCAGCATTTCAGTATGGCAGAAATGATATTTGATTTATAGGCATGACAGGGGTGACACGATGCATGAGATGAAGGAAAAGTTAATCAGAGCCGGTACAGGGATCTTGAATGCGTCAAAGACGGAATTGTATGTATCCATGCGTTTTCTGGATATTGCCTTAAACAGTCTGGATTATGAGATGGATCTGTCCATGAAGACGATCGGTACGGACAGTCAGAAGATACGTTTTAATCCGAGATATCTGGTGGAGAATTACCAGAATGACAGCGTGCTTGTGAACAGGGCCTATCTGCATATGATTCTGCATTGCGTCTTCCGCCATATGTTCAATCATACGGAGAAGGACCAGGAAATATGGAATCTGAGCTGTGATATAGCAGTGACTGCCATCATTGATCAGATGACGTACAGATGTGTCCGGCTTGTCGTTCCCGATGAACGGCAGGCCATGTATGACCGGCTTTATGGCGAGATGAAGGTCCTGACGGCGGAGGGCATTTACAAATCGTTAAAAAAGCGCCCGCTGACCTGGCTTGAGATGGAGTCGGCGAAACAGCAGTTTGTTGTGGATGATCATGTGTTCTGGGATTCGGAGGATGATCAGAAGAAGGACGGGGACGGCGGTTCTGATTCTCAGGACAGGCAGAATGATCAGAATAATGATCAGCAAAATGATCAGAATAAAGATCAACAGCAGGATGACCGGCAGAAGAAACAGGATGAAATGGAAAAGCAGTGGCAGGAAATCAGTGAGAAGATGCGCACGAATATGGAAACCTGTTCGAAGGATGCGGCGGACATGGCCGGAAGTCTCTATGATTACATTAAGATCGCGACCCGTGAGCGTTATGATTACCGCCGCTTTTTGAAGAAATTTACAACGCTGCGTGAGGAAATCCGCTTAGACTTAGACAGCTATGATTATATTTATTATACTTATGGACTGACCCATTATGGCAACATGCCGCTGATTGAAGCCCTGGAGTATAAAGAAGTGAAAAAAGTAGAGGAACTGGCCATTGTCATTGATACATCGGAGTCGTGTTCCGGTGATTATGTGCGTCGTTTTCTGGAAGAAACTTTTGCTATATTATCTGATCGTGAGAATTTTTTCAGAAAAATGAATGTCCACATTATCCAGTGTGACGCAAAGGCCCAGGTGGATGATGTGATCACCTGTGAGGATGATATGAAAAAATATATGGAGAATTTCAGGCTGATCGGGTTTGGCGGCACGGATTTCAGGCCGGCCTTTGAATATGTTGATGAATTGTGCCGCAGGAAAGTATTCAGACGTCTGAAAGGGCTTTTATATTTCACAGATGGCTACGGCACTTATCCTGCGAGACGGCCGGATTACGATGTGGCTTTTGTATTTCTTGAAGAAAATTATAATGACAGACAGGTGCCGCCATGGGCGATCAAATTGATATTGGGGCCTGATGACATACAAATGGGAGGAATTGAAAATGAACATTAAGCAGGCAAAAGACGAGATCAGACATACGGTTTTGGCGTATTTGACAAAAGACGCCCTGGGCGATTACGCGATTCCGGTGATCAGGCAGCGCCCGATCCTTTTGATCGGGCCGCCGGGCATCGGCAAGACAGCCATCATGTCACAGGTGGCCAGAGAGTGCCAGGTGGCGCTGGTCGCTTATACGATCACCCACCACACAAGGCAGAGTGCCATTGGTCTTCCTTATATAGAAAAGAAAAATTTTGGCGGCAAAGAATACGCCATTACAGAATATACCATGAGCGAGATCGTTGCGTCGATTTATGAGAAGATGGAGACGACGGGGCTGCAGGAAGGAATTTTGTTTATTGATGAGATCAATTGCGTATCCGAGACACTGGCGCCGACCATGCTGCAGTTTTTGCAGGGCAAGACCTTCGGCAATCATAAGATACCGGAAGGCTGGGCCATTGTGGCCGCAGGCAATCCGCCGGAATACAACCAGTCCGTCCGGGAATTTGATATTGTCACTTTGGACCGTGTCAAGCGGATCACAGTAGAAGCGGATTATCCGGTATGGAAATCCTATGCCTATGAGAATGGTCTCCACAGTGCGATTTTGTCTTACCTTGATATCAAGAAGGAGAATTTCTATCAGATTGAAACAACGGTTGACGGCAAGGAAATTGTCACGGCCAGGGGATGGGAAGATTTGTCAAAGTTGATGCAGGTGTACGAGCAGCTTGGGATCACCGTGGATGAGCCGGTCATTGGACAATATATCCAGAACCGCAGGATCGCCAAGGATTTTGCCAATTATCTGGATCTTTACAAGAAGTACCAGACGGATTACGATGTGGAAGCGGTGGTGGAAGGGAAGATGAAGCCATCATCCATTGACCGGATCCAGAAGGCCGCTTTTGACGAAAAACTGAGTGTTATCAGTCTGCTGATCAGCAAACTGACATCCGTATTTTCAGAAGTTTATGCCAGAGATATGTATGTGAAAGATTTATATGAAATCTTAAAAGAACTGAAATTTGTTCTGGCGCATGCGCCGGCGGACGGAACCCGGACAGCGGCTATCCTTTCTGATAAGGCGGCGCAGATCGAAGATGATCTGAAGTTAAATAAAGAAAGAGGACTGTATGAACCGGCGAAAATACAGAGCCTGAAGCAGATTCTGCGCACATTGGAACAGTACCGTCTGGATCTGATCAAAGAGAAGCGTCTGAACCCGGATGCGGCTTTTGCGTTTATCCGCGCATCTTTCGGACAGGATACGGCTGATCGTAAGGCATTCATTGAGAAAGCGGCGCGTTATCTTGAAAATGCCTTCGTGTTTATGGAGACGGCCTTTGGTGAGAGTCAGGAGATGGTTATTTTTATTACGGAACTGAACGCCAATCAGTACTGCGTCCGTTTTATCAGAGATAACGGTTCCAGCAAGTATGACCATTACAATAAAGCGCTGCTGTTCAATGAGACGAGACAGGAACTTTTAAAGGATATTGCCGAAGTCAGCGATTTTACAGCATTTCTTGATTAAAAAATTGTATAAAAAACGGCAGCATAAAAAAGACGGCATAAAAATACCGGGAAGAATGAATAAAATTCTTCCCGGTATTTGCCCCTGCCAAGGAGTCGGCGTGACAGGATTCGAACCTGCGGCCTCTACGTCCCGAACGTAGCGCTCTACCAAGCTGAGCCACACGCCGTCGACTTATCTATTATGCAATAAATAACAGAAAATGTCAAGTATAAATTAAAAAAATGCCATAAAAAAATCAGGTACATTGACGGAATATTTATCTGAGGTTATAATTAAAATAAAAATTGGCAGCTGTGGAATAATTATAGGAAAGGGCGTGATAAAATGCGCATACAGGAAGAAAGGGAAGCAAATCTTATTGTGGTTGCAGCTGTTGAAGAATATAGTTTACGACACCATATGCCGGTAAAGGAGGTCGTATCTCTGTTTAAACGGCATGGTATTACCGTCCTGCTTCGTTCACAATATGAAGTTCTCCATATGATGGATTTAGGTGAAGGGGCAAATTTTGCAGAATCGGTATTGGAAGGGACGGCTTTATGATGAAGATGACGGTATACCACGGTACGGATTGCCTTTTTCAAGAGATCGACCTGCACAAATCTATAGGCAGGCGTGATTTTGGAATCGGGTTTTACACAACAACGATTTCTTCACAGGCTGAGAGTTGGGCGAGAAGTAAAAAGATACGAAATCACAGTGATTCCGCATATGTTTATGTATATGAGGCAGAAATACGGGATGACTTATTTGTGTGCAGATATGAGGGGCTGACAACGGAATGGCTGGAAATGGTAAAAAACAACCGGAAGTATGGAGGCCGCCAGCATGGGTATGACATTATGATCGGACCAGTTGCCAATGATGATACGATGGTAACGGTAAATCGGTTCGTTCAGGGAATCTATACCGCAGAGGAGGCCATCAACCGGCTGCGCTACTCGAAAGTGAATGACCAGGTGGCATTCCATACAGAACCGGCAGTGGGCTGTTTAAAACTGATAAGGAGGTACCAGGTTGAGTAGTAAATATGTCTATCATGGTATTGATATTACATTGGATGTATATGAAAAGATATGTTCCGTCATTGAACTGATGGCGGAAAAGGAACAAAAGCCCTTTGATGAATGTTATCTTTTGTTTTCTTCTTCGCAGGTATATGAACTCCTCCAGAACGAAGAATCCATGATGTGGTCAGAGAGTGCGGAGTATCTTCTGGACGAATATTACAGGAGCAGAGAGCCTGTTCTGGTATAAATATAGATATTTGATATAAGAACAGATTTAAATGCAATGACCTGTTCATTTGATACCCTGGTTGATACCCATTTGGATTTAAAAAAAAAGAAACCCCGCAAACCCGCTAAAATAGCGGCTTTACGAGGATCAAAAGAATAGCGAGAGGGGGATTTGAACCCTCGACACTGCGGGTATGAACCGCATGCTCTAGCCAACTGAGCTATCTCGCCAAAAATGGAACCTATAGGGCTCGAACCTATGACCCTCTGCTTGTAAGGCAGATGCTCTCCCAGCTGAGCTAAGATTCCATGTTTGTATCAGGTCTTCCTGACAGAGTTAATGATACATTAAATTGTACTAATTGTCAACAATTTTTTTAATTTTTTTAAAAATAAATTTTATCAGGTTTTTTACCTGTGGGTATTTGAAATCACAGCCAGTATGTGGTAGTATTATATCGTTGAAAGGAATGATGAAAATGCGACATAA
>CAYURX010000107.1:0-9717 GCA_964447245.1 uncultured Coprococcus sp. | reverse complement strand
TATCTTCCATAGCCTTACACATGACTGCAATTCCCTCCTTACTTTCTTTGAAAAACTTTACTCGATCTGCTAATACATCATAATACATATCCGATGGATTCGTACAAGAAAAATCGTGCATTAACTTCCCGATTGGTGATTCATCACGGTATGCCCCGTCATTTTCGGTTATAAAAACAACGTAGGTTTCCGGGAGATCGTCAAAATCCTCGCCCTTTTCCAAAAGGTTTGCGTCCATCATGCTGCTGTTGTAACGTGCTCTTTTTCGTCCAGCTCCTTTATCTGCACGTTGGATTTCAATGTTAAATTTCCGTCCGGCACTGTCTGTTGCCAGCACGTCCAGCCTTACAGAACGGTTCAGCAGATTTTCCACAAATACCTGTGTGCGGACATCAACCACTTTCAAATCCGGCTTATCCAATACAATCTGCAATACCAGTTCAATACATTCCGTATTGCCCTCAAAGCATTTTGTGAGAAAATCATCGTCCATGAGACGAAAACCTCTAAGACGCTGCAAATCTTCCTGATGCTTCCGGTCTATTGTTTCACTTACCGTCAAAATTCCCACCTGCTTTCTTTCTGTTTTCTGTATGTTCATACTACCATAAATTCTCTGTCTTTTCAAGACGGGGCTGATTTGATTTCCGACTTCACAATCTTTTTACATCTGCTGAATCTTATTTTTCAGCATAGCGTTGTCCTCCTGTTTTTCAATATTTGCATAAGCTCGGCTTTGCCTTCCGAATGGGCTGCCGGATTATTTATAGATTTGTTTATAAAGCTGCGTGAGTTCTTTGATCAGTGGATATCTTGGGTTGGCATCCACATTGCCGGTGGATAATTGTTCAAATGTCGTGCGGGCCATGGCTTCAATGCGCTGCATATAGTCTTTTTCGCGGATACCGCAGGCTTTGATGGTGAGAGGCATTCCTGATTCACGGATCAGGTCGCGGACGGCAAAGGACAGTTGGGCGGCGGCGCCATCGGAGCCGCTTAAATGTTTTGTGCCGGAATGTTTTGAACTTGAATGTTCCGCACCGGAATGTTCTGTACCTGAATGCTCTGTGAGCGGATGTTCTGATGCGTATTCTGATACGGCATGCAGATCATTAAAGGACTGAATGGCCGTTTGCCGCAGACGGTTCAGTTTTTCAGGTATGTGGTATCCGGCCGCTCCGGCGGACCAGGAATATTTGGCGGGGTGCAGCGCCCCGTTGTATTGGATGATATGAGGCAGGACGATGGCCTGCAGCGCCGGTAAAGGGATGCGGCACTCACAATAGAGCCGCCCGGCCATGATGCGGGACAGGCCAATGCCGGTGTGGGCGGCGGCCATGCCCGACAGGAGGCAGGCGTTTTGCAGATGTTCCATGCAGACAGCCTCCTGATGTTCGGACAGCAGCAGTTTTGGCATCCATATCAAAAACAGGCAAATGGCCTGCATGGCCATAGCGTCGGTTAAATCGTCGGCATTATTCGACAAATATGCGTCGAAGGCGTCGGCCATGGCGGCCATACATGCCGGATAAATTTCTTCATTTTCGGACAGGCTGTGCAGATGGCTGTCGGCAATGATGGTATAAGGTTCCCTTTGCACAGGATGCTCACTGAGGGTGTTGCTCATCTGGTCGTAATGGTTGTAGAAAGGCAGCAGCGCTGTATGACAGCCGTTGATGGACGGGATCAGGATCAGATGGACGGAACCTGACGGATAAGCCGCCTGATAGTCTGTCAGGAGCATTTTGGCGGTATCCATGATCTGTGAGTCACCGATGGCAATGAGACAGTCAGGGGAGGCTTCTATAAGCTGCGGCAGCAGGTAATCGGAAGAATGTCCGTCCGGCGTATCCTTTGGCACATGGATATAGTGATAGCGGAGCGCAGGATAATTTTGCTGTATCTGCCGGATGACCGGATGGGCCTGCGGGTGCAGAGACGGTCCGTCCCCGTATAAAAAGACGATCTGGGACTGGTGGCTGCTAAATTGCAGATGCCCAAGCGCCCCTTTTTGAAAATAAAGGGCGGCGGGCAATTGGAAGGTGTGCGGCACATCCGGGATCCGGTGCTGGCAGCGGCAATGGCTCAATAATTGGATGAATGCGCCAGCATCAAGATGACTGCCGTACGGATTCATGTATTGACTGATCAATGACTGTCCGGCGGCCGGCGCCCCTTGGACCAGTGTAAAGGCCGGCAGGATCCGGGCCAGATCACGCAGGGTATCCGGCGATTCCGAATGAATGACAAGGGTATGATTCTGCGGCAATTGCGGCTGCTCCTGGAGCATCGGGTCGGAAGAAAAATCGGTCTCATCATGGGAAAGCTGTTCAATTTTTTCAGCGGCATTTTCCGTATGTTCGGCCGGCATCATAACGATGACAGGACAGAGAAACGGAATGAGCAGCGGATGTCCGGCTCTGTCAATATCCAGTTCAATGCCAATGAGCCGTGTGTCATCCGGCAGCGTCATATCGGCCAGGGCCGCAATCGTCTGAGGCGTTTGTCCGATAACCGCAGGATTGACGGTATTGGCGGACAGGTCGATCAATACAGCGGTCAGCCGGGTGATTTCCTCCGGTGTGGCAAGATAGCAGCCTTCATTTTGCAGATATTCTTTGAAAGGGGCATAGACCTGCCGGTCTGCGAGAATGATCTGTTCTGAGCAGGTGGAGAGGCCGTTGTCAAAGGTTCTGGAAAGAATAAGCAGGTGGACGGCTTTTTGGATATTGGCGGACCTGTGGATATAGCAGAAGGCGCTGGACGGGTGCAAAAAGGCCGCAGGGCCGTGGTAAGCGCAGAGATATTTTTGGATATGTTCTCTGGAGCCGGAAGCCATCAATGCCGCTATGTCCGGACTGCGAAGAAGATTGTCCAGGGCATCCGCCGTATTTTCTTCCATCCATTGAATGCAGTTATCCGGCGCACCGGCACTGACAGCAAGGTCACGGATAGCTGACGCGGCGGCATAGGAACTGCTGAAGGCGGAAGGGTGGAAAGAAAGAATAATCGGGTTTCTGGTACGGATCGCTGCCATACAGTCGCAGATGACTGTGGCGGCAGGTTGTATCCGGCCTGTGACGCCGACAATGATGCCTGCGGGCTGTTGTTGGATGCGGGTATCCATTCTGGAAAAATGGAGGGTCGTTTGCGGGGAAAAAGGCAGAAACTGACGGCGGGCATCGTCGAGCGTACGGTTTAAAAGCGTCAGCTTGTCCTCATAGATGCCCATGCGGGTCTCATCCATGGATGTGCGGGCAAAATCACTGCACAGCGACGGAAGGCTGTCCCAAATAATTGTAAGAATATGGTCAATGGCGGTATGATCCATCCAGAGATAGGCGGATTGAGCCTGTTTTGCATAAGTCATCATTTCAGGTATATAATTATCAGATAAAGAAATAGCCATCATATTAAATCCTTTCTATTCGATCAATGAACATCTCGATCAATGAACATCTGCCCGGACAGCACAGGCCGGAAGCGGATGAGAAAATAACAGTTCCATCGGGTGTATGAATAACTTATGCCGTTATAAGCCAATATATGCAAAAGAATTGATCAAAGGATTTCCATAAACGGATATATGCAAATTTATTTATATTGAAAAAATATAAATGGAATGGTATAATTAATCCTCGATAAGAATAGCTCCGCCTGCAGGCGGTCAATGATGATGAAAAAGATGATGAGGTGAAAAAGATGCTTGATATTAAATTAATCAGAGAGAATCCCGATAAGATTAAGGCCGGACTGAAGGCAAAAGAGGTCGATTGCGACGCGTTGATCGACCGTATTCTTGAATTGGACGGGCAGCGCAGAGCGCTCCTGCAGCAGACAGAAGCATTGAAAGCTGAACAGAACAAGGTCAGCAAGCAGATCCCTGCGCTGAAGAAGGCAGGCGAAGATACAACGGCTATTTTCAAAGAAATGGCTGCCATTAAAGAGAAGATCGCATCCTTTGACGGACAGTTGAGAGAGATCGTGAATGAGTATCAGCAGGATTTATACTGCCTGCCGAATATGCCGGATGAAGATCTGAAGGCCGGCGGCAAGGAGAATAATGAACCGCTGCGTTATTACGGCGAACCGAAGACCTTTGATTTTGAACCGAAGAATCATGTGGACCTTTGTACAGACCTTGGACTGATCGACTATGAGCGCGGCGTGAAGCTGGGCGGCAACGGTTTTTGGATCTACAAAGGCATGGGCGCACGTCTTGAATGGGCACTTTTGAATTATTTCATTGATACACATCTGGCTGACGGTTATGAGATGATCATGCCGCCTTATATGCTGGAATACCAGTGCGGTCTGACGGCCGGACAGTTCCCGAAGTTTGCCGATGAGGTTTATAAGATCGCCAATCCGACAGATAAGGGAGGCATTCATTATATGCTGCCAACAGCAGAGGCTGCCCTGGCTTCTGTATACAGAGATGAGATTTTGACGGAAGCGGATCTTCCGAAGAAGTTCTTCTCCTATACGCCATGTTTCAGAAGGGAAGCCGGTTCTTACAGAGCCGACGAAAGAGGTATGGTGCGCGGCCATCAGTTTAATAAGGTTGAGATGTTCCAGTATACACTGCCTGAGAAATCAGATGAAGCCTTTGAAGAACTGGTTACAAAGGCTGAGAATCTGGTGAAAGGCCTTGGTTTCCATTTCAGAACGGTGAAACTGGCTGCAGGCGACTGTTCAGCATCCATGGCCAGAACCTATGATATTGAGATTTCCATTCCTTCAATGAATGGTTACAAGGAAGTATCTTCTGTATCCAATGCCAGAGATTATCAGGCCAGACGAGGGAATATGCGTGTCAGAAGGGCGGACCGTTCCATTCAGTTCATGCATACCTTAAATGGTTCAGGTCTTGCAACATCCCGTGTACTGCCTGCCCTTGTTGAGCAGAATCAGTTGAAGGACGGTTCCATCGTTGTTCCTGAAGTATTGAGAAAGTATCTCGGCGGTATTGAAGTTATTTCTAAATAAGCACATGAGTAGAAACAGAGATCGTTTGCAGGTGAGTGTATGCATGATTATTTGAGAGCGGTGGGATTTAGTAAAATACAACATAAAAGAGAACTGCAGCGGCTGCTTGATATGGTCATGGGGTGTCCGGACAGTGAATTTGTGACAGAGCACGGGGAAGGTCTGCCTTACGGAGAAAAGAGCAGAGATTTCATTGCGAATGCGGGCATTACCGTTCGCGGAGAAGTTGATGAGCGGGGATTATTTGCTTATGAATATTATTTTCCGCATTATACGGGACGCCATGTATCGCTGACGGATGATGTGGGCCTGGAAAAGCTGTCGGAACGTGAAGAATATGATGGCATTTGCGATGTGGTGAATCTTGGCGTTTCACTGATTTTTCATCTGAATCATCTGGTGGATTATGCGTTTTACCGGGAAAAGGACAGGAAACTGCCCCATGTTTCCATTCGGCTGTCGGCGCTGTCCATATCCGGTACGGTGCTGCTGCCTGTGGCCCGGACAGAATCCCAGCGTATACAGCGCCGCCGGGAAAATGACGCCCGCAACGGCATGATCGCCGCGGCCAGACAGGGTGATCAGGAGGCCATAGAAAACCTGACCATTGAAGATATTGATTTGTATACATCGATTACAAAACGTGTCAAGACAGAAGATGTCCTGACGATCGTTGAATCCTATTTCATGCCTTATGGTATTGCCTGTGACCAGTATTCTGTCATGGGTGATATACTTGAGGTTGAAGAAGTTTACAATCAGTTGACAGGGGAAAAATTATATCAGATGTTGATTATATGCAACGAGATGTTGATCGATTTGTGTATGAATGCGGAAGATCTGCTCGGTGAGCCGGCGGAAGGCCGCCGGTTCAGAGGCAATATATGGCTGCAGGGCCATATAGAAGAATAAAGTCAATTCAGTTCATCATCAGACAAATCATCAATACATTCGGAGCCGGTCTCAGGACCGGCTCCTTTTCCTTCTAATCAGATACGTTGTTTTTTTTCATTTCACGCATGGTTTTGCCGAAGACAAAGTAAAAGGTAATGGCGGATGCTGTAATGGAAACGGCGTCCGATACAGGTTCGGCCAAAAATACGGCAAACACTTTATTTTCAAAAAAGTGCGGAAGAATATAAATCAGCGGTATCAGCAAAACGATTTTTCTCAGGCAGGCAATAAAGAGGGAAGCTTTGGCCTTGCCGAGGGCTGTAAAGGTCTGCTGAACGGACATTTGTATTCCGAAGAAGCAGAGAACGGCCGTATAGACCCGCAAAGTCCAGCTTGCGGTGGATAACATATCTTCCGAACTGTTGAATATGTGGACAAATGCTTCCGGAAACAGTTGGACCAGAAGCCAGAAGGCGGACAGAAAAACCATGCTGACGGCCAGCATATATTTGAAAGTGGCCAGAATCCGGTCCGGGTTGCCGGCGCCGTAATTGTAGCTGATGATCGGCTGTGCGCCCTGTCCGATACCCTGAGTCGGGATCCATACCATCTGGAGAACCGTGCTGGCAATGGTCATGGCGCCGACGGCAATGTCGCCCCCATAGCGTTGAAGCGAGGAGTTAAAGGCAATATTCAGGATGGCCTCTGTGGACTGCATGATGAAGGGCGCAAGGCCAAGGGCGAGAATCGGCATCATAACGACGGTTGACGGCCGCATATATTTTCTGCGTAAGCGCAGTTTGGTTTTGGAACCATTGAGGAACCGCAGGATCCATACGCAGGAAAAAAACTGTGAAATGATGGTGGCCAGCGCGGCTCCGCGCACACCCATATGTAAACCGTAAATAAAAATCGGATCAAGAATAATATTGCTGACAGCGCCGATCAGGACGGAAGCCATGCTGACACGGGTAAATCCCTGGGTCGTGACGAAGAAATTCAATCCAAGGGCCAGCATGACAAAAATCGAACCGCTGGAATAAATGCGCATATAAGGCAGCGCGTAAATAATGGTCTGGTCACTGCAGCCAAACAGCCAGAGTAATTTTTCACCAAACAGCCAAAAGGCGGCCGTCAAAACAACGGCAATGAGAATGAGGCAGCTAAAGCAGTTGCCTAAAATACGTTCCGCTTCATCGTTTTCACCGCGGCCCATGGCAATGGCTGCTTTTGGCGCGCCGCCCTGTCCGATCAGCATGGTGAAAGCGGAGATAAGATAGATGACCGGGAAACATAATCCGATACCGGTCAGGGCGATCGTGCCTGTTTCCGGCATATGTCCGATGTAAATACGGTCAACTATGTTGTACAACAGATTGACAAGCTGGGCCACAATGGTCGGTACGGCCAGCTTAACGAGCAGGCGGCCAATCGGAGCAGTCGCCAGTTCATTTGAGATGTCTTTATTTTGGGTTGACAATCTGATCACTTTCTTTCTTCAAATAAATTTAATAATTAGTATAGCGTTTTTTTATTGTAAAGTAAATGCACATAGAATATAATGGTATAAAAATTCTGATTTAATAATTCAGAGTGATTTGGTGTATGATAGTATATAGGCAGTTAAAATATTACATGAACATGACATGTAGGAGCATATGAAGGAGGTTATGATAATGGCAGTTTTAGATATTACAAGTGAGAATTTTGAAGCGGAGGTTCTGAAATCCGATCAGACAGTTCTGGTTGATTTCTGGGCCGTATGGTGCGGCCCGTGCCAGATGATCGCGCCGGTCGTGCATGAACTGGCTGAGGAAATGCCTGAGATCAAGGTTGGCAAGGTGAATGTGGACGAGCAGATGGAATTATCCCGTCAGTATCGTGTCATGAGTATCCCTACTCTGATCGTTTTTAAGGGCGGACAGGAAGTCAAACGTATCGTTGGCGTCACTGCAAAGAACGATATTAAGGCAGCGCTTGTGTAAAAAACAGACTTGACAATTTTTAAATAAGGGCATATATTAATGTATAGAGAATTTAATAAGCTAAACCGTTGATGTGGAGATAACGCTTGTTGTGCACGCACAGAGAGTCCGGGAAGATGAGAGCCGGGCCGAACGCAGACCTGCAAATGGACCACTGAGGGCGCAGTCAAAGGGTTGGAGATGCTGTATTTCTGATCCGAGTATTCTGCGACGTGTTGCATACGTCAGTTGCAGGGAGTATGTTAGTACTCTTAAAGTGCACGGGAGCATTCCCGTGAATCAGGGTGGCACCGCGAGCTTGAAACTATCAGAGATTTGATAATGACTCGTCCTTGACAATGTTTTATTTGTCAGGGGCGTTTTTTTATACATTTTATGCATCATACGGCGAAAAAAGATACATTGATGAATAAGGGGAGGGATAGGAAATGTTCAAACCGACATTTGAAGAAGCGCGTAAAATTGCAGCGGCGGGTGATTATAAGGTGATTCCTGTGAGCTGCGAGATTTTTTCTGATGTAAGGACACCCATTGAGGTACTGAGGGTACTGAAGAATGTCAGCCGTCATGTTTATATGCTGGAATCCATCGAGGATAATGAAAAATGGGGGCGCTATACATTTCTTGGATTTGATCCGAAGCTGGAGCTGACCTGCATGGATGGGAAGATGACCATCAAAAACGGGACGACGATACAGATGCAGATCCGTCATCCGGGAGAGATGATCACACAGATTTTGAAGGATTATAAAAGTCCTAAAATGAAAGGGCTTCCGTCATTTACCGGCGGTTTGGTCGGCTATTTTTCTTATGATTATATTCGTTATGCGGAACCTTCTTTGAAATTAAAGGCTAAGGATCAGGAATTTTTTAAAGATGTGGACCTGATGCTGTTTGACAAGGTCATTGCATTTGACAATTACCGACAGAAAATTATTCTGATCGTCAACGCGAAGCTGGATGATCTTGAGCGGGAATACAACAGGGCGGTCATGGAACTGAGAAATCTTGTGGAGCTGATTCGAAAGGGTGAGCCGCAGCCGCAGATCAGAGGAAAACTGACCAGCGAGTTCAGACCGCTGTTTGACAAAGAGATGTATTGTGCCATGGTTGATCAGGCGAAATATTACATCAAGGAAGGCGATATATTTCAGGTCGTGCTTTCCAACCGGCTGGAAGCCGATTTTGAAGGTTCCCTTCTGGATGCTTACCGGGTGCTGCGGACGACGAACCCGTCGCCGTATATGTTTTATTTTTCCAGTGATGATATAGAAATAGCCGGTGCTTCGCCGGAGACACTGGTGAAACTGGAGGATGGCGTGCTGCATACGTTCCCTCTGGCGGGAACAAGGCCAAGGGGAAAGACGGAGCAGGAGGATGCGGCTCTTGAGGCGGAACTTCTGGCGGATGAAAAGGAGTTGGCAGAGCATAACATGCTGGTGGATCTTGGCCGCAATGATATCGGCAAAATCAGCGCCTTTGGCAGTGTGGAGGTGGAGAAATATCTTTCCATTGAGAGATTTTCACATGTCATGCATATCGGTTCCACTGTCCGGGGGCAATTGCAGGAAGGCAGAACGGCGCTGGACGCAGTGGATGCGGTATTGCCGGCAGGTACTCTTTCCGGCGCGCCGAAACTTCGGGCCTGTGAGATCATTGACGAGCTTGAGGATAATAAGAGAGGTATTTATGGCGGCGCGATCGGTTATCTCGATTTTACCGGCAATCTGGATACGTGTATTGCCATCCGGCTGGCTTTCCAGAAAAACGGCAAAGTATTTGTCAGGTCGGGCGCCGGTATTGTGGCTGATTCCGTACCGGAAAAAGAATATCAGGAATGCATTAACAA
>CAYURX010000106.1:0-9754 GCA_964447245.1 uncultured Coprococcus sp. | reverse complement strand
CGGTAATCCTTCGGGAAAAGCGGACGCATCGGACGGTCAATCACACGGGAAGTCAGGACGGCATTCTCGCTGGCCTTGCCTTCTCTCTTGTTGAAACCGCCCGGGATCTTGCCGACGGAATATAATTTTTCTTCATATTCCACGCTTAACGGGAAGAAATCAATGCCTTCCCTTGGTTTTTCTGATGCTGTCGCTGTAGATAATACAGCCGTATCGCCATAATGCATCAAAGCAGCACCGTTCGCCTGGGCTGCCACACGGCCAATATCGACACGCAGTGTACGTCCGGCCAGTTCCATGGTAAAACTCTTATACTCTTTTGCCATTTTCTCTAATCTCCTTAATTATTTAACTTTCAGGAGCCTTCCGAAACTACTGAAAAATTAACCGAAATCAGTCAATCCTTCGATTTCCTTTTCAGTGGTCTCGGATATTCATGATCTGAAATATTCCTCCGGAATTTCCAGACGCTCCTGAAGCATCATATTGTACAGTTTCATAAACAGGCTGTGAGCCTTACGCAAACAGGGGGTGGATCACTCCACCCCTTCCCGATTACTTTCTTAAACCTAACTTTTCAACGATTGCTCTGTATCTGTTGATATCTGTCTTCTTCAGATAATCCAGTAAGCCACGTCTCTGACCTACCATCTTGAGCATACCACGTCTTGAATGATGGTCTTTCTTGTGTGTCTTCAAATGCTCTGTTAAATCAGCGATTCTTGCGGATAAAAGGGCGATCTGAACTTCCGGTGAACCTGTATCTTCAGGTGTCTTGCCGTATGTTGCAATGATTTCTTTCTTCTTTTCTGTTGTAATCATGTTGAAAATCCTCCTGTAATCATAAAATGCCTTGTGCCAGGATCTGGTTGGAGATTCCATAATCTGAGCACAGGTTCGTGTATCATATTGTAGTGATCTTCTGATCACCATGCATACTCCGTTATTGTAACACAGAGATTTTTACTTGTAAATAACTTTTTGCACTGTTTTTCTTGCATTCACCACTAAAACACGGTAAGATGTATCTGTTCATATTCGAAAATCAAAATATATGATGATAAATGAAAGAGGGAATGATGATGAAACTTTGGGGCGGACGCTTCACAAAAGAAGAAAACCAGCTTGTCCATAATTTTAACGCTTCGATTACATTCGACCAGAAATTCTATCGCCAGGACATTGAAGGCAGTATCGCACATGTGACCATGCTGGCCAAACAGGCCATTATTACAGAAGAAGAACGCAATATCATCATTGCGGCCTTAAAACAGATCAGCCGTGAAATCGAGGATGGCACACTTCAGATCACAGAAGAATACGAGGACATCCACAGCTTCGTTGAATCGATCCTCATCGAACGCACCGGCGATACCGGCAAAAAGCTGCACACCGGACGAAGCCGCAACGACCAGGTCGCCCTGGATATGAAACTCTATACCCGTGACGAAGTGACTGCCACAGACCAGCTCTTAAAAGAACTGCTCGTCACGCTGCTGGGACTGATGGAAGATCATATAGACACCTATATGCCGGGCTTCACCCATCTGCAGAAAGCACAACCTGTTACCCTGGCCCATCACATCGGCGCCTATTTTGAAATGTTCAAACGTGACCGCTCAAGACTGCATGATATTTATAACCGCATGAACACCTGCCCGCTCGGCGCAGGCGCTCTGGCAGGCACCACCTATCCGCTGGACCGCGACTATACGGCCGCGCTCCTTGGCTTCGACGGGCCGACACTCAACAGTATGGATTCCGTCTCAGACAGAGATTACCTGATCGAATATCTGAGCGCCCTCTCCACGATTATGATGCATCTCAGCCGCTTCTCTGAGGAGATCATCCTCTGGAACAGCAACGAATACCGCTTCATAGAACTGGATGACGCTTATTCCACCGGCAGTTCCATCATGCCGCAGAAAAAGAACCCTGACATTGCCGAACTCATCCGGGGAAAAACAGGCCGGGTCTACGGCGCGCTGATGTCCATCCTGACCACCATGAAGGGAATCCCACTGGCCTATAACAAAGATATGCAGGAAGACAAGGAACTGACCTTCGATGCCATCGATACGGTCAAAGGCTGTCTCAGTCTCTTTAACGGCATGATCAAAACCATGCGCGTCAACAAAGGAAACATGGCGGCCAGCAGCAAGAACGGCTTTACCAACGCAACGGATGCCGCTGATTATCTTGTCAGACACGGCGTACCTTTCAGAGATGCCCATGGCATCATCGGGCAGCTCGTTCTCCTCTGCATCGAAAAAGATATTGCCCTTGACGATCTGCCACTGGAAGAATACAAGAAGATCAGTCCCGTCTTTGAAGAAGATATCTATGAAGCTATCAGCTTAAAGACCTGCGTCAGTCTCCGCCAGACCATCGGTGCTCCAGGTCATGAGAGTATGCAGAAAGTCATCGACCTGCATCACCAGTATCTTGGCATCTAATTGATGGACGCGGTTCAGTCTCCGGCTTTTGGGTGGAATTTCTGACAGCCATCACCGTAAAACACGTTCTCACTCCGTGAAAAACGCAGCGGACACTAAGGTTTTCTGTTCGCCATGCTCCAGAAAACCAAGTGCCGGCGTTTTTCAAGGGTTTTACTTGTGATGATCTGCAGAAAATTCCACAATCAAACAGGCTGAGACTGAACCGCTTTTAGCAATATTTAATTCTGAAATAAGCAATAATAACTCTTTATACCCAAAGTAAAGAAAGAACCAACAGGTCGCCCTCTTTCTTCCTCTAATTGATCTGCTTCAATCCCTGTATAAATAAATTGACGGCCTTTTTCTGTTTGTCATCCAAAAGATTCCACTGTTTCAGATGCTCCCGCTGTTCCTGCGTTAATGTCACCGTATCCTCTCCTTCATGGAAGAACTGCACCAGTGTCATCCCATATGCGCTGCATAATCTCTCGATGGTTGCCAGAGACGGACTGGTTCCTCTGTGGACCATATTCGTTAATGTGGAAGGAGATATTCCGGCTTCCTTCGCCAATCTGTAAATCGTCCACCCGCGCAGCTCATTCAACTGCCGGATACGTTCCCTCATATCCATGATACACAACCTCCATTCCTTTATTCGTGTCCACATCATATCACAGATTTTTCAAAAAAGATTATTTTTCGACAAACAACTTTTAAAAAAAACGCTGTTCAATCTGTCTTATTTCATGTATAATCCTCTATAAATACGAGTATAAAGGAGTGGAACTTATGCATATTCTATTTGAGGCCCCCGCCACAGAAACGCTGATGGAAACGGAGGTTCCCTCAGCGGAAGAAATGTTGAAATCAGCCGAACCAACTATTGACTATCTCGAAAAACTGATGGATTTTCTGATTGACAAGGCCCATCTCATTATTGGGGCACTCATCATTCTTGTGGTCGGATGGTACATAAGCAAATTTATCTGCAAAATCATCCGCAATTCACTGGAACGAGCCAAAATAGACCCAAGTGTAGCCAGTTTTATCAATTCGGTCGCCAAATTCGGTCTGCGGACCGTTTTAGCAATCATCGTCGTTACAAAACTGGGGGTAGACACCACCTCCATTATCGCCCTCATTACGTCGGCCAGTCTGGCCATTGGTCTGGCTCTGCAGGGCAGTCTGGCCAATTTTGCCGGCGGCGTACTGCTGCTGATCATGAAGCCATTTACCGTTGGCGACTATATCAATGACGGCTGTGGCCATGAAGGCACCGTTACCGCTGTTGAAATCATCTATACCCGCCTCCTGACCGCCGACAATCAGGCCATTTGTATTCCAAACGGCAAGCTGGCAGACTCAACCATCACCAACGTCACCCACCAGACGACACGGCGGTCAGACTTTGAAGTTGGCATTGATTATGGCGAAAATATTGACAAAGTCCGCAATGTTTTATTAAAAGTGGCCGCCGAAAGCGCTTACCCGGACCCGGAATCGCCGCCTCAGGTATTTGTCAGCAGTTTTGACAGCAGCTGTGTCAAAGTTGTCCTGCGTATCTGGTGTGCAACGGAAAATTACTGGCCGGCCAGATTCGAGATACAGGAAGCCATCAAAAAGGCTTTCGACGCTGAAAATATCAACATTCCGTATGAGCATATGGATGTCAATATCATCAACAAAGCTTCACAGCAATAGCATGGCTGTATAACAGGAATTCCGCAGTGAAGTAAAAAACAGAGCTGTTTTCCATGACATGTACTAAATCATGGGGAACAGCCCTGTTTATGCATCTCTTATCCCGAATTATTCACTTCGCTGTTGTGAATAATTCGGGCTTATCTATATTTTATGAATGAAAATCCCTGATCTGAGTTTTGGTTCAAACCATGTGGATTTTGGCGGCATGAGCTTGCCGGCATCCGCAATATCAAAAAGTTCCTGAATAGATGTGGGATACATGGAAAAGGCTACGCACATATCCTCATGGCAGCGGCGTTCCAGTTCTTCCAGTCCCCGGATACCGCCAATAAATTCGATATCCGGACTCGTTCTCGGATCATCGATGCCAAGTACCGGCGCCAGCAGATAATCCTGCAACACGGAGACATCCAGTCCTTTCACCACATCTTTTGAGCAGATCTCCGGCCTGGCCGTCAATTGGTACCACTGATGCCCCAGATACATGCCAAAGGTATCTTTCACCTTTGGTCTGACAGCCTCCTCTCCCACGAATGTGACCAGAAAGTTTTCCGAAATCCGCTCAAGAAATGCTTCCTCCGTCATCCCGTTTAAATGTTTCACGACACGGTTATAATCCATGATCATCAACTCATCATCCGGAAAAAGCACCGCCAAAAAGTAATTAAATGCCTCTGTCCCATCATAATCCGGATGTTCCCGGCGGCGTTTCAAGCCCACATCAACGGCACTGGCCGCCCGGTGATGGCCGTCCGCAATATAAAGCGCCGGCATGGCCTCAAATTCCTTTTCAATAATGGCGATCGCCTCGTCATCATCAATGATCCATACCGCATGGCGAACACCGTCATCGGCCACAAAATCATAGAGGGCCGGCTGTGTTTTTACGGCATTGACAATATGCTTAATCTTTGAGTCCACACGATAAGCAAGAAAGATGGGCCCTGTCTGAGCACTGCATATATCCACATGGCGGAGGCGGTCTGTTTCCTTTTCCGCCCTCGTATTTTCATGTTTTTTGACGATATGCTTCATATAATCGTCAATGGCCACGCAGGCCGTAATCCCCGTCTGGGAACGGCCATTCATGGTCAGCTCATAAATATAGTAGCATGGCTTCGCATCCTGTATAAAAGTCCCATCCTTCATCCGTGTATCCAGCAGTTCCTTCGCCTTCTGGTACACACAATCATCATAAGTGCCGACTTCCAGTCCGAACTGGGTCTCGGCTCTGTCAATATTCAGAAAAGATAAAGGATGCCCCTTCACCTTTGCCGTCGCTTCCGCACGGTTATAGACATCGTAAGGCAAAGCCGCCACCTGCGATACAAACGCAGGTGCCGGCCTGACTGCCTGAAAAGGTTTTACATTTGCCATAACAGACTATTTCACCTTTCTGACCTTGACAACACCTTCAATGGCGGATAATTTCGCAACCAGCTCATCGGAAACAGGAGAAGCAATATCCATCATCGTATACGCCCAGTTACCCTTTGATTTATTGGTCATATCTTCAATATTAATGCCCGCGGACGCACAGCCGCCTGTCAATTGCCCCAGCATATTCGGAATATTCTTGTGGCAGATGGCAATACGTCCCGCTGCTTTACATTTACCCATATCACAGGCCGGATAATTGACAGAATTTTTAATATTGCCGTTTTCAAGGAAATCTCTCAGTTCCTTCACAGCCATCACTGCACAGTTATCCTCGGATTCCTCTGTGGAAGCGCCCAGATGAGGAATAGCCACAACGCCGGCCATATTGGCTGTTTTTGCATTCGGGAAATCGGTGATATATTTTCTCACTTTGCCGGAAGCAATGGCAGCCTCAAGGGCGTCATCATCAACCAGCAGATCCCTTGCAAAATTCAGTAAGATCACGCCGTCCTTCATCTTTGCAAAGGCATCGGCATTCACCATTTTCTTTGTGGCATCCATGAGCGGTACATGCACAGTGATATAATCGCAGCTTGCATAGATATCTTCCACATTGTTAATATGTTTGATTTCCTTTGAAAGATTCCATGCGGCATCTACGGAAATAAACGGATCATAGCCGCAGACCTCCATACCAAGGGCCACGCAGGCATTGGCGACGAGAACGCCAATGGCGCCAAGACCGATGACGCCGATCTTCTTATGCATGATTTCCGTACCGGCAAATTGTTTCTTGCCTTTTTCCACAAGCTTTGCCACATTCGGATCTTCTTTGACGGACTGCACCCAGTTCACGCCGCCCACAATATCTCTGGCGCCAAGGAACAATCCGGCCAGCACTGCTTCCTTTACACCATTGGCATTAGCGCCCGGCGTATTAAATACAACAATGCCCTGCTTGGCGCACTGATCCAGCGGAATATTATTGACACCGGCACCGGCTCTCGCGATGGCCAGTAACTGTTCCGGCAATTCCAGTTCGTGAACGCTGGCACTTCTGACAAGCGCTGCATCTGATGCGGCAAAATCATCTACCTTTTCATATTCATCTGTAAATAACTGCATACCGACTGCAGCAATTGGATTTAAGCAACTAATCTTCATGATACCAACCTCTATTTCTGATTTTCTTCTTCAAATTTCTTCATAAATTCAACTAAGGCAACAACACCCTCTGTCGGCATGGCATTATAAATGCTGGCTCTCATACCGCCGACTGTACGGTGGCCTTTCAGATTTTCAAAACCGGCTGCCTTTGCTTCCGCAATAAATTTTGCATCCAGATCCTTGTCACCTGTGACAAATGGCACGTTCATGATGGAACGGCTGTTTTTCTCAACAGTACCTTTGAACATCTTGCTCTGGTCAAGGAAATCATATAAAATCTTAGCCTTTGCCTCGTTGATCTCTTTTCTCTTTTCAAGGCCGCCTGTCTTTAACAGCCACTTAAATACCTTACCGCAGATATAGATACCATAGCATGGCGGTGTGTTGTAAAGGGAATCATTGTCGGCCTGAGTCTTATATTTTAACATGGTTGGCGTACCCGGCAGCACATCGTCTGTAATCAGATCCTCTCTGATGATGGCAATCACAACACCGGCCGGGCCCACATTTTTCTGCACGCCTGCATAGATCATGCCGTATTTTGTCACATCCACAGGCTCAGACAGGAAGCATGAAGACTGGTCAGCGATCAGAAGCTTGCCTTTTGTATTCGGCAATTCCCAGTATTTTGTACCGTAAATCGTGTTGTTTTCACAAATATAGACATAATCCATATCCTCCGTGATCGGCAGATCGCTGCAGTCAGGAATATATGAGAATGTCTTATCAGCGGACGATGCCAGTTCAACAGCTTCACCGAAAATCTTTGCTTCAGAAAATGCTTTCTTCGCCCACTGGCCTGTCAGAATATAACCTGCTTTTCGGTTCTTCATGAAGTTCATCGGCACCATGGCAAACTGCTGTGACGCGCCGCCCTGAAGGAATAAAACTTTGTAGTTATCAGGAATATTCATGAGCTTTCTTAAATCGGCTTCAGCCTCTTTAATGATATTGTCGAAAGCTTTAGATCGATGGCTCATCTCCATAACGGACATGCCTGTGCCTCTGTAATCAAGCATCTCATCTGCTGCTTCCTGCAATACTTCAACAGGCAGTACAGCAGGGCCTGCTGAAAAGTTATAAACTCTGCTCATTTTCCTCTCTCCTTTAATATATAAAAATAATTTGTAAACATTACACCTTGTGGTGGCTGTGAATAATTCGGGATTACTGATTCTGAAGTTCTATATCTTCTTCAGAAAAAGCATCCGCAATTGACGCACCCGGCGCAACCATCGGCCAGACTTTTTCATCCGGATCAATGACACACTCAATGACAACCGGTTTCTTCAATCCGATGGCCCATGTGATCGCTTCATCAAATTCTTCCTTTGTTGTCACACGGCGTCCGGTCACGCCCATGGCCTCAGCCACTTTCACAAAATCCACACAGTCATTTAAAACTGTTGCTGAATAACGCTGTCCGTAAAACAGGGTCTGCCATTGTCTGACCATCCCCAGAACATGGTTATTTAAAATAACTTCAATAATCGGAATCTGGTATCGGGATGCCGTCGCCAGTTCATTCATATTCATTCTGAAACAGCCGTCGCCTGCCACATTGATGACCGTTTTTTCAGGACATCCAAGCTTGACACCCATGGAAGCGCCAAGGCCGTAACCCATGGTGCCAAGGCCGCCGGAAGTAATAAACTGCCTCGGTTCTTTATATTGATAAAACTGTGCCGCCCACATCTGATTCTGTCCGACTTCCGTACAGATGACCGCATTACCGTCGGTCGCCTTATAAATTGCTTCAACAACACCAGGTCCCGTCAGCACATCATGATTATAGGTCAACGGATAACGGGATTTCATTTCACGGATGTGGCGCATCCATGGTTCATGATTCTGCTGCGACAGATTGGCATTGAGTTTCTGCAGTACGATCTTCGCGTCGCCCTCCACATGATATCTGCACATCACATTCTTATTAACTTCCGCCGCATCCACATCAATATGTACCAGATCCGCATGACGGGCAAAAGCCTTGACATTGCCAAGCACACGATCCGAGAATCGCGTACCGATGGCAATTAACAGATCCGACTCCGTAATACCGAAGTTGGACGTTTTCGTGCCGTGCATACCAACCATGCCCGTATAGGCATCATCATGTCCGTCAAAGGCACCTTTTCCCATGAGCGTATCCGCCACCGGCGCGTGGATCTTTTTCGCAAATGTACGCAGTTCACTGGCTGCGTCAGCACGGATGACACCGCCGCCAACCAGAATAAACGGCCGCAGGGAATGCTCGATCAGTCCCACAACTTCCTGGATGGCTTCATCATTGATCTGCGATATCTTCCGTTTCACTGGTGCCGGTTCTGTATATGTATATTCAGCCGTATTGCCCGTCACGTCTTTTGGAATATCCACAAGCACAGGTCCCGGCCGTCCCGACTGGGCGATACAAAACGCCCGGCGGATCGTATCCGCCAGCACATTCACATCCTTTACAATAAAGTTATGCTTTGTTACCGGCATGGTGATACCGGCAATATCAATTTCCTGAAAACTGTCTTTCCCAAGAAGATCAACATTCACATTACAGGTAATGGCCACCACCGGTACGGAATCCATATAGGCCGTTGCGATACCTGTCACAATATTTGTTGCTCCCGGCCCCGATGTTGCCAGGCACACACCCACCTTACCTGTAGCACGGGCATAACCATCAGCCGCATGGGAGGCTCCCTGCTCATGAGAAGTCAGTATATGTCTGATTTCGTCACTATGTTTATATAAAGCATCATATACATTTAAGATGGCTCCTCCCGGATAACCAAAGACTGTATCCACGCCCTGCTCTTTCAGACATTCAATTACTATTTCTGCTCCTGTTAATAACATTCTATTCTTCCCTTCTTCACTACACTGAAGGAACTTCAAGAACCGCACCCCTACTGCTGTCTGTCACCAATGCTGCATAACGTGCAAGGTATCCTGTTGTAACCTTCGGCTCCCTTGGCTGCCATTTCGATCTTCTTGCTGCTAATTCGTCATCTGAAAGATCCACATTCAACGTGTTTTCCGGAATATTGATCTTAATGATATCGCCTTCT
>CAYURX010000105.1:0-9833 GCA_964447245.1 uncultured Coprococcus sp. | reverse complement strand
CTTTTTTTTTCATGTATAGAAAATCCATCTGTTTATCTTCAAAATATATTTGTAGATAAAGTATTTACCAGTTGTTATGGTGTTGATGTAAAAGCTAATATTACTGCGAATTCTTTAATAAGTACATATATGTATAAAAGTCTGGCGAATATTAAAGAGCAGTGGTATATGATGATAGATAAAAGCAAATTTGGACGTATTGGCTTTTATCCTGTGGCAAAAATAGAGGATATTGATTATTTGATATTGGATGAGATTTCTGATGAATATAGACAGTGTTTTGTAGACAAAGGTGTATCTGTTATCACGAATAACAGATAAAAGATACTGATATGAAAATGGATGAGCTGCTGTTCTGACAGATACTGACTGGACTGCGATGTGAAATGTGTGGATCTGGGAAGGAAAAAAAGATGTTTACAGCTATTCATTCAAGTTATTTATATCTGGAAAGTTTGAAAAATATAGCACTTGATTGCAAAGAAGAATGGAGTGTTGGTTTTGTGTGTTCAGATAAGAATGGGTTTGAAAGGAATACTGTGATGAAGGATGAGTGCCTGTAATAAGAACAGGTAGAGACAACCAGGCATATAGATTTTGAACCGCTTATCTTGTGGGGATACATATGGTAGGCGGTATTTTTATTTGCAGATATAAGCCTGACTGGTAAAGCAGTGATTTTGAAAATCACAGATAGTCTGGTATCCGGTAGGTGTCAAAACATTCGCTCCGGAGGAAGTTTTCCATCATGGTGACTGTCAAAGAGTAAAAGCATCAATGAATTGGTTGACAGATCATATGGATACGGATAGATATTGGAGAGATTTATGGAAAGAGAAAAGAATTATCATGTGCAGCCAGTCGGCCGTTTGATCGGCATCCGGTACAAGGCCGCCGGAATATACGGTTATTCTTTCTGGCAGGGAAAAACAGAAGTCATCAGCATCAATATTCCGGTGCGGCCCGATCCGGAAGTTGAGATTGACGGTCTGGGAAAGAAGCTGAGACACAGACATTATGATCGCGAGATGACATTGTACCCGGGAGTGCGCAGAGATGTCATAGACGACAGAGGTCTGGTTGAGGGTTGTTTTCAATCTATTGATCTGGATGATTTTTGGATCATAACAGGTCCCAACAGGTTGAATGTCCATGTGCGGAAAGACAGATGGGAAATTTATCAGAAATCGGGCCTGGCAGCCGAGATGGTCATTCTGGATGAAAGCGAAAGGGTTCGATTCACGGAAAAAGGAATCGATATGGAAAAACGGTTTCTGGTTCATATTTTTCAGGAAATAGATGAATCATTGTATCCGTTTATCTTGTCGATTCCTGTGCTTGGTTTTTAAATAGGGCAATTGCAGTCAATCCGCGCCATATTCAATGTCGCTCCGGGTACACGGATGACCCTTCCTGGTTTTGTTTTTTTGGTGAAATTTCGTTCCAGAGTGTAAATCCCAGGATCAGAATACCACCCGTTATCTGCCACATAGTCATTGTTTCACCTAAAATAATGACGGAGATCAATACAGCGACCAAAGGGTCAATATAACTGAGAATAGCTGCTTTTTGTCCCGGTAATTCTTTCAGAGAAGAAAAATACATACAATATGTGATGCCTGTATGGACAAGACCGACAATTAAAAGATTGATCCAGCCAATGCCATCTAAATGGCTTAAGGTAACGCCGCTTGTCATTATCACATAAGGAATCAGGATAACGATCGCAGACAGGAATTGTAAAAATGTTCTGTGAATGCCTTCGACATTTTTGATGAACTTGTTCAGCAGTATAACCGTCGCATAAAATACGGCGGCGCCCAGTCCGAACAGAATGCCGACCGAGTCGTTTTTGCCGCCAATGTCGCCAATGCCGGTGATCATGATAAGTCCTGATGTGGACATGATAAAACAGACGATCTGTTTTCCGGTCAGTTTTTCATGGAAAAGCACAGGGCAGACGGCGGTAACGATCACAGGCGCAAAATAATAACTGAGTGTTGCAAGTGAAATGGTCGTGTATTTATAGGCTTCAAAAAGCAAGATCCAGTTAATACCCATGGCAATGCCTGAAAACAACAGCAGGAGCAATTCTTTTTTGATTGCTTTAAGGTTGATTTTTTGCTTCGTAACCATTAAGTAAACGCCAATTAACAGGGCAGCCAGCACAGCTCTGTATAAGGCCAGTTCGCCTGAACTCACGGCAATGTTTCTTGTAAATAGGCCAAGGGTTCCAAAGATGGCCATTGAAATACTCAGCATGGCTTTCGCATTCATTTCTTTCTTCATTATTATTATCACTCCGATTCGAAATTGTTGACTGAGTCAATTATATTATATTTTGTTGACTGCGTAAACTCATTCAATTATCAAAAATCATTGAATTTATCCTGATAATCAGGCATTATATAAGTAGAATAAGTATAGTCCGTATAGTGAATAAAATGGAGGGGGAACGTATATTATGAAGGTCCTTGTAATACCGGATATCCATCTGAAACCATTGATGTTTGTGCAGGCAACGGCGCTGATGCGGCAAAATATTGCAGAGCGCGCGGTGTGCCTGATGGATATTCCGGATGATTGGGAGAAACAATATGATATTGCGCTTTATGAGGAGACCTACGATGAAGCCATCCGGTTTGCAAAAGCATTTCCACAGACAGCCTGGTGTTATGGCAATCATGATCTGAGTTACCTGTGGCATCAGCCTGAGACCGGATACAGCAGTATGGCGTCTTATACTGTACAGCGAAAACTGCTGGATCTGCGTGCGGCGGTTTCGGAAGATAATCCGATTCAATATGTTCAGAAAATTGACAATGTGCTTTTTTCTCATGCCGGCGTACTGGATTTCTTTGTCACAGGATACGTTCCGGCGGCAAAGTATCATGATGTGGATGCGGTTGTAGAGGCGATCAACCAACTGGGACGGTTGGAGATGTGGAATGACGCTTCGCCGATCTGGCTCAGACCACAGCATTCAAAGATGAGAATGTATAAGCCGCGTAAGCTGCTGCAGGTGGTCGGACATACGCCAATGGATGCCATCACAAAAGAAGGCAATGTGATATCCTGCGATGTGTTTTCGACTTACCGGGATGGCCGGCCGATCGGGACGCAGGAATTTCTGCTGATCGATACGCAGACCTGGGAGTATTGCGGTATCGGGCTGCAGAAGCGATGAGGCGATGGCATCCTGTGGATGCCATCAATATACGCGCATAATATCAGCGGCAATGCGTTCAGCATTGTTTCATCCAGAGCCGAGGTATATCGGGGATTGATGAGGGTTGCGCGGATCCCATGTTCCGTTTTTAATTTTTCAATTACTTTTTCACCCAGTCCGAAAAAATGACCAAGTGCCAGAATTGCCACATCTGTTCCGTGTTCTGTGATTTCGTATTTTGCGGGATAATTGTAGTCTGGCAGCAGTTCGGCGTCTCTGTGGACTGCTTCAACGCCCGGAACCCGAATGAGAACCGGTTTTTGGGTTTGTTTGAGCCCCCAGTCCAGCATATGAAGATATTCCTCCTGGCAGGTTGGCGCTAAACAGATCATATTTGGGATATTGGACACAAGGGAAATATCAAAAGAACCCATATGTGTCTGGCTGCCGCCGGATATTCCGGCAAAGAACACAAGGATCACGGCCGGACTGTTGTTCAGTGCTAAATCAGAGGATAGCTGGTCGTAAGTCCTTTGTAAAAAAGAACTGCTGACGCCGAACACAGGCTTGCCGCCGTTTTTTGCAATTCCGGAAACAAAAGCGACAGCATGTTCCTCCGCAATTCCCACATCCGTCAACTGATGGGGATATCTTTGGCGCAAAGATTCATCAAAACCGAATATTTTTGGCGTTCCGGCGGTAACCGCTGCAATCGTTGGATCTTTTTTCATTTTTTCAGCCAGATAATTCCGTGTCAGATTTTCATAGGTTTCTGACGGCGCAGCCGGATGTAAGGGTTTTCCTGTATCCATGTCAAACGGCGCCATATAGTGCCAGTTTTCACGGTCAAGCTCTGCGGGAAGATAGCCTTTCCCTTTGACCGTACACATGTGGATCACGATTGGATGATGGATATTCTTTGCTTTTTCCAGCGCGTCAGCAATTTCATACAAATCGTTGCCGTCACGGACAAAGGAATAATCAAGGCCCAATGCCCGGAAAAAGTTGCATTCAGCTTTTCCTTCTGTTTCCCGCAGCAGTTTCAGATTTGCGTAAAGTCCGCCGTGATTTTCGGCAATACTCATATCGTTATCATTGACAAGAATAATCATATTGCTGCCGAGCGCTGCGGCGTTATTCAATCCCTCGAGCGCTTCTCCTCCGCTGAGTGCACCGTCGCCGACAACGGCAATGACATTGCAGGCCTCATTTTTTAAATCCCGCGCCTTTGCGATCCCGGCTGCCAGACTGATGGCTGTGGAGGTATGACCCACTGAAAAAATATCATATTCGCTTTCTTCCGGATTGGTAAATCCGCTGACAGTGCCGAATTTCTCCGGATCAATGTAGGCCGCCTTTCTGCCGGTCAGCAGCTTATGTGTATAGCATTGATGGGAAACATCGAAGATAATTTTATCAACAGGCGCATCGAAAACGGTATGCAGTGCGACCGTTGCCTCGACCATCGCCAGATTGGAACCGACATGGCCGCCTGTTATGCTCATCCGTTTGATGAGCTGTTCACGGATTTCCGTACATAGCTTTACCAGCTCGTCCTTTGATAAAGCTTTCAGATCACGGGGCGTATTGATCTTATCTAATATCTTTTTCATGCTGTGTCCTTTCTCAGTCACTGTGCCGGTTAATGTTTCCCGTATGCCCACACCGTACCGGCAGCCTCCGGTACAGATGACGCATCCCAGCGGTGAATACTGCCGCTGCGCAGATCGTCGCTTGTTACATTTAAATAGGTGTGGCAGGGACTGGCGCCGATTGGATCATCCCATGCGCAGTCAACGCAGTACCATTCATCATCCAGCATTACCTGATTCCATGAGTGTTCCACGCCGCTGCTATTTGGCGTGCCATATACGGTGATGCACGTAATGTCCAGCATATCCATGAACAACTGAAAAGTAGAGGCGTAGCCCCGGCAATTCCCGCTGTGATGAATGAGGACGCCGTAAGGCGTATCATTGTCGGATTCTTCCTGATCGTCGGCGGAACGGCTGAAAGCGCTCATGCTGAATCCGTTGTAATTGGTGATCCAATCATGAATGGCCAGTTCTTTTTCATAATCATTCATGCCATCGTCGATGACTGAGGCGATCACATCATTCGCGGCAGTCAGAATTTGACGGTTCCTTTCGGACAGAGCCGAATCATCGCCTGATTGCCAGGCCTGCAAAACAGCGGGGGCATCATAAGCATCACTGGCCGAATCGGAACTTTCGGATTCATGTATCGGGCTGTCTGATTTTGATACGCTCTCTGATTGAGAGAGGGGACTGCTGTTTTCGCCAAAGCAATTCAGAAATGCTGTTTTTGCCGCAGATGTATTTTCACAAATCAGGAGCGCAGCATATTGGCCATTGACAGATACGAGCCTGTCTTTTGCCAGTGCAGCCTGCTGCGGGGCATAACCTTCAAATACGCCGGCCCTGTTTTCTATATATTTGTTCAGTGCGGTTTGTACGATTTCGGCGTTTTGTTCATCTGTCAGCACCAGAACCGCGATCTCGCTTGCTTCCACACCTTCCGCATAATCAATCGCGCCATTTTCCACCAGTTCAGAGTCGATCAGATAATAATCCGTCAGCCAGTCTGAAAACTCCGGATCTGCGGATGTCATTTGAATGAGTTCCGGGAGTTCAGACTGACTTGCTGCAATAGCATCTGCCATTTCGCCCGGTGTCCTGTTTGTTGCAACAGGCTGCCTGGTTTTGCAGCCCGCCAAACAAAGCATGATCAGTAAATATAATATGCCAAATAAAAATTTTTTCACGATTTTTTCTCCTTTTGCTATTGATGACGCATTGTTTAGAGTATACTCTAAGTGCCTGGATTCTCAAAAGTTTCGTCATGTTCATATCTTCCGCAAAACCGGAAGCGTTATATAAAACCAACAAATCGGTATATTCTCCCTCCGCGATCAGTTCACTGAGTCCGCGTCTGGTATAGCGCAGATCCAAAACATCCACTTCATCAAATTCTCCCAGCATAAAAGGGATCAGACAGTTGGCGTAAGAATCCTTGATGACAAGAATTTTTCGTGCTGTATCAGCCTCTGTTTGAATTTTTATAAGGGCCTGATTTCCGCCAAAATATACGGCGTACTTATCCTTTGTATCCAGCGCGGAATAGTCGTATAGCGTGTCAGTTTCTGTTTTCATTTCCGTATCATCCCGGATGACTGTATAAGGGATCTCATGTTTTGGCAGGAACAATTCAATGGTATCTCCCGATGTGCGGATGCCAAGCTTTGACTGGATCGTACCTTCAAAATCGTCTGTAACTGTCCGGATTTCATAGTCCGACAGCTCCGGCACGGTATAGCCCTGTTCTTTTGCCCACTCCTGATAGACATAGAAGGCAGACAGTGTTTTCCAGTGGTGATCGGTTTTATAATAAAGATTTTCATTTGAATGCTCTTTCAGAACAGAGGCCGCATCAAACCATACGCCCATTGGCAGCCCGGCTGCGATCTGTTCAAGGTAATTTTCTTCATTGTAGGGAGAAGCAAACGGCGGCAGTTTATCCTCCAGTATGTCAACGGCATTAGGGACGATCATAACCGTCAAATGGTCCGCTCCGAACTGTTTGGTAGAAGCTTGCGAGAACCGTGTGAGGGACGCTATATTGCTTTGTGCCAGATCAGTGGTAAAAGAGCCTGTGTGCTTTTCAATGAAATAACCGTCTTTCGCAAAGTAAATATCTTTGCTTTCACGCCTGAAAAGCAGCCGTTCCACGGAAGTTTTCAGGCCGATCCACGCATTTCGAAAAACAAACTGATCGTTCAGATAGTGTTCGTAATCTGCCTCAAAATCGCCGCTCAATATTGAATCGGCCCTGATTTCCGGCAATTGCCGGAGTACCCGGTTTTCAGTTTCGGAAAAATCGTCAGGGGGCTTGATAATGGCTGCTGCGGTAAAGCCAAATATCAAAGTACAGAATACCAGTACCGTGATGCGTGACTGCATGGTGCTTTTCTTTGTATGATCCATTATTTTTTTTACCTCCGCCCCTAAAATCGAAAATACAAAAACGGATTAAAACCTGCGTCCACAAGCCATGCCACCGACAGGAGAAAGATGACCGCAAGAAACGCGTTCTGAACCAATGTCATTTACTTAAGCAGATTCCCATTTTTTCAAAGAAATCTGCTTAAGTAAATGACATTGGTTCACAAATTCTTTACAAAAAATATTAGCACTCGCGCTTGACGAGTGCTAATTTGTGCGTTATATTACGTACAGGAGATTGTAATAATAACTGATGATAGGATCAGAAGGAGGAGATCAATCATGGAAAAGCAGGAAATTGCGTTAAATGATACAGTTCATAGTTATGAAGTGCATCCTTATGAGCATCGGACGAGATACTATGAAACAGACCAGATGGGCGTTATCCATCAGACAAATTATATGAAATGGCTGGAAGACGCCAGAATGGACATTATGGATCAGATGGGGCTTGGATACAAGCAGATGGAGCAGCTTCAGATCATTTGTCCGCTGCTGTCGCAGACGATGAATTTTGTGTCGATGGTGCGTTTTGATGAAACCGTTGTGATCGATACAAAGGTTGTCAAGTATGATGGCCGCCAGATGCATCTTGAATATACGATTTATGACAAGGCGACCCATGAGGTACGGGCGACGGCCAAGAGCAGCCATTGCTTTATGAACCGTTCAGGAATGGCCATTTCATTGAACCGGATTTATCCTGAACTGAATACAACGGCTTTTAGTTGATTTTTTGCGGCATTTTGTGTGAAAAATCCCATCCGGTGCTGCATTATGCCGCATGGATGGGATTTTTTTCGACCAGGGAAGGTTTTGGATGCCTGATCTGGCTTAAACTGTAGGCCAGCACGGAGCCAATGACCAGTACGGCCCCGGCCATGGAGAGGGAACCGATGGTTTCTCCATAGAAGATGGCTACCAAAACAGGATTGAGCACGGGCTCAATGCCCGAGGTTAAAGAGGCCGTTACCGGAGATACGGCGTCCAGCCCACGGGAAAGGCAAATGTAAGCGAAACCGATCTGAACGACACCCAGCATGACAACAGCGACGCAGACGGACGGCGTGAAGACGGTTTCGTGTACCGCCGAAGGAACGCCGACCATGGCGGCGAGAACGTAGGACACGACCATGGAGGATTCAAAATCGCCGTCTTTCATCTGTTTCATGATGAACATAATGGCATAAGCAAATCCTGAAAGAATCGCCAGCAGATTGCCGATCAGGCCGCCGGAAGACAACTGGTCAAAGAAGAAGCAGATGATGCCGGCGAGGGCCACAGCGCATGTAAGAATGGCTCTGTGATCCGGTTTTTTCTTATATACGATCCAGATGATGAATATGAGGAAGATCGGATGGGTAAACTGCAGAATGATGGCGTTGGCCGCTGAAGTCATTTTTGTTGCAATGACAAAGGTCGTCGCCATGGTTGCTGAACAGATTCCGCCGAACAGGACGGAACGGTTCAGGACAAAGCGATGCCCGATGAGTTTCATATAGATCAGCATGACGATCAGGGCAAAGATGCTTCTGGTGCCGCTGATGGCCAGCGGAGACCATGGGATCATCTTGATCAGGACGCCGCCGATGCTGAAAAAAATGGCCGAGAGAATCACATAAATGGTACCGGCCAGTGGATTTGTAACGTGTGCATGTATTTTAGTCATATCTATTCCCCTATTCTGAAAATATTCAAGCTATTCGCAATTACCTATCATACACCTTTTTACAAATCCTGGCAACGGTATAGTGATGTATTGAATTTTCTTTTTAAGTACTATTTTAAATGCAAGCGCTATTTTTTTACAAAAATGGCTTTGAATATGGTTCTTACTAACGGCTGGATGAAAAAGAGCTGTGAAAAATAGGCAAAAGGGAAATTCAGGCATACCAGTTTCAGCCAATTTGCCAGCAGTGTGATGATATTGAACCCATTATAGTAGGGATAATATAAAATGGCCGCAAGAAAGCTCATGGCCGGGCACATGATGCCAACAGTGGCACAGATGATCGTTGTTTCAAACATCATCGGGTGGCTCTCTGCCGGGTTAAATACTTTACAGGCCAGTTTGAAAGAAAATGGGCTGCCAATGAGATTTTCCAGCAAATAAGCAAGACAGAATTCGACAAGGACAACGGCCCATATAGGCAAAAATCGTCCAAACATATAGACGCCGCCCTGCTGATTGATGGCGGCCAGGACACTGTTTGCCTGGTTGATGGTCATCAGGGTTGTGCCATTTACAACATAAAGGCTGTAAAAAACATAACCGTGGACAGTGATCAGAACGGTGAGAAAAGCAAACACCATTCTCTGAAATTGATTTTGTGGCATAGTCAAACACTCCTTTTCTGCATAAAAAAGACACAAGCGTGCATGGACGTTCTCTGATGCTGAACAAATGTTCCGTGATCAGATTTACGTGCCAGGCACTACTTGTGTCGTATGCATTTTTCAATTTAACTGATTATTGAATTGCCATCATATTTTATCATTTGCTTTTTAAAAAAGTCAAGCATTGATTTTAATATTCTTTGCAGAGTTCATCTGCGAGCGCTTCAAGCTGGGCGATGGCGGTTTCATTCAGAGCGGACTTGATCTGAACGGTTGTGTCTGTATACGTCATATTCTTGCAGCCT
>CAYURX010000104.1:0-9865 GCA_964447245.1 uncultured Coprococcus sp. | reverse complement strand
AGCTTCATAGGTCCGTTTAAGTTTGGCATAACGTTCAAAATATTTGACCGAGTTTTCATGGGCCGTCAACTGCGGGTCCAATGGCACACGGATTTCTTCATTTGTATAATAATTCTGACAGTCCAGCTGTCTGGCGCCCGGTTCCACATTGTAACCGTAGGTGTTGATCATCTCTCCGTAGATTCTGTACTTATCCTTCTTTTCCGTATCTTTGAGCTGGCGCTCCTGAAGGGCGTATTTTTTACGGCAGCGGTCAAGGGCATTGGTGACAATACGGCGCAGATCCGATGATTTTTGCCGGATACGCGTGACCGCATTGCGGGCGGCGTAATAGTATTCAAGGACTTCTGAAATCGTGTCGAAGGTTTCTTCCTGCAATTCGCCGTAACAGGTTAAATGGGTGGCTGAAAATTCGACAGGAGTGCCTTCGTCCGACACAATATTCGGGCAGTAGGCGTGGTTTTTAATATCTTCGACCAGTCGCCCAAAGGTCCTGCTTAAATGCAGTTGTTCCAGTTCCGACAGGCCGCTGGTGCTCATGCCTGAATCAACGGAGGCACGGAAACAGATTTCCTCGGCAATCAGAGGGCTGATACCGGTGACGGAAGTGTAGATGGCTTTGTCGACAGGCAGGGGTTGTGCCAGTACCTGACTGATAAACGTTTCATCATCAGTGGCAAGAGGATCAAGTTTGTGCTGTGTTTCTGCGATGAAATAAGGGCGGCCGGGAAGTACTTCACGAACAGAGCTGATATTGGCGGAAACATGCTTGATACTGTCAATGATCGTCATATCCGGCTGGCAGAAGATAATATTGCTGTGCTTGCCCATCAATTCAACAATGAGAATTTTTTCACAGATATCGCCCATTTCATTCAGATGTTCAATACGGATATGGATAATGCGTTCAAGTCCTGGCTGTGTAACAGACAGAATCTTGCCGCCGTTTAAATGTTTGCGCAGCAGCATACAGAAATTCGGCGCTGTGACCGGGTTGGCTTTTGTTTCTGTTGTCAGATAAATGAGCGGTAATGAAGCGCTGGCTGAAATCAGTAATTTATAATTTGTCCGGTTATTCTTAATGCCAAAAATCAGTTCATCCGTTTCCGGCTGATAGATTTTGTTGATGCGTCCGCCGGTGAGGGCTTTGGAAAGTTCATATACAATATTTGAAATGACAAGTCCGTCTAAGGCCATGGTAAAATCTCCTTCAATTATTTATCCTGGTTTTCATCATAGCATATTTGGAATGGACAGGCAAGGTGGCAGCTTTATAATAAGTAATGACATTTTCAAAATATCATGATATGATTAAATACAGAGTTTTACGAATTGAAAAAATAAAAGATGGGAGATGCGGTATGAGAAAGCCACTGGATTATAATATTGTGCTGATTGGATTTATGGGTGCCGGGAAATCGACGGTTGCCCGTTATTTGAGCCGTTTATACGGCATGGAAGTCGTTGAGATGGATGAGTTGATCGCCAGGAGAGAGGGCATGAGTATTTCTGATATTTTTGCGGTGCATGGGGAGCAGTATTTTCGTGACGCGGAAACGAATCTGTTGATTGAGATGCAGTCTAAGACCAACGCGGTTATTTCCTGCGGGGGCGGTGTGCCGCTAAGGGAATGTAATGTGGTTGAGATGAAGAAAAACGGCCGGGTCATCTGGCTGACGGCAAAACCGGAGACGATTTTTGAGCGAGTGAAGAATGATCACAGCCGTCCATTACTGGAAAATAATAAGAATGTCGGTTTTATTGCGGATCTGATGGAACAGAGACGGGAGAAATATGAGGCGGCCGCGGATATTGTAATTATGACAGACGGTAAGAATAAAGCGGAAATCTGCGAAGAACTGATCAGCCGGCTGGATCGCTGATTTTTAGTGTTGACTTGGATTTTTTTGTGATTTATAATAAAGTGTATATGTCCATGCATATCGTGATGCAGATGAAAATGCAGGGACAACATGTGCAATACGATGAGAGCAGGTGAACCAGATGTTGAGAAGTATGACTGGTTTTGGACGATGTGAGGTTGCCGATCATGACAGAAAGGTGATCGTCGAAATGAAGTCCGTGAATCACAGATATTGTGATATTACGATTAAGATGCCTAAGAAACTCAGCTTTTTTGAGGCAGCGATTCGCAGTCTTCTGAAGAAATATATCCAGCGGGGGAAAGTGGATGTCTTTATCACGTATGAAGATTATACGGAAAACAGGAGCTGTCTGAAGTATAACAGAGAACTTGCAGCAGAATATCTGAAGGTGCTGCGCCAGATGCAGGCGGATTTTGGCATAGAGGACGATATACGTGTATCGAGCCTTTCACGGTATCCGGATGTGCTCACTCTGGAGGAACAGCCGGTCGATGAGGAGGAGCTGTGGCATTTTCTGGAGGAAGCGATCATCAAGGCATGCGAAGGTCTTGTGGAGACACGTACAAGAGAGGGCGAACAGTTAAAGGAAGACTTAATTGTCAAACTGGACGGAATGCTTGATATTGTGGCTTATATTGAGGAGCGGTCTCCGGAGATCATTCAGGAATATAAGAGCAGACTGGAAGATAAGGTGAAGGAACTGCTTGGAGACGCGAATATAGACGAGAGCCGCATTGCCATGGAGACGACCATCTATGCGGATAAGCTTTGTGTGGATGAGGAGATCGTCAGACTGCGCAGTCACATTGAAGCCACGAAAGCCACCCTTGAGAGCGGCGGCGGTGTCGGACGCAAGCTTGACTTTATCGCCCAGGAGATGAACCGTGAAGCCAATACGATTTTATCCAAGGCCAATGATCTTCTGATATCCAACAGGGCCATTGATCTCAAAACGGATATCGAGAAAGTCAGAGAACAGATACAGAATATTGAATAGCCCGGTCCGGCAGATAGGAGCAGCAGTGTGAACAGATTGATTAATATTGGGTTCGGCAATATGGTGAATGCGGGCAAGATCGTTGCCATTATCAGTCCCGATTCAGCGCCGAGTAAGCGTATCATCCAGAACGCAAAGGATGACGGAAGGGCCATTGACGCGACACAGGGACGCAGGACCCGTGCGGTGATCGTGATGACAGACGATCATATCGTTTTATCCGCGTTGCAGCCGGAGACGATTGCCGGACGTTATCAGGGCAGAGATACGCAGGATCAGAACATTGAAATGAAAAAGGATGAGGAAGATGAGTAGTGAGAGAGGTATTTTGACCATTATCTCAGGATTTTCCGGCGCAGGAAAGGGAACTGTTGTAAAGGAACTGCTGGCGGAGTATCCCGACAGATTCCGGTTATCCGTTTCGGCAACGACACGGCCGCCGAGAGAGGGCGAGATCAACGGTGTTCATTATTTCTTCAGGAGCCGTGAAGAATTTGAACAGATGATCGCTGCCGGACAGTTGCTGGAATATGCGCAATATGTGGACAATTATTATGGGACGCCGAAACAGTATGTGGAAGAACAGCTTGAGGCGGGATATGATGTGATTCTTGAAATTGAGCAGCAGGGCGCTTTTTTAGTCAAAGAGGCGATGCCGGAGGCACTTCTGATTTTTCTGACGCCGCCGACCATTGAAGAACTGGAGAGACGGCTGCGCGGCCGTCATACGGAGACGGAAGAAGTGATCCTCTCAAGACTGGCACAGGCAGCCATAGAGGCTGAGCATATCGGTCTGTATGATTATATTGTCATCAATGATGATATACAGGGCTGTGTGGCTTCATTGAACCGTCTGATAGAGGGCGAGCACCAGAGAACTGCTTTGAATGAGACAAAGATCCAGGAACTGCAGAATGATCTGCAGCCTTATAGAAAAGGAGAATGATTGTATGTTACATCCATCTTATACAGAGTTAATGAATGCTGTCAACAGTGACGTAGCTGAAGGTGAGAAGCCGATCGTCAACAGCAGATATTCCATTGTTATCGCAACGGCAAAACGCGCAAGACAGTTGATTGCCAATGCGGATTCCAATGTTGAAGATTACAGGACAAAGAAACCGTTGTCGGTGGCTGTTGAGGAGATTCTAAAAGGTGATGTCAAGGTATTGTCCGGCGGTGCTGATATCGAGGACGATGAGGATAAGCCGATCATGACAGGTGATGTTTATGATATCGCCCTTGAAGCGGATGATGAGGAAATCTTTGAAGATGAGATCAAAGAAGAAGCTGAGGATGAAGAAGATGAAGAATCCGAAGATCAGGAAGACGATGAGGATTCTCCGGTAGATTCTGATGAAGATATGGGCAGTGAGGAAGACGATTACGAATAAATAAGATCGATGATGATGATAAAACGACTGCTGATAAGCGGATAGCGAATGCAGAAGCAGGAGATGTATGAAGGAGGTATATAATGGAAGCAGGTATCAGAAATGAGAAAGTGATTACCGTAACTGAGGATTTAACAGCCAGCAAGGTAGGCAGCGGTTTGCTGCCTGTTTACGCGACGCCAAGCATGATCGGATTAATGGAGAATACATGCGCGGAGAGTCTTTTGCCATATCTGGCAGAAGGTGAAGGTTCTGTTGGTGTTGCGGTGGATATCAAACATATTTCAGCCACACCAGTGGGAATGACTGTACGCTGCGAGAGCCTTTTAAAGGAAGTCAACGGCAAAAAACTTGTGTTTGAAGTCAATGCCTATGATGAGAAGGGGTTGATCGGCACAGGCATCCATAAACGCGCGATTATCAACAACGAAGCATTTATGGCAAGACTGGCTTAATTAAAGATATCATTGGATCGGGCACGCCGGCGGGACTGGCGTGCCTGCATTTATACATGTCTGTCTGATGTTATTTAATGCCAGTTTATAAAAATATAATTTTCAGTTTATTGATATTTTTGGCATTTAATACTAGTATGGATATAAACATGAAAGGACATGCAGCATTAATCAATGTTTGGATATATTACGGTAAACCGTGAAGAATTAAAAGTCAAAGAACTTGACCGTTATCAGTCTTATTACTGCGGCCTGTGCCATGCGCTGCATATGCGTCATGGGCGGGCGGGCCAGTTGACGCTGACCTATGATATGACATTTCTTGTCATTCTTTTGAATGGACTGTATGAACAAAGACTGGAGGAGAAGTCGGCAAGATGCGCGGCGCATCCGATGAAACGTCATCAGATGCGTTGGAATGATCTGTCGGTCTATGGCGCGGATATGAATGTTCTGCTGGCTTATTACAATTTGCTGGATGACTGGCAGGATGACAAAAAGTACAGCCGGCTGGCGGCAGCCAGGGCCCTGAAGAAAAGCAGCCGCAAAGTGGAGGCGGCTTATCCGAGACAGAGCAGGGCCGTAAAGGCCTATATGCGCGCGCTGGCGGAGTGCGAGCAGTCTGATCAGGAAAACCTGGAGATGGCGGCCTGCCTGACAGGGCAGATGCTGGCAGAGATTTTTGTCCGCAAGAAAGATATGTGGGCGGATGATCTTCGGCAGATGGGTTTTTTCCTTGGAAAATTTATCTATCTGATGGATGCCTATGAGGACATAGAAAAGGATATGCGCTCAGGCAGTTACAATCCGCTGAAGCCTTTGTGGGGACGGGAGGATTTTGACAGTGAGTGCCAGAAAATATTGATGATGCAGATCGCAGAGTGCTGCAGGGCCTTTGAGCGGCTGCCCATTGTGGAAGATGTGGGGATCCTTCGAAACATTCTCTATTCCGGCGTATGGGCGAAATTTGCGGCTGTTTATAATAAACGAAATAATACGAAAAAGACAGGAGAAAATCTATGACAGATCCTTATCAGGTACTTGGTGTGAGCAGGGATGCGAGCAGTGACGAGATAAAAAAAGCATATCGAAAATTGAGCAGGAAATACCATCCGGACGCGAATATCAATAATCCGAATAAGGAGGCTGCGGAAGTTAAATTTAAAGAGGTGCAGGCGGCCTATAACCAGATCATCCAGGAAAGAGAGAATGGTACATCGGGACAGGGTTATGGCAGTTATAGCAATTCCGGCGGTTATGGCGGCCAGCAGCAAAGCCAGCAGGGACAGTATCAGGATGAGGAAGCATTAAAATTCCGTGCCGCTTTGAATTATATCAATGCGGGGAGTTATACGGAGGCGCTCCATGTGCTGGAGAGCATCAGCAACCGGTCGGCCCAGTGGTATTATCTCAGTGCCATTGCCAATGCCCGAATGGGCAGCAATGTCAATGCTAAAGAGCATGCGCGGCGGGCAGTGGAGATGGAACCGAATAATATGCAGTACCGTCAGCTTCTGAGTCAATTGGAGTCCGGCGGACAGTGGTATCAGGATATGGGACAGTCTTATGGTATGCCGAACGTTAATTTGAATGATGCCTGCTGCAAAATTCTCTGTCTTGCTTCGGTTTGTCAGTGTTGTCCGGGTGTATGCTGCTGCGGTCCGGGTATTTATTACTAACAGGAAGATATAGGTGCAATGATGATATGGATTGGATGATAAGAGAGGGAGAATAATGAGAGAGATTGAACTCAATGGCAAAAGAATGACATCTGAAGCTGCGGCCCAGGATTATCTGTTTGATATGTTTGATTTTCCGCAGTATTATGGGGATGATCTGGAAGGACTTTATGATGCGCTGGCTGATATTATCGAGGAGACCCATGTGTCCATCATAAACCGGGAGTATATGGAGAATTCTTCATATGGTTCAAGACTGATCTGGGTCTTTGAGGATGCGGCCAGTGATAATGACAATCTGACACTGGCGTGGACTGAGATCAGTTACGATGAATACGATTAATCATAAAACCTTCAGAAACAGGATGAAGATAGAATCGTTGTTTCTGAAGGTTTTTCGATTATCTTAGGCATTCGTAGTAAGTATAACCGTTTTTGCTGTAATACCAGATTTTATGTTCTTTAACCAGATACATTAAGTAGGCACCTACTGTAGAAAAGACTGTCGCGCAGAAGCTGCAATCATTTTTTAAGTGGAAGGATTCAATGATATGCGCGGTAATATCTTCTCTGATTCTTGGCTTTTTGCAGTAGGCATAGACGGCACGGATATATTCAAACTGTCGGTCAATATTGAGTCTGGCTAATGGGCGGATATCTTGATAGACAGCGCCGTGTCCGGGAACAAAAAATGTATGTTCCTGTTCCTGCAGCCATTGCAGATCCTGTATTTGAGATGCCGCAGAGAACAGGAGTTCCAGTTTACTGTGAGACAGCATTTGTTCCGATAGCGTTATATCTGCTGAAAATAATACATCATCCGGGGTGGTAATTGTAATTTGGTCTTTCGCATGACCGGGATGGGATTCAATAACGAATGCCATGTCGCCAAGTATGACTTTCCCCGTTTGGATGATTTTGTCCGGAGAGGATGGACAGGCATCGGGAAAGGCAAATTGACGCTGCTCAGTGAATACAAAATCAGCACCGTAAGAGATAGTTGTGCTAAGATTAAAATCTTCCAGGAATGGCTTTTGCAATTCTGTTGCGCATAAAATGGCGCCCTCCTGCATAAATACCTTGTTTCCGCCGCAGTGATCAGGATGCGTATGGGTATTTAAAATCCAGTTCACCGGCCATCCTCTTTTTTTTAGCAGTCGTGCAGTCTGCATCGCATCATTCATACTAATGCCGGTATCAATGATGACGCCCCGGTAATAGCCAATGTTGACAAAACCGGGTCGATACCATGTATCTTTCGTAAGCTGAACAAAATCCTTCATATTCCAAAACACCCCTTTCTGTTTATTAAAAATTCTCAATCAGATGCTGTTTTTTCAGCGTCAGGCGAAGCTTATTTTTCTGGATTTTACCAGTTGGTGTCCGGGGCATATCATTAATAAAAATCACCTGTCTTGGAACTTTAAACCCTGGCAGGTATTTTTGGGCGTATGCAATGACTTTTTCTTTTGTCAGATTCGCACTTTTTTCGCATACAATGACAGCACATACAGATTCAGTAAATAATCTGTCGGGAATGCCGAGAACTGCACAGGCACTTATGTCGGGATGATTGTAAAGGACAGATTCAACTTCATATGAACTGACCATTTCACCGCCTGTTTTGATAATATCACGTTTCCGATCAACAAAGTAATAGTAGCCATTTGCGTCTTTGCGCAGATAATCTCCGGTCATCAGCCAACCATCGTGGAATCCTGCAGATGAATTCAGGTAACCAGGCATACAGAGAGGGCTTTTTACAAGAGCTTCTCCGACTGCGCCTTCAGGAACATCACAAAAATTCTCATCGACAAGGCGTATATGACAATTATAGGAGGCAATGCCGATTGATTCTATGATTGCCGGATTTTTCAGGTATTCTTTTTTTGTAAAATGTAAATGGGTAATGGATTTACATTCACTTTGTCCATATCCGGTGTAAATCGTTGCATTTGGAAATAATTCAAACATTTTTTTGATCGTATCCGGCGGAACAATGGTAGCTCCGGTTTCTATTCTTGTAAAACAGGACAAATCAACCAATCTTTTCTCGAGGGCTTCGGCTATACGATAACAGTAGGTAGGGGGTATCAGTAAGATGCCTGTTGGATGTTCCTGTTCACATATATCAAGAAATATCTCCACATCAAATTTTTTCAGCATGATCAGTGTGGCTCCGGTACAGATGATCCGTATCAACCGTCCCAATCCGGCCGCATGATTCATTGGCGAATAGTTGAGATAAATATCATTTTCAGAAAAAATATTGTGAGATTCATCTGTAATCAGCCACATAAGTAAGTTGTGAAATGTATTAACAACAACCTTTGAAGTTCCGGTTGTTCCACTTGTAAATATATAAATGGCGGCGTCGTCCGGCCGGATCGGACAAACAGCATGAAAATCAGGATCGCCTGCGTAAAGCAGCTGCTCAAGAAAACCGCAGTGATTATTACTGCGTATCCAATGTCGGACTGATTTTGCCTTGCCTTTAATTTGCGCAATCTGTTCATCCAGATTAGAAATATAGATAAAATAGTCAATATGAGCCTGGTTAATATAGGTAAGAGTCATATCCGCGTTTAAGTGTGTGTTAAAGGGTACAATAACGGCTCCCAGACGCTGCAGTGCGAAAAACGTTTCTACAAAAAGTTCATTACCAGGTAATTGAACCCCAACAACTGAGCCATGACCGATACCCAGTTTGGAAAAGGAAGATGCAAGCATACATTCTTTTTTAATAAGGTCTCCATAGGTGATATGCCGGCCATTATCAATAATTGCAGTTTTATTTTTATATTTGATTGTTGTGTATTCGTATATTGAAAATAGAGTTAACATAAGTAAACACATCCTATTGAATGATACGGGGCCATTGCAGGTGACCCCGTATTTTAGTTGGCAATTGCATTACTTTTTAGGCTGGTAGCCTGAAACCAGATCGTTTTTAACCAGAATGTTCCTGCTTTGAAATTGAGTAATTTCTTCTTCAGTATAACCTAAATCACGAAGAATATCTTCATTATCTTCACCGATGCTTGGGCAAGAACGGAAAATAGTCCCTGGATTGTTCCTGGCCTTTGGTACGACATTTGGAACAAGCATTTCATATCCTTTTTCAGTGGTGATTTTGACCAGTGATTCGCGGGCAATAAACTGTGCATTTTGTGCCATATCTTCATGACGGAGAACGATACTGCATGATACGCCTGCTGCGGATAATTCTGCTTCAGCCTCGGCTGCGGATCTGCCTGCGCAGTAGCTGCGGAGCGCCTGATCAAATTTTGCGCCGCCTGGATGAGTTTTAAATACAGCGCGCAGACCTTCTTCATACAATTTGCCTTCGCCATATTCGTCACCAAGTCCAATTGTCTGAATGACGCCTTTGACAACGCCGGAGCCTCCGGTTGTCACATAGATCCAGTTGCCGTCACTGCACATGTAACCATCC
>CAYURX010000103.1:0-10043 GCA_964447245.1 uncultured Coprococcus sp. | reverse complement strand
TCAATCATGTGCTTCTTTGATGATTCAATGCCTGAACGATGCTGGCATTGCAGATTATCTCACGTCCATTGATGTAGACCTTGATAAGGAATGGGAACCATGTCTGCAGTTTTATATGCATGAGGCCGAAATTCTTATCCAGATAATAAAGGTAGTAATATTTACATTTTCGGTCAACGGTACGCAGCTCCAGTTTCCCTTCCCGGTTCTTGATGGGCTGCAGTGTCTGGCAGCACTCAACAACGGAGAGGACGCAGATCAACCCCTCATCAACCGGGTCATCCTTTAAAATCGACATGGCTGTCTGTTCCTTTGAGGTTTTAGCGGAGGTAAGGTAACGCAAGGGACGGTGCGTTTTCTCCGCCATTTTTTCGATATGGGCGACGATACTGGATGTCACCTGGCTGGCATAGGCAGAAAAATCTTTCAGCAGGACATTTTGCTCTGAAAGGAAATAGCCCTTGCCGGATGTCAGGCTGCTGCTGTGGTGACGGGCAATGAAAATTTTCCTGAGCTTATGGGTGTTGTGGAATTTTACAAGACGTCCTATGAGGGAATCCTCATTGTTGCGGCTATTACAGGTTTGCCGGTGACCTCTGCTTCAGATCCAACAGGATTTTATGCCATGCACATCCATGAATATGGTGATTGTACGCTGCCCTTTGATCAAGCAGGTATGCATTACAACCATTCAGATCAGCCGCACCTCGAGCATGCGGGGGATAAAATTGGATGCGGTACAATTGTGGGACGCTAAAGTGGACTTGTGTCCCGGGTTATGGTATGATGAACATGATTGGCGGGCAGTACGGACTGCCCGCCTGTAAGACATCGATTATTTGGTTGAATCGCGGAAGATCATCTGGTATCCTGTAAGAATACCGCTTTTGGCATCTCCGCCTGACAATTGCTTTAATAATAATGTACAGGCCGCAGAGCCTAGCGCTCTTGTATTAAAGCTCAGGCTTGTGACGGCTGGCAGATTATTTTTCAGGATAGCACTGTCATAAAAGCTGGCTATCTGGATTTCCTGCGGTATCCGGATTCCCTTGTCCTTAAGACAGGTCATTGCCATACTGCAAATAAGATCATCCATGCATAGAATGCAGTCCGACTTTTTAACGATGATTTCATCAATGGCTCTGGAAATGCTGTATTGATCATCCGTGTTCATAAAAATCAGTTTATCGTCCATGGAAAGCCGGGAATGACGGATGGCCTCTGTGAATCCTCGAAGACGGCTTCGGGTAACATAATGACTCTCGTTGCCGCCCAAAAGGGCAGGATGCTGAATGCCTCTGGTGATTAAAAGGGCCGTCAGATCTCTGGCTGCTGTCTGGTTGTCATTGTCCATGTGGAGGATCTCAGGATCGGGAGAATAGCCGATGACAACAAACGGTATATTCTGGGATTTTAAAATAGCGATATCAGGAGAGTCCTTGATACTTCTGCTGACGATGATTCCGTCCACCTTATGATTGTCAATAATGCGTTCCAGCTGTTTGGTAGATTGTTCGCCGGACATGGCAATTAGAATATCATAGTCATTTTCTGAAGCGACTTCACAGATACCTTTCATACATTCCTGGAAGAATGAGAAGTCGTTTGTATGATAATTGTCTGGCAGTACAAGACCGAGATTAAAGGTTTTGCTGTGGGCGAGACTCTGAGCGACAGCATTTGGCCGGTAGTTATGCTGTTCAACGAATTGGAGTACTCTTTGGCGGGTGCTTTCGCTGATACGCCCCTTTCCGGAGAGGGTTCTGGAAACGGTTGTCTTGCTGACCCCCAGCGCCTTTGCAATATCGTCGATGGTATATGTATTTTTATCGTTTTGATTGAAGGTCAAATTCGGGCACACCTCCTATCAGTGTTCTCCGTTGATTGTGTCGGATTTATAATACTTTGACCGTTAAGTTATTGTAGCAATAATTAATCACAGGCGTCAAGCGCGAAATGTACAAATAAGGCGGTCTTTTATTGGCAAAAGTCGCAAAAAGACAGCCATTTTCAATAAAAGTCGGAAATGATGAGTGAAGGTTAGGAGTGGAATATCTTGTGTGAAAAGCTTTTATTTGGTGCGGCATATTATTATGAATATATGCCGGAGGAACGATTGGAAAAAGACATGTTAATGATGAAGGAAGCAGGCTTTAACTGCATCCGTATTGCGGAATCCACATGGAGTACCTGGGAGCCGGCAGAGGGCAGGTTTGATTTTACCTGTCTTCACCGTGTCCTGGAAGCGGCCGGAAGGCATGGGCTCTATGTGATCATCGGGACCCCGACCTACGCCATTCCGCCATGGCTGGCTGCAAAATATCCCGATATCCTGTCGGAGACCCATCAGGGACCATGTCTTTACGGACCGCGGCAGAATTTTGATTTGACCCATCCGGGATACAGATTTTATGCGGAGCGTATCATCAGAAAATTGATGGAAGAGGTACGGGGATATGAATGTGTCATCGGGTTCCAGCTTGACAATGAAACGAAAGCTTATGATACCTGTTCGGACAGAGCGCAGCAGATGTTTAAGGAATGGTTAAAGGAGCGTTTTGTAACCGTAGAAAATCTGAATCGGGAGATGGGACTGGCTTATTGGTCGAACAGTCTGGGGAGCTGGGATGATCTGCCGGATGTCCGGGGAACGATCAACGGAAGTCTGGGAGGGGAATATCAGGCATTCCAGCGATATCTGGTGACGGAATTTTTGCAGTGGCAGCGGGAAATCGTGGATGAATACCGTCGGGAGGATCAGTTTGTAACCCACAATTTTGATTTTGAATGGCGGGGGTACTCCTTTGGCCTGCAGCCGGAGGCCGACCAATTTGAAGCGGCCAATGCGGTGACGGTGGCCGGGTGCGATATATACCACAAGAGTGAGGACGCATTGACCGGCGCGGAAATTGCCTTTTGCGGGGCCGTTGCCCGGGGCCTTAAGGGAAATAATTACTTAGTATTGGAAACCCAGGCCCAGGGAAATTTCGGCTGGCTGCCATATCCGGGCCAATTGCGGCTCCAGGCCTTCAGCCATCTGGCCGGCGGCGCGGATTGTGTGGAATATTGGCACTGGCACAGTATCCACAATGCTGTAGAAAGCTATTGGAAGGGCGTTTTAAGTCATGATCTGTCCGCAGGCGAGGTTTATAAGGAGGCGGCAACGATCGGAAGGGATTTTAACAAATTCTCCGGACAGCTGCTGCATTTAAGAAAAGAAAATACGGTCGCTGTCATGGTCAGCAATCGCTCCCAGACAGGAATGCAGTGGTTTCCAACCTGCCAGCAGGGCGATACGCCGGATAAAAATTACAGCGATTATCTGAGATGGCTGTGTGACAGCCTGTATCGCTTGAATATTGAATACGATATCATACCGGATACGGCAAGGGATTTCTCAAAATATAAACTGCTTATATTGCCATGCCTGTATTCGGCGCCGGATGACTTACTGGATGCAGTAGATCGTTTTGTAAAGGAGGGCGGGCAGCTGATTGCTACTTTTAAGACAGGCTTTTCAGACGAATATCTGAAAATATATCATGATCAGCAGCCCCATGGCCTGACAAAATGCCTTGGGATTAAATATGACCGTTTTACAAAGCCGGTGAATGTGGGGCTTATATCCAAGGACATTCAATTGTCTGAATCCGTGGCGGTCACGGACTGGATGGAGTTTACGGAGACTGCGGCAGCAGAAATTATATGTACCTATCGTCATCCGTTTTGGCATGACATACCAGCGGTGACGGTCAATCACTATGGAAAAGGACAAGCCGCCTACATAGCCTGCTGCATAACGGAGGACGGTTTGGATGCAATACTCATGCATTTGCTTGAAAAACTGGGATTGGAACTGCCTGATATACAGTATCCGGCCATTGTGCGCAGCGGATACAATCAGGAGGGTCAGTATGTCCGTTATTATTTCAATTATTCAGGTAAGCCATTGGAGCTATCCGGCAGGCATCCGGCGGGATATTCACTGTTGGATGGACGGCAGCTATCGGAGGATGAACCGTTCCGGTTAGAAGCGTGGGACCTTCTTATTTTATTGTCGGAAAAATAAATAAAGGATAAGGATATGGTATTCCATCAGAGATTCGTCTGGATCAGGACGGAACTTTGATGGGATTTTCCTATGCATTTTTACCCCGTTGCGGATTCATTATATGAACAACCGGTTGCAAGCAATATAAAAAATAAAAAGATAAAACTTAAATATATTGTTAATTTTGCTTAAAAATATCTAAATTAATTAGCAATAATAACAAATTGACTTTGACAAAAACTATGATATACTAAAAGAGCGAACAACCGGTTGCGCATACGGGCCGGTTGAAACTAATTTTTTTACTTATAGGAGGTTTAGTATGAAGAAGAGATTAGTAACTCTTACACTGTCAGCGGCTATGGTACTTTCTTTAGCTGCATGCGGCGGTTCAAATGCAAAGACAAGCGCTTCTGCAGGCGAGACATCCGCAGCCGGTGAAACAGAAGCTGCTCAGGCTGCTCCTGCTGCTTCCGGCGAAACGATCAACCTTACTTTATGGGGTGCAGAGGAAGATCAGACTTATTTGTCTGAACGTGTAGAAGCGTTCAAGGCTGCTTATCCTGATCAGACATTTAACATTCAGATCGGTGTTGAATCTGAATCCACGGCCAAAGATACGGTATTAACTGATATCGAGGCTGCAGCCGATATCTTCTGCTTTGCTGATGACCAGCTGGCAGATCTTGTTGACGCGGGCGCTTTACTTGCACTGGATGACAATATGTCACAGGTTCTGCAGGCTTATGCAGGCAAGACCCTCGATGATGTGAAGGCTGCCAATGTTGCTGTGTCCGTAGATGATGCAATGGTTGGCGATGTACTGTATGCGTTCCCTACAAGTGCCGATAACGGCTTTTTCCTGTACTATGATTCAAACATCTTTTCAGAAGATGATGTGAAGACATGGGATGGTCTTCTTGCGGCTGCACAGGAAAAGGGCGGCGGCAAGCTTGTTGGTATGACATTGGCTTCGGGCTGGTATAATGCAGGCTTCTTCTATGGCGCAGGCTTTACAACAGACCGTAACGATGATGGTACGACAGCATGCGACTGGAATGGGACGTCCCCTAGCGGAATTACCGGCGTTCAGGTTGTTCAGGCTATGTTAGATATTGCAGCCAACCCTGCATTTATGGCGATTGCTGACGGCGATCTGGCAAACCAGATCAACTCCGGTAAGCTTTGTGCAGTTGTTTCCGGTACATGGGATGCCGATCCTGCACAGTCAGCCTTTGGTGATGGCTATGCTGCAACTGTTCTGCCAACATATACAGTTGGTGATCAGCAGATTCAGACAGGCTCTGTCGGCGGCGCTAAGTTAATGGGTGTCAATGCACATTGTGAGAACTCCGGTTGGGCTGTCCTTCTGGCAGATTTCCTTACAAATGAAGAATCTCAGAATATTCATTTTGAAGAAAGACAGATTGGTCCTTCTAACATTAACGCTCAGAATTCAGAGGCTGTAGCTGCAAATGTAGCAATCAATGCCGTACTTCAGCAGTCCCAGTATGCAGTTATTCAGAAGGTTGGAGGCAAGTTTTGGGATCCTGCGGCAACCTTCGGCGAAATGATCGCTCAGGGCCAGATCAAGAACGATGAGGCTTCCATACAGGCTGCGCTTGATGAACTGGTAGAAGGTGTAACAGCAGCCATCAACTAATGATAAGGGTTATATGTAAAATGAGCCATATAAAATGATATTTTACATATAAACTGAACGCGCAGGCGTATTTAACAGGGGTGTCGCGGTTTTGCATTCGTTGGAGAATATGCGGCATCCCTTCGTTTTTGTAAGAAGGGGAGGTTTTTGTGAGCGAAAAAACAAATAAAACCGGATCCGTGATCGCAGCAGCTATAACGGGCTTCTTTGCTGCAATCGGCCGTTTCTTTAGTGAATTTGGCCATGCAGTTGCAAAAGGAGATTGGGCGGTTAAGCTGTCCTTGATCTGGATGGGTGCAGGTTATGCTAGAAGAAAGCAATATGTCAAAGCATTGCTTATGACTATATTGGAAGTCATTGTTATTGTTTTTACGGTTAAGCTGTCCATGCAGTACGTGCCAAAGTTCCTGACCTTGGGTACTGTCCAGGCGGAGCAGGTGTTTAATATTGAAACAATGAAAACAGAATGGAATGATTTTGATAATTCCTTCCTTATCCTGTTGTTCTCATTGTTCAGCTTTGTTGTATGGATCATCGCTCTGATTGTATGGATGAGGAATATTGTTAATGTGTACAATCTTCAGCTTCAGGCAGAACGAGGAGAGCATATTAACACCTTCCGTGAAGATATCCGTCGTTATACGGAAGAAAAATTCTATGTAACGATGCTGACTTTGCCGGTCATTGGTATCGTTGTTTTTACGATCATTCCTATTTTATTGTTGATCTTTGTTGCATTTACAAATTATGATCAGCAGCATATGCCGCCAAACAGCCTGTTTTCATGGGTTGGGTTCCAGAACTTTATCAGCCTTTTCGGCGGCGGCGGTTTAACAGTTACCTTTGGTTATGCCTTTGTAAGAGTTTTGGGATGGACTCTCGTATGGGCGTTCTTTGCGACCTTTACGACTTACTTTGGCGGTATCTTCCTTTCTCTGCTGTTGAACAATAAGAAGACAAAATGGCCGAAATTCTGGCGCCTTTTATTTGTCATTACAATTGCTGTTCCGCAGTTCGTTTCATTGCTGCTGGTAAGAAACTTTTTCTCAAACGGCGGTATTGTCAACACGATCTGCTCCAGTATCGGATTGACTGGATTTCTCAGGGATATCGGATTAATATCAACAAGCTACATACCGTTCTTATCAGCGCCTGGATGGGCTCATGTCATGATCATCCTGATCAATATCTGGATTGGTCTGCCGTATCAGATGCTGATTTCCACAGGCGTCCTGATGAATCTTCCTGGAGACCAGCTTGAAAGTGCAACGGTGGATGGTGCAAATCCATTCCAGGTATTCCGTTACATCACAATGCCGTATCTTCTGTTTGTAACAGGACCTACACTTGTGACAGATTTTGTAAAGAACATTAATAACTTTAACGTTATCTACCTTTTAACTCAGGATGTCTATGTAACGACCAATCAGGCGATGGCCAATTCACAGGCAAAGGAAGTTGACTTGCTGGTGACATGGCTATTTACATTGACCCAGGATTACTATAACTATAAGATGGCTGCAACAATCGGTATCATCGTCTTTATCATCTGTGCAGTCTTCACCTTGATAGCTTTTAACTTTATGATTGGCGGGAATAAGGAGAGTGATTATCAATGATAAAAGAAGACATCAGTACAAAACGCAGAGTGAAAATTATTCTTCATAATGTTTTTATTGCCGTTCTGGCTGTTATCTGGCTCATCCCTATTTTCTGGCTGTTATGTACCTCCTTCAGCGCTGAAGATAGCATGAATACCAATACGTTTTTCCCAAAGGCGTGGAGCCTTAGCCACTATGCGGCGCTTTTCCACTCCGATACGGTCAATCAGTTTTCTGCCTGGTTTATGAATACATTTAAAATTGCTGTTTTTACGTGTATTATCTCTACAGCCTTTGTTTTGATGGTGGCTTATGCCACATCCTTCGGTGATTTCAAGGCAAGAAAACCACTTATGAACGTAGCGGTTATCCTGAATCTGTTCCCAGGTGTTCTTTCCATGATCGCAGTGTACTTTACACTGAAAACCTTTGGACTGACCAACAGCCATATCGGCCTGATCCTTGTATATTCAGCCTCAGCCGGTTTGGGGTATTTGATCTGTAAGGGCTTCTTTGATACGGTACCAAGGGCTTTGTGTGAGGCGGCCAGAATCGACGGATGCAGTGAAGCGAGAATCTTCTTCCAGATGATCATTCCAATGAGCCGTCCGATCATTGTCTACACAGTTATCAACAGCTTCCTGACGCCGTGGATGGATTTCGTCTATTCCAAGATGATCCTGAATGCTGGTATTTCTTCACAGTATACGGTTGCAGTCGGCTTGTACAAGATGCTGGATAAGAGCCTGATCAACAGCTACTTTACAATCTTCTGCTGCGGCGGTGTTCTTGTATCCATCCCGATCTGTATTCTGTTCCTGATCATGCAGAAGTTCTATGTAGAAGGTATTACAGGCGGCGCCGTAAAGGGCTGATAAGAAAAATGATTTAAAACTTATGTGAAAGGATACATTCAATTATGAATCAATTTGTAGTCAACATTATCCATCGCCCGGAAATGGTACCGGAATATGCTGAAAAAGTAACCGGACAGGGCAAAAAGGAGGATATTGGCCGTGAGACGCTTTTGACGGAAAGTTTGGACATTTTTAAGATACAGCAGGAATGCGCCCATAAAAATGGCCTGAAAACGACTATCCAGATGACCTATGCCAGTCTGTTCAATGATGAAGCAGTGGCATTGGCAAAAGAACATCATGAGAAATATGGTGATGAGATTGCGTTGTCCTTACTGGGATTGCCTTGTGAGCAGTTCAGGGAGAAATATAAAACAAAGGATTTTTGTATCTGGATGTTTTCTATGGAGGATAAGAAAGCAATTGTCAGTGATGTTTTTGGAAAGTTTTATGACCGGTTTGGCTTTTATCCGGAATCAACGGGTTCCTATTATATGGATGCTGATCTGATCAACTTTATCAAAGCGGAGTATCCTTCTGTCAAATGTGCCATTGCGACGTGCTGGGAGGAGGGCCCGAAGGCTTATCATACCTGTAACAATAGCTGGTATACGTTTATGGACGGCGGCCCATGGGCTCCATGGATTCCTTCCAGACAGAATACCCATGCGCCTGCCGCCAATGAGGCTGAGGATTCCGGTATCGTGGCAATTCCGCATCTGTCCCGTGATCTTTTGGCTTGCTATGACGGCAATGGCTCCAATTTTGGTACGCATCCGCAGAACGTACTTAGAGGTATGATCTATGATACGGAGACATGGGAGTATCCATATCTTTATAATCTGATCGACCAGTATCGCGCGCTGGCTGTTTATAATAACGGGTATGCTTACAATATGATGTTTGTTGGCCCGGGCTGGATGAACAAGATGGGCCGGTGGGAATCTCCATATGAGCTGTTGAAGAAATCCTATGAGGATGGCTGTGCTTATTACGGTGAATTAAAGAAAAAGGGCGAGCTGGCGGATATGACCATGAGTGAGTTCGCCGACTATTATCGTGAGAAGAAGCATTACACGGAGCCGGAATGCGCCCTCTGGCGTGATATTCTCTACGGCAGCCGGAAGCAGCTATTCTGGTACTGCGACCCATATCTGCGTGCATGCGTGAATATGGACCAGGGCGGCGCCATTGTGGATCTGCGCCCGTATGTTGCAAAGCTGGAGCGGCCGGTAGGTATCGGTACGTCCCATATTCAGGATGCCAGCTATCCTTTCCTGATTCAGGAAAAATACAGAGCGGGCTATTTCACCCATTATGCGGGCGAGGGTACTGTGCGCAGTGCGAAAATCTGCTGTAATGGGGAGGAGGTTGATCTGTGCCTTTGCCGTACAAAGGCCCATTTCTCCCAGAATGGTAATGACAGGCTCCTGACGTTGGACCCGGTGGATATTGAATTCAGAGATCTGAAGCTGAAGCTCCAGACAGTGCTTACTTTTGAGGAAGGCAGCAGCTCCATTAAGATCGAGCGGCATGTGCTTGAGATGAGCAATCCTGAGGCGGATGTGACAATCAATGAGTATATGGTCGGCTGTTACGGCACGACAGAATATACGGAGGATATGTCCAGTCTGACCTTAAAGGTGGAGGCCGGAGAGAACAGCTCAGAGATACCTTATGAATATCAATGCAGGGAAGCGTCCGCACAGGGCGCAGACAGGGTTTGGTGTAAGCTGCCGCCTGTTAAGACATTGGTTTCATTAACCTGTGAGGGCAGAGATAAGACTGGATACGTCAGAGAAGGATATGCTTTCAGTCCGATGTTTACCCTGGGTTATAAGGGCAGATTATGCGATAAGGAGGTCTTTACC
>CAYURX010000102.1:0-10188 GCA_964447245.1 uncultured Coprococcus sp. | reverse complement strand
CAAGTGCCGACGTTTTTCAAGGGTTTCGCCTGTGATTGTCTGCAGAAATTATTGACTCCAAAAATATTGTGGCTGAACTGTTACATCAAAAAGGGATAAATAAGACTTGACAAGGTGAGGATGGATGGTATAATTAATATATAAAAATTTTATATATAAGAAAATTATATATAAGATAATTATACATTCAAGGAGGAAGTTATGTATTATCCGATTTCAGCTTTGCTGATTGAGTGTTTGATCCTGGCAGTTGTTGACAAACAGGATTCGTATGGCTATGAAATCAGCCAGACAGTGAAGTTGGTTGCCAGTATTAAGGAATCCACGCTGTATCCGATTTTGAGTAAGTTGGAGAAAAGCGGATATTTGACGACTTATTCGCAGGAATATCAGGGCCGTAAAAGAAAATACTATTCGATGACGCCGGAAGGCCGGAAGCAATTGGTATTTTTGAAAGAGGAATGGGAAGTATACAGGGATACCATTGACGGCATCGTTGAAGGGAGGCTTAAAGGATGAATAAGACGGAATATTTAGATCAATTGCAGAAATATTTAAAACGGCTGCCAAAAGAGGATTATGACAATGCCATGGAATATTTTACGGAATATTTCGAGGAAGTGGGCGAAGACGGAGAGCAGAAGGCCATTGAGGAATTGGGAACGCCGAAGGAAGCGGCGGCTGAGCTGCTGGGGCATCTGTTGAATGATGAGAAAACATCATCTGTCGGCCGTGTGCTGCGCATTACCTGTCTGGCTGTATTGGCGGCACCGCTGGGCCTTCCTTTGGCACTGACGGCAGTGTCGTTGATCCTGACGGGCATATTGATGGCTGTGGTAGTTCTGCTCTGTATGGCGGTATTTAGTGTGTCTATGGTGATCGTTGCGGTGAAGGTGTTGATCCGGGGTCTGATCGCTTTTTCGGTGTCTGCAGGCGGCGGTATGGCGTTAGTTGGAATGGCCCTCTTTTTGACGGGAGCCGGTATCCTTATGATGTTGCTGGCGGGTTATCTGGACCGGTGGTTCAGGCAGGGCGTTTTCAGATTTTCAAGGTGGATAGCAGGAAAGAAAGGGGTGTAACGCAATGAAACGTTCAGGGAAGATTTTACTGACAGCAGGCATTATTTTATGTGCGGCAGGTGCCGGATTAGGTATCGTTGGATGGCTGACGGGCGGCAAAACCTATATCGCAAAGGCTGATCTAAACAGTATGGATGCCGCTGCGACACGGGATAATAAGCCGATTGTGATGGAGAAGACCAAACTGGATGATATCCGGGAAGTTCAGATTCATCTGAAAGATATCGATCTGGAAATGCAGCCGTCGGAGGACGATCATTATTATTTATCCTATCAACTGGAAAACGATTATGCTTCAGACCCCATTGAGTATGAGGTAGCCGATGGCGTATTGAAACTGGATGAAAACATAAAAGAGAAGTTATATGTCGTGCATGTTGACCTGGATTTTATAGAATTTTTATCTGGCGATTATGATATTGATGATTATGAGGACAGGGTCACACTCTATGTACCAAAGGGGCAGATGTTAGACGGCGGCAGTATTAAGATCGATGATGGTGATATGACAGCAAGGGGAGTTGGCTGGCAGAAGGTAGACCTTCAATTGGCTTCCGGTGATCTGACGATACGGGATGCAGCCATTGCGGATAGTGAAATTACGGTTCTTGACGGGGATATCATGGCTGATAATCTGACGGTGACCGGAGAAGTAGCCATGCTGGATCGGGATGGCGATGTGATGCTTGCCATGAATCCGGAGACAATGGAGAATGTCACGATGGTACTCGATACGATGGACGGAGAAATCTATAATTCCGGAAACATTGTAGGCGACATGTACAGAGAAGGGGAAGATAAGGCCCATTTTGAGCGGCAGGGAAGCGAAAACGGCGGAAAGCTGACGGTAAAGGCCAATGATGGCGATATCATGGTTAAATAACGAGGAAAGTGGCTGCCGTGCTTGCACGAGCAGACATTTGACGAGAAAACCCATCGAGACGACAGTCGAGATGGTAAAATAAGTTTATTTCATTCCCCGTAAAAAAGATATTGCAGGTAAGCCAGGGCGGTATCTTTGCGCGGGGAATTCGCGATAATTCCAAAATAAACATTTTCTTCAAATCCAGCCTGTTTGATGCAGCCAACCTGTGAGAGATCAATTCCCATCGGATATTCTTCTGTGACAGCGCTGTATGGGATGGAAGAATCAAATTGCAGTTCAAAGGCATTATCCTCTATGATGAAAGTATTATTCACGATCAAAGGTTTCGCCTCTTTGTAAAGGGCAGGAACTTCCTTTGACAGCAGTTCGTCAATGTTGCATAAGTATCCGTTCTGTGAAAAAGCATCGAAAGTTTCCTGATCCATCAAAACCACGTCCAACAGTTCTCCGTCAATGGAAGCAAGTATTTTCACCCGTGACGCATAAGTGTATTCATGATAGGCGCTGCTTTCATCATCTGTCAGATAAAGACCGGTATACAGGTGCAGGCTGCTTTGGGAGGGATTTATGCCTGAAGCGGTCAGAAAGTCCTCACTTAGCTGTTTGGTCAGAGTTTCCCCGGCATTCACATTCACCAGAGCAGTATACAGGACAGGGTCTTTATCCGTGAAGTTTCTGTATGCGATATAGATAATAACATACAGAAAAATCCCCAGGACAGCCAGAGGCAGTTTAAAATAATCCCATATATACTGCAATTTTTTCTTTCCGTGTAAGTTTTGAAGGGTTTTCAAACTTGCCGGTTCTTTACCGTTTCTTTGAATAAACTGCATAATTTCATCCTTCCATATGTTGATTTTCATTATTTGTTTCGCCATAGCAGGTTGTGGTATTTTCCGGATCGCCTTCCGCATCGGTGCTGTTTTGTTTCTGACAGAGCAGCAGGATATTGGAAAGCGGGTAGGAGCACAGTAACGCACAAAGCCCTTCCCCGAAAATGATGGCTGGTGTAAAGAACCTGATTATCACAAGCGCCATGGCAAAATAGATAACGGCCATCAAAGCAGTGCAGAACAGGAAACGCATGCCTATCATGATGGCGTTTTTAAACATGGCCAATGTAGTATTTTGGAATCTTGCCAGCAGAGGAAAGATATACATCATGATAATGGCATAGGCAACAACGGCAACAAGGAATATGGCTGTGACAATAGTCCAGAATGCATTGGAAAAGCGCATATGGTAAAGTACATATCCGTCAACTCCCAGCATGATTCCTACGGCAAGCAGTATCAGCCAGATCAAAGTCCCCTGTTTGAAATTTTGTTTGAAAGAATGGAAGAAGGCCTTTGTGAGATTTCCTTCTTCATTTTTTGCTATTTTTAAGGTCACGTAAAATAATGCAGTCGTGGAAGCGCCTATGGTGACAATGGGCAGACAGCAGATCAACCATAAGATGTTCAAATAAGCGCTGTAAGTGATCTTAGTGATGAAAGACATAAGCGGGCTTTCCGGGCTTAATATATTATGCATAGCATTCCTCCGTTCTCAGTCGTTGGTGGACTCTCTGAATATCAGGCTTGTTTCGGTATGAATGGTACGAAAATTTAAAGATGGTTCTTTGATTCTGGATAAAAGCAGATGTACGGCCGAAAACCCCATGATCTCGCTGTGGATATGCACGGTAGTCAGGGAGGGAGACATTACTTTGGATTCCGGAGAATCGTCAAATCCGCACAAATAAACATCTTTAGGAACGGATATGCCCAGCTTTTTAAATACTACCAGGGTATCTATAGCGATAAAATCATTGGCACAGATAAATACGTCTGGCAGTTTCTCAATTTTCTGAATCTTTTCTAATAAATACTCCTGGTATTCTTCGTAGCCGGGATTTTTGGCAGTTGGCGTGTTGCCTGTAATACAATACTCTTCCGGGCAGGTCAGACCGGACAGATACATGGCATTCCTATAGCCCATGTAGCGTTCAAAAAATGACTGACAGTACATGATCTCTCCGATAAATCCAATCCTTCGTTTGCCTCTGCGGACCATTTCACGGACAAATCGGTGAATATTAGATTGGTTGTCCATATAAAGATGATCGGCTTTCAGTGGTTCTGCCAGGCTGTAAACCGGAGAGTCCACGAAAAGGACGGGTGTATTGAGGGAACAGAGCATGGAACAGTAGTTCCGGTTGAACATTTCAATACAGATGATTCCGGCCGTACGGTCTTCACTGTAAGAGGCGGGCAGCATCAGATGCTCGATCTCGTGTTCCTGAAGGCGGTGCATAGTAAAGCTATAGCCCAGTGTAGAAAGTTCTCTCTGGAATTTGTCCAGCATGGTAGAAGCAAAATGAGAACTTCCTATAAAATTGGAGGTAAATAAAGCGATTTCCCTTTTGGCTGTTGAAGAAAGAGAGGAATCTGTCATTTCAAGATTAGATATATTGACATAGGAAAATTGTTTGTAACCCATTTCTATCGCTTTCTTTAGAACCTTTTCTCTTGTGGCATCGGCAAGGATGCCGGTGTTATTGATTGCTTTGGAGACAGTATTACGGGAAACGCCGAGTTCATCGGCAATATCCTGAATAGTAACGCGGTCTGCCATAAACGATCACTTCCTTCCTGATTTATTATTTCAAATTAGATTTTTGTTTTGTGATATATATGTTATTACATGTTTATTATAATGCACAAATTGTAATGTGTCAAATGTAAAATAAATAATTTGCCGAATGAGAATATACACTGTAATTATATTGATTAAATAAAAAAACAGATTTCAAATGTAAAAAAAGCATAAAATAAATTGGTCATATGAATAAAAATATTATTGACTAAATGTAAAACAAATGCTATATTATATTTACAAATATCTTGTATCAAATTTTACAAATGCACAATTACAAATAAAAGGGCAGGCGTAAAACGCGAAAAAGATAAAAGAAAGGAGAGAAGTTAATGAACACGAGTACAAAAAAGAAAAACACGGGATTGCATAATGGTCTGGTTTATATTACTCAGCATTGGCAATTGTATTTGTTTTTCCTGTTGCCGGCCTTGGCTTTGACGATTATTTTCAAGTACATTCCAATGGGCGGCATCCTGATTGCCTTTGAAAGGTACAATCCGATCAGGGGCGTTCTGGGAAGCGAATGGGTTGGACTCAAACATTTTAGTCGTTTCCTGTCATCGCCGGATTTCCTCAGTTATCTGGCAAATACCCTGAAGCTGAGTGTGTTTGGAATGTTGTGGGGATTCCCGGTTCCAATCATTCTTGCTTTTTTGCTGAACAGGATCGAGCGTACCGGCGTAAAGAAGAAAGTTCAGTTGGCGCTTTACATGCCGAATTTTATTTCGGTTATTGTTCTTTGCGGTATTGTCAGAATTTTCTTATCCGTTACAGGCCCCGTAAACCTGTTGCTTGGTACACAGATTAACTTTATGACAATGCCGGAGGCATGGAGGACCATTTATATTGCCAGCGGGATCTGGCAGGGCGCAGGCTGGGGTTCCATCATATACACAGCGGCTCTTTCCAATGCCAGTACAGAACTGAAGGAAGCGGCAATGATTGACGGGGCGAATATTTTCCAGCAGATCAAGGCGGTGGAGTGGCCCGCGATCAAGAGTACGGTGGTCATTCAGTTTATCATGCAGGCAGGTAATATTATGAGTATCGGGTTTGAAAAAGCCTATGCTTTACAGACAGACTTGAACCTTGCATCTTCAGAAATTATTTCCACTTATGTTTACAAAAAAGGTCTTATAGACGGAGACTACAGTTTCTCAACGGCGGTGGGATTATTTAATACAGTAATAAATGTTATCCTTCTGGTTGCGGTAAATAAAATTGTTGCGAAGATGAATGACGGCCAGGGACTGTAGAAGGAGGGTCAAAATGAAAAAGAAGAGCAGATTTGCCAGATATTCCTTACAGGATAAGACATTGTTGATAATAGGCTTTCTGTTGTTAGGCCTGTTTGTAATTGCGATTGTCATTCCTATGATCTATATTATTGTGGCATCGTTTATTGACCCGATCACTCTGCAAAACAAGGGAATTACTTTTGATTTCAGCAAATGGACGGTAACGGCCTATGAACGGGTACTTTCTAATAAACAGATATGGATCGGGTTTAAGAATGCGGTTATTTATTCCGTGTTGTTTACGGTAATTTCAGTTTTGATTACTATGCTGGCGGCTTATCCTATGTCCAGAGCGGATTTTCGTGGAAGAGGTTTCTTTAATGTGATCTTTGTTATTACCATGTTTTTCGGTGGCGGCCTGATTCCTACATATTTATTGATCAGTAAACTGAATCTTTTGGACAGTATGTGGGCAATTATCCTTCCGGGAGCATTCAACGTCTGGAATATGATTATTGCAAGGACATATTATCAGGGTGTTCCGGGGGAACTTCGGGAAGCGGCTGATGTAGACGGCGCGAACGAACTGACCTTTTTCTTCAAGATTCTGCTGCCGGTATGTACGCCGATCATCGCAACACTGGCTTTGTGGCAGTTTGTAGGAATGTGGAACAGTTATTTTGATGCTATGATCTATTTGAATGATGCTACGAAACAGCCTCTGCAGTTGGTGCTTCGTTCGATCCTGATACAGAACCAGCCGGAGTCAGGGATGATCTCAGATATGCAGAGTACGGCGGAACGCGCACAGCTTGCAGAATTGCTGAAGTATGCGACGATTATTATTTCCAGTTTGCCGCTGCTTGTGATGTATCCTTTCTTCCAGAAATATTTTGATAACGGAATCATGGCAGGCTCAGTGAAGGGTTAATGAAAAACAGCAAGCAATAAAAAATGTGAGTAGAAAATAATATCTTAAAGGAGAGACGCGTATGAAAAAAAGATTTTACAAAAGTATAGTGGCAGTATCTTTGTTGGCAGCCATGGTACTTTCCCTTACGGCGTGCGGCGGCAAGGGTTCTGATGTAGGAGTGAATAATGGGGAATTACAGGAAGTGGATTTATCCGAGTTGCAATTTCCACTGGCTGAAAAAGCCACTTTGACCGGTATGATCAGTTATCCGGCTAACACAGAAGCCGATCCGAATAACCGTACGATTTTCAAACGTCTGCAGGAAGCTACCAACGTGGAGATTGAGTGGACAGCATACCAGTCAGACCAGTGGGGGGATAAAATTACGCTGGCTATGGCCAATATGAGTACGCTGACAGATTTTGTTTTTACTGCAAATTTTGGTGATAACGATCTGCTGCGCTATGCGGATCAGGGAGTCATCATTCCTCTGGAACAATACATAGACGCTTATATGCCGAATCTGAAAGCGGTATTTGACAAGTATCCGGAATACAGGAAAATGAGCACGGATGCAGACGGTCATATTTGGGCGCTGCCTTGGATCGAACAGCTTGGTTCTGAAAAGACGGCGATCCAGACGGTAGGAGATATGGGCTTCATCAACAAAAAGTGGCTGGATTTTCTTGGACTTGAGGTGCCGACGACTGTGGATGAATTTGAACAGGTTTTGTGTGCATTCCGCGACCATGCCTCTGAACTGCAGGCAGAATTTAATATTGACGGAAGTATTATTCCAATGTCATGTATCGTCAATGACGGAAGCCAGGATATGGCGCTTTTGATCAATGGATTCGGTGACGGATATGGTGACGGTGATCAGGGAAGGCATATTGCGGTTACAGATAATTTGGAAGTCATCTGTACAGCAACGCAGCAGGGATTCAAGGATGGTATTGCATGGCTTCATTCACTGTACGAGGAAGGTTTGATAGACCCTGAAGCGTTTACACAGGAATGGTCAACCTATGTATCAAAAGGTAAATCCGGTCGTTACGGCGTATGTTTCAGTTGGGATGTAGCCAATATCGTGGATGATTTCCAGGGATGGGTTCCGCTGCCGGCACTGACAGCAGATACCAGAAACATCACACCTGAGAATGGTTCTTTTACCAGCGGGTATGACCGTGGACGCTGTGTGGTAACAGCGGTTGCAAAGAATCCGGCGCTTGTATGCGCATGGCTTGACCAGATGTATGATCCATTCCAGTCTCCGCAGAACAACTGGGGCACGTATGGGGAAGATGATGACTTTGATATTTTTGAACTGGGAGAAAACGCACAGGGCGAGCAAATGCTGAAACATGCGCCGCTTGGCGATGCATCTCCGGTAGAAGTAAGGGAAGCCGAGAGCGTAAATGGTCCGCTGGCCGTTCTGGATGAATACTATGATGTCTATGTTACCTGTCCGGATGACGCACAGTATCGTCTGGATTGGATCGAGCAGTATTACACGCCGGATATGAATACAAAATATGTTTATCCTAATGTATTTATGAGCCAGGAGGATACAGAAGATCTGTCTAATGTACAGACGGATATCAATAAAACGATCAATGCAAAAAGATCGGACTGGATCATGAATGGTTTTACAGATGCGGATTGGGATGAGTATTTGAAGAGTCTTGATGCCTATGGATTAAATGATATGTTGGAAATCTATCAGAAATATCTGGATGCTTATTATGAAAAATAAAGTAAAGGGTGATTGATATGACAAGCCAGACATTACGGGAAGCGCGTAAATATGAGGAAACTTCAGAAAAAATGATAGCAAAAGAAGACAGACCGGCATTTCATCTGTCTGCGCGTACAGGGTGGATGAATGACCCCAATGGATTTTCGTATTATGGCGGGAAATATCACATGTTTTATCAGTATCATCCTTATGACTGCCATTGGGGTCCCATGCACTGGGGGCATGCGGTGAGCGAAGATCTGCTGCATTGGGAGTATCTTGCGGCAGCTCTTGCCCCGGATGAGATTTATGACAGAGATGGATGTTTTTCAGGGAGTGCGATCGCGCTCCCTGATGGCAGGCATCTGCTAATGTATACGGGTGTGCTCAAGGAACATCATGGAAACGGAAGCATCCGTGAAATACAGACCCAGTGTCTTGCAGTGGGAGACGGAATGGATTATGAGAAATATGAGAATAATCCGGTTATAACTGTGAAAGATCTGCCGGAGGGATGCAGCGGGAAGGATTTCAGGGATCCTAAGATCTGGAGGAAAGAGGACGGTACATATTGCTGCATTATTGGAAATCGCCCTGCTGATGGCAGCGGACAGATTCTGTTGTTCGTAAGCCAGGATGGTTTTAAATGGGAATATAAGAAAGTGCTGGCATTCAATGGGAACCGTTTCGGAAAAATGTGGGAGTGCCCTGATTTTTTCAAGCTGGGAGAAAAGTGGGTATTGCTTACAAGCCCGCAGGACATGCTGCCTTCGGGATTTGAATATCACAATGGGAACGGAACTTTGTGCCTGATTGGTGATTTTGATGAGGAAACGGAAAGTTTTACAGAGCAGCATGATCAGTCTATCGACTATGGTATAGATTTTTATGCCCCACAGACTGTGCTGACGCCGGATGGACGCCGCGTCATGATCGGATGGATGCAGAACTGGGATACCTGCGATCTGAGGACGCAGGACGTGTTGTGGTTTGGGCAGATGAGCCTGCCCCGTGAACTGTCAGTGGAAAACGGAAGGCTGTACCAGAGACCGATAAAGGAATTGGACAGTATGCGGAGCAATAAGGTCGTATACAAAGATGTTTCTTTTTCAGGTGACATGACGCTGGAAGGGGTAAAAGGCCGAAGGGTGGATATAGAGTTGTCGATCAGTCCGGAAGATGGGCAGGATACTTATCAGAAATTTGCGATCCGTTTTGCTCAGAACGACCAGTTCCGGACATCTCTCAGTTTTCACCCGCAGGACTCCATTTTGAAGATAGACAGGAAATTTTCAGGGTCAAGAAGGGCAATTATCCATCAGAGGCGCAGCCTGGTAAAAAGCGAAGGGGATAAGCTGAAATTAAGGATTATTCTGGATCGTTTTAGTGCAGAAATTTTTGTAAATGATGGAGAACAGGTGCTGACTGCGATTGTGTATACAGAGCAGGCAGCAGATGGTATTTCTTTTTACGCAGAAGGCACTGTGCATATGGATCTTGTGAAATATGATCTGATTATGGATACTTGAGGTAAAATAAGTTTGAATCAGGGGTTGACATCCTTTTAATTTATGGTAAAATGATATCAAACTTTAGAGACGGAGATAACGTCTGTATAAGCGCCGTACAGAGAGCAGGAGAAGCTGAGAACCTGTGGAGAGGCTGGCAGGCAAATGGACCGTTGAGGGCCAGGG
>CAYURX010000101.1:0-10200 GCA_964447245.1 uncultured Coprococcus sp. | reverse complement strand
CTGCGTTTTTCTCCGAGTGGGAACGGGTTTGACAGGTAGAGACTGTCCGTATTGTGCTTCAAAATGACAGGCTGAACTGTTACATATTCGCAGAAAAATGCGGAAAAACACTTGCAAACTGCCGGAATATATGATAAGCTTTGGAATTGTGATATGTTATATATTAATTCCTTGCTCTTTGCAATGGCAGAGGGCCGAAGTCCAGAAGGAGGTGCACTAAGCATGAACAAATACGAATTAGCAGTCGTTATTACGACTAAGGTCGAAGATGAGGAAAGAGCTGCAACAATCGAGAGAATCAAAGATATGATCGCTCGTTTCGGCGGTGTTGTGACAAACGTTGACGAATGGGGCAAAAAGAGATTAGCATATGAGATTCAGAAGATGAAAGAAGGCTTCTACTACTTCATTACTTTCGAATCCGATTCAAACTGTCCAAATGAAATTGAACAGCGTGTCCGTATTATGGAGAATGTAATCAGATACTTATGCATTAGACAGGACGCTTAATCTTAGTTAGAAAAGGGGATGTCTATATGAATAAAGTTATTTTGATGGGAAGATTAACCAGAGATCCGGAGATTAGATATTCACAGGGCGAACGCCAGATGGCCGTTGCCCGTTATTCACTGGCTGTAAACCGCACGTTCAAGCGTGAGGGAGATCCTGATGCGGATTTTATTAATTGTGTTGCATTTGGCCGTCAGGCTGAATTTGCAGAGAAGTATTTCCATAAGGGAATCCGTATCGTTATCACAGGAAGAATCCAGACAGGCAGCTATACCAACAGAGATGGTATAAAGGTCTATACAACAGATATTGTTGTGGAAGAACAGGAATTTGCTGAGAGCAAGGCGGCCAGCGAGCGCAACAGCGGTGAGTTCGCAGGCAATTACGGCGGTAATTATGGCGGCAATAGCTATCAGCAGTCAGGAAGACCGATGCCGAGTCAGGCGCCGGCCGACGGATTTATGAATATCCCGGATGGCATCGATGAGGAGCTACCATTCAGCTAAATCGATGAAGGACAATATAAAGATTTGAATTTGATAAGGAGGTTTTGACATGCCATACAATAAGGAAGAAGGCAGAGGCACTCAGATCAAGAGAAGACCTATGCGCAGAAGAAAAAAAGTATGTGTATACTGTGTAGATAAGAATGCTGTTATTGATTATAAAGATACAAACAAGTTAAAGAGATACATCTCTGAGAGAGGCAAGATCCTGCCTAGAAGAATCACAGGCAACTGTGCAAAGCATCAGAGAAAACTCACAACAGCTATCAAGAGAGCAAGACATATCGCATTAATGCCATATATCACAGATTAATCAGGGCATATTTGTTGAATTAATAAGTGAGATATAAGTGAAATGAAAGAGCTTTCCAAAGGAAATTTGGGGGGCTCTTTTTGTTATGCATTTTTTGTATAAACATGGCAAAAAGGAGCATTTCATCATCTTTAGAAAAAGTGGTATGCTTATTATAACATAAATGGAGTAGGGTTTTACTTAAAAATAAGGAGGAGAAAATTATGAACAGAGAAGTAGTAATCGTTGCATATGGCCGTTCTGCTGTATGTAAATCAAGAAAAGGTTCCTTTGCAGGAACACATCCGATCGAGTATTCGGCACAGGTATTAAAGGGTGTGCTGGCGAAGGTTCCGCAGCTTGATCCTGCTGACATCGAGGATGTGATCATGGGTTGTGCAGTACAGCACAATACAACCTCCATGAATATTGCAAAGAGTGTTGTGGCAAGAGCTGAGCTTCCAGAATGTGTTGCTGCTCATACAATCAACCGTTTCTGTTCATCAGGTCTTCAGGCCATTGCTACAGGCGCCAATGCCATTGCAGCAGGACAGGGAGATGTCATTGTAGCAGGCGGTGTTGAAGATATGACCGGAACTTATGCTCCGTATCCGGAAGAATACTGGGATGCATGGGTAAAAGAAAATGCACCGGGCGCTTATATGGGCATGGGTATTACAGCAGAAAACATCGTTAAGAATTACGGTGTGACAAGAGAAGAAATGGATCGTATGGCTTATGAATCCAACATGAAGGCTGCAAAGGCTCAGAAGGAAGGCAAGCTGGCTCCATGTATCATTCCTGTAACTGTTGTTGACAAGGATGGCAATGAAAAGGTCGTAACAGAAGATGAAGGTATCCGTCCGGGTACAACAATGGAAACATTGGCTGGCCTTAAGACATGCTTTATTCCTCAGGAAGAAGGCGGTACAGTAACAGCAGCAACATCCTCCCAGACATCCGATGCAGCAGCATTTGTTGTATTAATGGAGGCTGAAAAGGCAAAATCCCTCGGTATCAAACCGATCGCAAAGATGGTATCCTTCGGTGTGGCCGGCTGTGACGCTACAATGATGGGTCTTGGCCCGATCTATGCAGTACCGAAGGCTTTAAGCCGCGCAGGACTGACAATTGACGATATCGATGTCATCGAGCTGAACGAGGCATTTGCGGCTCAGGCTATTCCGTGTATCAAAGAATTAAAGATGAATCCTGAGAAGGTAAACCCTTACGGCGGTGCAATGGCCCTTGGTCATCCGATGGGTGCAACAGGTGCGTTCCTTACATGTAAGGCCCTTGATTATCTGCAGGATAACAACGGCAAACATGCACTTGTTACAATGTGTATCGGCGGCGGCATGGGCGCAGCAGCAGTATTTGAATTAGTTTAGGAGGCGTGAATCATGAAGGTTGAAGATATTAAAAATGTAGCCGGTATCGGCGGCGGTGTCATTGGCGGCAGCTGGGCTGTTCTTTTCGCTATGAAGGGTCTGAATGTAAAGCTTTACGATATTAACGACGAGTGCATCGCTAATGACAGGAATACGATCGTCAATAATCTTGAGTTCCTTGCTCAGAATGGTGCGATTGAAGATAAGGATGCAGTTCTTGCAAGAATCCACTTTACAACAAGCATCGAGGAAGCAGTAAAGGATGCTCAGTTTGTTCAGGAATCCGGTCCTGAGAGACTGCCGATCAAGCATAGTATGCTGGCAAGCATCGAGGAGTTTGCGCCTGTTGACGCTATCATTGCCACATCTGCATCAGGTCTTCCTCTTGGACAGATTACAGAAAATGCAGTACATCCTGAGAGATGTGTGGGCGGTCATCCATACAACCCGCCTCACCTTATTCCGCTTGTGGAAATTACAAAGACAGAGAAGACAGACCCTGCCAATGTTGCACTTGCAAAAGAATTCTATGATTCCTTAGGCAAGGAAGCCATCGTTTTGAAGAAGGACTGCCCGGGCTACATCTGCAACAGACTGCAGCTTGCTGTATTCCGTGAAATGGTCGACCTTGTAGAGAGAGGCGTCTGCACAGTTGAGGAAGCAGATAAGGCTTTAACATTCGGTCCTGCAATCAGATGGGCTATTTTCGGTCACAACATGATCATGCAGTTGGGTAATAAAGACGGTCTGAAAGGCATGATGGATATGCTGGCCGGCGGTTACAATCTGTGCGGAGATATCGCAGCATGGGATACTATTCCTGCTGACTACGGCACAAAGGCTCAGGCCGAGATGGATGAGATGATGAAGAATCTGCCGGATGAAATCGGTCATACAAATGCTGAGATTGCCCAGTATCGTGACAAGATGTTAATTGAAATCTTAAAACTGCATCATAAGTTTTAATAAGTAAGCGTAGTAAGATAAAATAAGCGGGAGCTGTTGCAAATCAGAATGAAGCAACGGCTCCCGTTTGGGTTAGGGCAGAAATTGCCGGATGATAGAAAGGGTGTTGGAAGATGGAAAATGAAAAATGGCCAGTAAGGCTGACGTCCTATGATTTTACAGGTAAAACCGTCGTTATCACAGGCGGTACAAAGGGCATTGGCTATGGGATTGCCATGGCATTTGCACGGTATCATGCCAATGTGGTTGTGGCAAGCCGCCGTCAGGGGGATTGTGATAAGGTTGCCGCACAGATTCGGGAGCTTGGCGGCACAGCCGAGGGTATTCGTACGGATGTACAGAAAATCGGAGATATTGATAAGCTGGTGCAGGGGGCTGTTTCGCGTTTTGGCAGCGTGGATATTCTTGTGAACTGTGCAGGTGTTGCCGTTACGAGGAAGCTTCTTGAGATGGATGAGGAAGCATATGACAAGGTAATGGACACTAATTTCAAGAGCGTCCTTTTTACGTCAAAGGCGGCGGCCGCAGAGATGGTGAAGGCCGGAAAGGGCGGTAAAATCATTCAGATCGCATCCGTAGGCGGTTTGAAGGGCACAAGCGGTCAGTCGCTTTACGGGGCTTCAAAGGCGGCTGTCATCAACCTGACAAAGACTATGGCGCTGGAATGGAGCCGTTACGGGATTCAGGTCAATGCAGTATGCCCGGGTTATGTGGTAACAGAATTGAATAAAGATGTGTTTGATAATGAAAAATTTATGGAGAGAACATTGAAGTCCATTCCGCAGCGGCGTTTGGGAACGGTAGACGAGGTGGCGGCATTGGTGACGTTCCTTGCATCGGATTTGTCCAATATGATTAACGGCGAGGCCATTGTGGCGGATATGGGCGCTATCTGCGGTTAGTGCTCTAAGCGTTTGACATGAAAAACCGTTCAGTCTCAACTCCTTATTCGGGAGTTTGACTGAACGGTTTTTTATTTTTCAGGCGGCAGCCGGAAATTTCTTTGAGAAATAGTTAAGTCCTGCGCCGCAGATGGCAGCCAGGATCACACCGACAGTGAGTGTAAATGCCAGTCCGGCCACATTGCCGCCGCCCTGAGAGAAGGTCAGGCAGACGCCGGCAAATATCATAGGCATATGGCCAAGGGGCGTTGCGCCGAGCAGCTTGATATGTATATACATCGTAATGGCTGTTCCGATCAATATTGCAAGGAAGCTGGAGGCTCCTGCGCTAAGGCCCATTGTGCCCGCAAAAAATGCGATCAAAATAAAGTCGAACTGTCCCCATGCAAGTCCGCAGTAAGAGGAAACGATCAGCTCAGGCGCTTTCTTTGGCTGCATATTCATACCGAAGAAGATAGCCATGCAGACAAACATGATCCATGGCACATTAAATGATGAAAAATATAATGTGTAAAAATGATTAAATATGGCTGACCACAGGCTGGTCCATATGGAAAAGCAAATAACTGTTTTCTGACTCATAATGACACCAATCTTATGCGAAAAATGCTGCAGGGTTTGCCGTGAGGAGTGCATCGATCTGACTGTCGCTCATGCCGCGGGCTCTCAGTCCCGGAAGTACCTTTTTGCCGATGGTGCGGATGTTGGCATCCTTCATGGCTTCCTGCATGAATGGCGTCATGATCAGGCCGCGTCCAAGGTTGACATTAACAGAGTCATGACCAAGGAGGATCTTATTGCCATAGCCCTTATCTGAAAGGGTCTTAATGACGTCCATACGCTGTTCGTCGGTCGGTGTATGGAACAATTCGCCTTCAAGGCCGAAACGGTCGAGATTCACATATACGCCCTGTTTCAGAACGGCTTCATGATAAGCAATATCGGTGCTGCCGCACATATGGCCGATGGCGATCTTGCCAGGGTCAGCGCCGTTTGCGATCAGAAGCTCGGCCTGCTGAGGGCCCATGGTGCCAAGCTGTGTATGGGTGATGATGGCAACGCCTGTTTCCTTCTGAACACGGGCTGCAGCCTTGAAGAAAATTTCTTCCATCGGTGTAATTTCGTTGAAGCTGCTGGCCAGTTTGATGACACCGGCTTTAATATCCGTACCTTCGATGCCCTTTGTCACCTCTGTCAGCATCATTTCATAGATTTCCTGCTGGATATCTGCAAATCCCTTTCTGAAATTCCAGTATGCAAAAGCGCTTTCAGCCTGGAAATAATAACCGGTAGAGCAGATGATCTTCATGCCTGTCATTTCGGAAATTTTCTTAAGAAAACGAACATTACGGCCACATTCGTTGGTAGTGGCATCGACGATCGTCTCAATGCCGTAAGCTCTGGCGTCTTCCACGGCCTGTACACAGGCTTCTGTATATTCTTCTTCGCGGAAACCGCCGAGGGTGGCGTCACCCTGAAATCCGCAGAATCCAAATAAGAAATGTTCATGCATCAATGTACGTCCAAGGGTTGATGCGTCAACAGGACCTGTTACGGTATTAACATAATTCATTACAATTCCTCCATATCATCCTTATTTTTTTCTAATATTAAGTATAATTTATAAAAGGGACGGCGGTCAACCATGATGGGAAAAGTGTTGAAAATAATTTGGAATAAGCTTATGCATTTGGTGAAAAGTTGGCACGGCTATAACAAAAATGCAAAAAAAGATAATTTTTCTTATACTTTTTTGACATAAGCGATATTATAATGGGAATTTCCATTGTTGACTTTACTTTGTTAAAATATTCGCAAGAGATTTGTTTTGGGAAGGAGCGTAAGAATAAAATAATAAGAAGATGCGGAGAGGTCAGAGGCAAGAGGCCGTGTTGGCATTTTCTTTTATTTATAGTAACCATTAACTATCATGATGAGATTAAAAAAGAAAAAGGAGAGGAATTAAATCATGAGTAATGAGAAAAACGTCAATCTTAACAAAGTAAGCTACAACTTTGGTACGAAGGGCTGGACGGTCATTGGATTTGAAGTATTAATGCTGTTCTTTATGACAGGCATTACCGTTGATGGTTTGAACACTATCGTACCTATGATGGCAGAATTCCACGGATGGAGTCAGGATGTGCTGCTGTCTATTTCCACACCAGCTTCCATCATCGCATTGTTTGCCTGTGTTCTGTGGGCTGCTTTCATTGATAAGTTTGGTCTGAAACAGGTAACATTAGTTACAATGGTTCTTGGCGGTGTCAGCCTGATCGCTTATGGCAACTCAGTCAATATCGCAATGTATGCCGTATCATTGGTATGTGTTGTTACTTTCATCAATGCTTTCTCCTGTAACTGCGGTTTCGCAATCTGTGCAAACTGGTTCCCTACAAAGAAGGGTGTCGTTATGGGTCTTACAACAATCGGTATGAACCTGGCCAGCGCCCTGATCAACTGGGTACTTACAGGTCTGTCGGCAAGATTTGCAATTAACGGCGCGTTATCAGTTCTTGGCGGCGCTATTCTTGTTCTGGCTGTTTTACTTGCTATCTTTATTAAGGCAACACCTGAAGAAGCAGGCTGCTATCCGGATAATGACCCTGAGATCGCTGCTTTGATCAAGAAAGAAGAAGATCAGCTTAAGGATACTGCAAAGCTTTCCTATGGTGAGGCTCTGAAAAATAAGAATGTATGGGTTCTTGGTATTGGTATCGGATGCTTCGGTTTGGCTACAGTTGGTATCATGTCCCAGTTGGTTGGTTACTTCCAGGCTGCAAGAGGTATGGAACTGACACAGGCTCTGACGATCATGACAATTGCTGCTGTTATCGGTATGATCGGCTCCTGGGCTTGGGGTGTTGTTGACCAGAAGTTTGGTACACAGATGGCTTGCTTCATGTTTGGCGTTTGGTATCTGGTTGGTATCGTATTATTGATTGCTCCTCCAACACCATGTATGTACATCGGTATTCTGATGCTCGGCGGTGCTATCGGTGGTAATGGTAACTTCGGTCCTTCACTGGCTGCTGCTGTATTCGGACGTAGAGACTTCAACGTTTCCTATGGCTGCATGAACATGATCAACGGTGTCGTAAGATCCTGCTCATTCTTCGTACTTGCAGTATTGCGTTCTGTTTCTCAGGGATATACCGTACCATACATCGTATTTGCTATCATCGCAATAATTGGTGGTATTCTCATTAAGTCACTGAATCTGAAGGCTGCTTTTGAAGAATAAGCTTACATAATTAAATCAGGCCATTTGAATTTATTATATAAGGCGCTTGGGAGGTTCAGCTTTCCGGCGCCTTTTAGCGGTTATGGCAGGATGTGTAAATGATAATTTTTAAAGTGAGGTAATGTAAAATGGATGTCTATTATATTGACAATGCCATTATGGGCACTTGCTTTTTGGTGAAGGGAGAACAGGCTGTGCTGTTTGACCCGGGAATGGCTTTTTATGCAGATGAGGTAATAAAGAAGGTCAAACATATTCTGGACGGGCAGAGCCTGGACGCTGTTTTTTTGACACATTCCCATTACGATCATGTGGCGGCCGTCCCTTATATCCGTCTGGAATGGCCTGATATTAAGGTTTATGCGGCGGAATATGCCTGCCATATTTTAGAAAAGCCAAAGGCAAGAAGGATGATGTACCATATGTCTGTAGAGGCGGCCAAGGCCGCGGGCTTTGAATGGAGGAGCGGGTACAGAGATGATCTGCTGTATGCGGATGTGGCTCTGCATGATGGAGACAGGATTCAAATTGGAAAGATGGCTGTTCAGGCCATTGAAACGATCGGTCATACGCAGTGCTCCATGTCATTTCTTATTGATGGGCATACAATGATCTCGTCTGAAACGATTGGGCTGGAGGGCGACCACGGAGGCGGTTATGTGCCGGCCTTTCTGATCAGCTACAGGAAAACCGTATTAAGTCTTCAAAAGACAAGGGCCGCAGCTCCAAAGGAGATCTATATGCCTCACAGGGGATTGGTCAAGCCTGACGAGAGGTTCTGGCAATATATGGAAGATGGGCTGGAGGCCACAAAGGATACGATCATTAAGCTTCTGGCCAGATATGACACGCCAAAGGATCGGCTGGCGGAGATGGAGGAAATCTACTGGAAAAAGGCGACGGACGGCGCATGGCCGAAGGAGGCCTTTGACATCAATGCGATGGCTATGCTGAATACGATAGAGGCAGAATTTTCCGAAGAATTAGAAGAAGAAAGAAAAAAAGCTTACACTTATCCTAATCCGGCAGGCAGCCATAACTCTTAAGCACTCTATTCCCGAAAAATAAAAAAAGATTGACTTTCGGGAATAGCATGTTATTATAAATACAGATGGAGGGAATGCTATGAAATTTTTGATTAGAGACCGATATCTGAACAAGCTGAAAGCGCTGAACCACACACCGGACATCAAGGTTATTACGGGAATCCGACGTTGTGGCAAATCTGTATTGTTGGAAGAATATGCGGAGTATCTTACAAAAACAGAACCAGATGTCAACATTGTCATGATAAATCTACAGGAACTGGAGTATGAAGAACTTCTGGATTATAGAAAGCTTCATGCCTATGCAGTGGAGCATTGTATAAAGGGCAAACATAATGTTCTGATGGTTGATGAGGTACAGCTTTGCGATTCTTTTGAAAAGGCAATCAATAGCCTTCACGCCAAGAGGATATATGACATTTATCTGACCGGATCCAATGCGTTCTTGCTTAGTTCTGATTTGGCAACACTTTTTACCGGAAGGACAATGGAAGTACAGGTTTTTCCGTTCTCCTTTGCAGAATACAGGGCGTATTTGCAGCATGGTGCTGATTTACAGGATGACTTCGATGCTTATGTGAGAACGGGCGGAATGCCAGGCAGCTATGTATATTCGGGAGAAAAAGAGCGTTATGAATATGTGGCAGATGTATACCGGACTATTCTGCTGCGCGATCTGGTGCAGAAATATGCCATTCGGAACAAAGAAGAATTCCTGCGTATGACAGAGTTCATGATGGATAATGTATCAAACCTATTGTCCCCCAATAACATCAGTGATACATTCCATAGAAACAGTATTGAAATCACAAGGAAAACCGTATCAAAATATATAGAATATCTGGAGCGGTCTTTCCTGTTTTATGAGGCAAAGAGGTATGATCTCAAGGGGAAAAAATATCTAAAGAGCAATCCCAAATACTATTTATGTGATGCTGCTTTCCGCTATGCTGTAAATGGTACCCGGAATATGGATTTTGGACGGATGTATGAAAACATTGTCTATTTGGAGCTGCTTCGGAGAGGATATGAAGTGTACGTGGGCAAGCTCTACAAGAAAGAAGTAGACTTTGTGGCGATACGCCAGACAGAGAAGCTCTATATCCAGGTAAGCGATAATATCTCAGATGTGGCTACTTTTGAACGGGAATATTCTCCGCTTTTGGCAATTAAGGATGCGTATCCTAAAATGATTCTTGCAAGAACCAGACACGAAAGCTATGATTATCAGGGAATCACTGTATGGGACATTGCAAGATGGCTGAGCGAGGATGATTGATTTTTATGATTTGCACTTCAAACCGAGACATGAAATGAAGTGCGATTGTAAATAGAATTTCGGA
>CAYURX010000100.1:8944-10439 GCA_964447245.1 uncultured Coprococcus sp. | reverse complement strand
ATCCAATTGTGCCTGTTTTCGCTGGTGCTATCGGCATCTGTTTCTCCCGTGCTTCCCGGCATTCCGCCAGCGTTCCGATTGCCTGATACTGCCGGAGCTCCTGCATGGCAGATATGGCGGTCTCGTAAGCTGCCATGTAGTTTATATCAACGTTATACTTTTTCATTTCCTTGATTTCTCTATCAAAAAAATCTATAGCGCTCTGAATATCATCCATCAATCAGCCCTCCTCATAAAATTCATTCAGCTTACACTTTTTGCATGTCTCACATGGTTCATCATCCGTCCTGCTTCTCTGATATCCTGCACATTTTCCGTCCTGTTGCCTCGGTCTTCCATATTTTTGACCAGTCGGCAGTTATCAAGCGTTCGTTTGCTCATTTCGTTTCTCCCGTCCCAACAATTCCGAATTATCAAATATATTTCCGATTATTTTAATTTTGTCTGTCCGATATAAAATATCGGACCTAAATGGGTTATCCCGCATCCATTCTCACGCCATAATGTCTGATCAGATCAACGTATGTAAAGCATTCCGTGCCATGTGGCCGTCTTACCGCAAACACATACGGATATGTACCAATCACCCTGCATCTCTGCTTTTTGACCGTTTCGCATTCTTCTTTCTTATCAAGACAGACGACCATCATTCCCGGATATACTCTGGACTTCGTCTCTCGGATCATCTCACGTGTGATCCCGATACTCAGCATCCGGCTCCTGGTATTGACAGGATAACCATTGAAGTGATTATAGAAAATTCCTTTAACATACGATTTACCAATATCATATCTGTCAGCAATAACCTGCGTATCCACTCCTGATCGATACATCTCACAGATATTCCGCTTATCCGCATCAGATAACTTACTCACCTTGGACATTTTCTTCTACCTCACTTTGTAGCCATTCCAGGCAACATTTATAGCAATTACAATTATCACTGTGATCACACTCAATCTCCGCAAGCCCCATCTCATTCGGACACGTGATCACAGTAGCCAGCATCTCATCGGACATGTTACGTATCATCTCACCGTTTGTCATTTCCCATCATCCCCTTCTCATGTTCTCTTTCCTGCTCCTGCCAGAGTTCTATAAAATCAATACCGACTTCCCGTTTCAGCTCAGCGGCCAGTTCCCTGAAATAATCCGGATTTTCCTCGACATATTTCAAACTCTGGTTGACAAAATCCAGATACCTGTTAATCCTTTTATTGCCATAACCGCAGAACCTTTCCAGATAGTCCACGGATATCAGAACAAATGTCCTGAACGCCCGCATGACCTCTAATTCCTGCTCCATCCGTTTTCTTTTCGCGTACTCAGGATTGTTCCGCATCATATCATCAATCTGCTTCTTCATGCGGTTCCGCTGCTTATCCCTCTCGATACGGTTCATTTCTTTTGTACCTCCTTCAGGAATTCAACCAGCTCCGCTTCGCTATCTGGATATTTATTGTATTTTTCATGATACGGCCAAATATTAAACCCA
>CAYURX010000100.1:0-8844 GCA_964447245.1 uncultured Coprococcus sp. | reverse complement strand
GCCACATCTTCTGACAGGTGTTGACTGTCACAGGCTAAGAGTACCTGAATCCGGGCATTCTCCGATATCACGAGATGCCGTGCCAGTTTCTTAAGGTATTTCTGTTTTGCCTGAGGCAGATCGCTCATATTCCAGCGCTCGTCAACTGACTCCTCCTCCGGATTAAAATATCCGGTTTCCTCCTCAGGTTCATCCGGCTCCTGATAATCTGCATCGACAACACTGTCGGTATCGGTATCAACATCCATATCCGGCTCGACGTCGAGCCGCGGATTTTTCATTGCCCGGATCTCCTTTACGGTCATATCCGGCGTCACGTCTTCAAGCTTATCCTCCCGCAGATACAACATCTCCTGAAGCTGGGATTTACTGAAATCCCTGTACCTTTCGTCGATCATAGGGGCATTGCCGCCAACTGAGAACTGTTCATTGACTCTCATGCAATGATTGACGGTTGACCTGGACATTCCGAATTCTGTCATGGCAAATTCGTAAATATTTGCATATCCATCTTCCCGGTGCATCTCAAGGTCTTTGACGCGCCGGAGGTAATAGCCTATCCCGACATACTCCTGCGCCATGACAGACATCCTGTCCCGGATGATATTTTTTATCTCAGCATATGTGGTCGCTTCGCACCACTCTCTTACTTCCTCACTCATTTCTTATCCCTCAAATAATTTTCAAGCTTAACAACCAGCCGTTGTATCTCCTGATTGACTTCCTGGTCATTCCCACTTTCAATCAGCACTTTCTCAAAACAGCCGAAGACTTTCTCCCAGTCCTCCAAAGTATCCTTCATGTACTGTCTGCTGCTCAGATAAATCACCCGAAGCCTAACTTCCTGATCCTTGTTCACGGCAGTTCCTCGATCCGGATATAGATGCCCGGGATGTCCGCCCAGAACTTCTCAACCAGTTCCGATGCCACCAGGGCATCATCTTTCCAGAAATTGCAGGCCGTCATACAATCTTTCAACAGCTTCTGCAGATTATCTGTATCGGGCTTTGTAATCCGGTACTCACCGTCCCGGTGCGGCCCTCTTGGAAAACACCACTGTGTAATCAGACGGACGCCACACTTATACGGTTCCTTGGGTTTGTGTTGGTACAGATATCCGGTCAGCTTCTGCCTGGCCGCTTTCAGTTCAGGCCCCTCATAAAAAACTGGCTTGCCGGCAACCACCGTCACTTTATGTTCCTGATGCGTAACTGTCGGCGGCACCATGGCCATAAAAAATTTAGTTGTCATCATTGATCACCTTCATTTCTTCATTTTTTCTTGCGCGGTTGTGCTGGGTGGGTATGACCTAACCCGTGTGTGGGGGCGTACCTTATCGCCCCACACGTTAGGGTGGGCATGCCCGCACATTCCCGCCCGACAGGGTATATATTTATATATAGGTCGCGGGCAGGCAAATGCCCGTGACCTGAAAACATGGTGCCGGGCATCTTTTCGGGCACTTGCCCGTGACCTAGGATTTCATGGTGCCGGGCATTTGCCCGTCACCTGGAATTTCAGTTATCGGGCAAATGCGTCCTGTACTTTTTTCAATGCCGTATCCAAGATCCTTTAAAGAATTTCGTACCGTTTTTTCCGCCGGATATTTTTCTCCGACCGCTTCGGCATCATTTTTTATTTCTTCAAACAGCTCTTTAACTGTTGGGTACTGATCATCATGTTCAAACCGAAAATTCGCGATCGCCATATCATACTTATCCTGCTTTGCCTGACGTTTCCCTTCCGCCTGCTTTTTACGCTTTTCAGTCCCTCTCTGCCATGCCGGCTTATTTTCCTCCGGCTCAATGTCTCCAAGGGCCCCTGAATCGTCCATCCGGTGCACAGGATAATCAAACCATACATTGACCGGATCAAAACCCGGAAACTCTCTTAAGGTTGCCTCGATCCGCCAGGCCGTCCGCTGCCGCACTTTTATCTTCGCGTCTTCGATCTGCTTTCTCAGCTCCGTCATCCGCCAATCAGGCAGCGAATTTTCGCAGTAAGCCAGTACCGATTTCGCATTCAGCAGGTCATCATCGGATAAATCTTCCTGCCACTCCCAGTGCGCATCCAGATAAAGCTTGCAGGCCCTGCAGATAGCTTTATTGTCTTCCTGTTTCTTCATGGCATCCGGCACGGAAAGCTCGATCATATCAAGCTGCGCGTCCGGGTCACGGGCAAACACGCCGCTGCCGGAAGCCCTGTCCATGGACTTCTTGCCGCCCTGGCTTCCCTTGCTGTGATGGTGGCAGTAAATGGCCGCGCAGCCAAGTTCAGCACATATTTTATCAAACTGGTTGCAGAACTTGGCCATCTGCTCCGCGCTGTTCTCGTCACCCGTGATGACCTTATAGATCGGGTCGATAATGATGGCCATGTAATCTTTCTTCTGGGCCCTCCTGATGAGTTTCGGCACCAGCTTATCCATCGGCACCGCCTTGCCCCTTAAGTTCCAGACATCAATGTTGTGCAGCGATTTCGGCTGCCATCCAAGGGCCTGATAGACATCCTTGAAACGGTGAAAGCACGAAGCTCTGTCAAGTTCCAGATTGACGTACATGACCCGCCCCTGTGTGCAGCTTCTGCCAAGCCATCTCCGGCCTTCCGCAATGGCGATGGCCAGTTCGATCTGCAGGAAGGATTTGCCGGCTTTTGACGGTCCGGCCAGCAGCATCTTATGCCCTTTCCTGAGTATCCCGCTGATCAAAGGATCTGCCAGGTCCGGCAGGTCATCCCAGACCGCCGACAGATCTTCAACTTCCGGAAGGTTATCATTTACGGCCTCGATCCATTCCTGCCATTCCGTCCATGAAGATTTGCCGATATCCGTATCAATGATGAACTGCTTTTTATCCCCGCGGATGCATCCTGGAAGTCTTGACAGCCTGGAAGGGTTCTTGTTCTGTGTATCGACTTTCAGGCCGTTCTTTTCACATATCTGGTACAGATACTCCACACGCTTCTGGTATTCCTTATAATCTGCGGCGTCAATCCGCACGATCGCGTGCACGCTCTTGCCGCCGGAAAACATCAGCACGGCCACCGGCAGTTCCAGCTCACGGATGATGCTGTTCTGCTTCTCGATATCCAGGCTGTCCGACTCGACCAACGCGTATCTGTATTCAGCGACATTACTGTTCCTGACACCATGGCCATCCAACGGGTTAAAGCGGATCCATGCCCCGCCCTGGGGTCATAATCACCGAGAGACGCCCCTATGTCGTCCCCGTACTTCGAAATCTTTTCGAGGATCTCACCGGCCGTCAGCTTGTAGGTGCCTTTATCTTTTGGTATGTACTTCTGCTTTTCTTCATCCAGGCGTGACTTCATCGCGTAACCGATGATCTCCCCCGGCTCAAACAGCGTTTCGATATAACGCGCGGCTTCCCGCCCCGGATGCCATTCTACAGGTTCGCGGACTTCCTGCCCCTCGATCCATCCCGGAGTCACGATAACACCAGGGGCTGTGATCTCATCTTCCCATTCAAGTTCCCTTCCCTGTTCAGGCAGGAAACCGCCTGCCACCGCCATCTGGTAAATGGTCCCGCCGGTCACTATCTCGGATGCCGCCTCCTGGAAACTGTTCCATTTGCGCAGACATTCCCCGTAATGATAGCGCCGGCCATCACGCTGGCTCCAATCTTCCCAGTCCGATGCCGTATAGCCTTCATGCTTGAGCGCCATACCGACGTTGACCCATTCCTGATAACTGCAGCTTGCAGGATCTATGTAATTTAATAATTCCCTAAGGTCTGTTTCGTGTCTCATCTTTCAAAACTCCATTTATTACCATGCCAACGCGTCATGATCTTCCCTGATCACAGGCGGGACATAGGTTCCCGGATCAATGCTCCTCGGTGTTTTCCATCCGTTGGCGGCGATCCGGTCGATCAGCCGTTTAGCCTGTTCCCTTGACCACATGCCGACATTTTTAAATCCCCGCTGTTCAAGCTGCCGGATCTGTTTCGGGCTCGCAAGCCCTTCAGCCCTGCGCTTCTCAAGGCGGTCGAGCAGCAATGACGCCTTTCCAGCGTTATCAACCGCCGCAGGATCGATATCATTCCTTTCCAGGGCTTTGATCTGTTTATCCGTCGGCGGCGCCATCTCCCAGCCAAACGCCGGCACATAATTCGACAGGTCTTCCGCCTGGATGCTCATCTCAAACTGCAGCGGGTCCACAAGCCGCTGCTTTTTCCTTTTCTGCTCCGCGAGTATCTTTGCCAGCGCTTCTTCCCGCTGTGCCTGAACGTCCTCGGAAGCCTCATTCTGGGCCGCCTCGATATCAACAGCCATACCGGCCTTTTCTTCCAGGTTCTTTGTCATCTGCTGCGCGATCTCCGGATTGCTGCAGATGAGTGCTGCCGGATGGCACAGCTCATGCCGCTCTGTCATCCATAAAAAATCCAGCAATAGAAGATGGTCCTTTCCCGGATGCAGCCTTGTCCCGCGTCCTACCATCTGGCAGTAAAGACTGCGCACTTTTGTCGGCCGGAGCACAACGATACAGTCCACGGATGGACAGTCCCACCCTTCCGTGAGCAGCATGCTGTTACACAGCACGTTATATCTGTCCTCGTCAAAATCTTTCAGTATCTTTGACCGGTCATCACTATTGCCATTGACTTCCGCTGCCCTGAACCCATGCTGGTTGAGGATATCCCGGAATTTCTGCGACGTCTTTACGAGCGGCAGGAACACGACGGTCTTTCTGTGCATGCAGTGCTTTTCCATCTCCGACGCGATCCCTTCCAGATACGGGTCGAGTGCCGTTCCGAGTTCGCCGGTCTTAAAGTCACCGGTCTGGATGCCGACACCGCTGATATCTATTTTTAACGGTATCGTCAGCGCCTTGATCGGTGACAGATAACCCTCCCTGATCGCTTTAGGCAGCGTATATTCATAAGCAATATTTTCAAAATAGGTGCCCAGGTCCTTCATATCTCCCCTGTCAGGCGTTGCCGTCACGCCAAGCACCTTTGCCTCTGGAAAATACTGCAGCACTTTCTGGTAACTGTCCGAGATGCAATGATGGGCCTCGTCCACAACGATCGTATCGAAATAATCTCTCGGAAATCCTGCCAGACGCCTGTCCCGCATCAATGTCTGGACAGATCCGACCACGATCCTGAACCATGACCCCCTGCAGGTCTGTTCGGCCTTCTCAAAGGAACAGCCAAGCCCGGTGGATCTCGCGATCTTATCCGCCGCCTGTTCAAGCAGTTCTCCCCTGTGGGCCAGAATCAGGATACGTTCCCCATGCCTGACACATTCCTCGGTGACAGACGCAAAAACAATCGTCTTGCCGCATCCCGTTGGCAGGACCAGAAGCGTTCTTCTGGTACCCGCCGACCATTTCTCAAACACAGCTTCTTTTGCGGCCTGCTGGTAAGGCCTGAGACTCATCTTTTCCATCAGAAACTGGAACCCCACTTCTTATCACTTTTTGGTTTCAAAAATTCGGTGACCTCAAGATGGGATTTTAAAGCGTCATTATAATTCGGTTTATGCTCAACCCTGCACCGGCCTCTTGCCCCGCCGACCTGGTTCCAGTTCATCTTAAGGGTCGCCCCTTCCCTGTCTTCCATCAATCCGATACTGATGAAAAACTGTGATAATTTCCAGTTAAACTTCCGGTTCAGGATGAGGTTTGTCCGGATCTGCGGTTCTGCCCCGTCCGGCCCAAGGATGTTGCAGTAAACAACCGCCATGTTCTGGCCGGCATACTTGCCGTCGCCACCTACTTTGGAACGTTCATAATGGTCCACCGTAAAATCATATTCCCCATCCGGGATATCCACAAATGACGATGTATTCTCAACCTCGTCGTCCCAGTCGTATTCCTTATCCAAATCCATTGCGTAATCTCCCATGATCTCTGCCTCCTGTCATTAACTAAACGGGACTTCCATGTCTCCCCGTATCTTTTTTGCGTACTCAACAACCTTCTGCCAGTTCGGCAGTATCCACTCATTCACGAAATCCATCGGATAATCCTTCACCGGCATATCAACCGGGAATGATCCCGGCAAACGTTCATTGACAACATTCTGTAGGTCCCATTCCGCCAGGCCGTCCGCGATCATCAGGTCACGCAGCGCCTTTGGTATCCGTTTATCGGGCTCACTCTTTGATGCCGCTGTCTGCCCGGCAGGCGGTGTTATCTGCCCTCTGTCATCCGGTACAGCAGCTCCCGCCGGCGCCGCTTTTTCTTCAGGCTTCTTATCGCTTTTTACCGGCATCTCCATACTTCCGGAGACCGTCTGCACAGGCGCCGGTTCCCGCCCGTTATTTTCCGGCATGACAGCGCTCTCTGCCGGTTCGATCACATGCCGGATGCTCTCATACTGAAACGGCAATTCATCCGGCAGGCCGTACCTGTTCTTGGCGTCCCAGAAAGGCGTGTGGCTCGTATACATAATGCGCTGCCCGCCCTGGGCCTTTTTCTTCTTATCAACCTCAATGATCCGGGTCTTATAGTTGGCAAAGAACACTGCGTCCGCCCACTCTCTGATCATCGGCGCTGTTTTTTTGCTGGTCTTCATCTCCCAGTGATCATAAGCACCCATTTCTTCCGGAAGCTCCACTTTTCGGAGCTGCGCATGGGCTGTCATCACAACATTGACATCTCTGTCAATGACATCTTCCAGCAGGTTCAGGAACTTGCCGAACTCCTCCGCGCTGTAAGTATAGCCCTTCCCATAGCCGGGGTCTTCAAGGCCGGACCACCCTTTCTTATCGCATAATGATGTGATCTCTATCTGCTCCGCCCAGTCCGCGGTATCAATGACCAGTGTCCGGCAGCATGACGGATGGTCGATGACATACTGCACCTGCTGCAGGATCATCGCCCAGGATGTGGCCTTATCAAAACGCGCCACATCCATGTCCTTTGTGCTGCCCTCCGTATCAATAAAAACCGGCTCCGGGAAGTTCGCCGCAAAGGTAGATTTCCCGATGCCCTCAGGGCCATATACGACGATCTTCTTTGCCCCGCCGAGCCTTCCTCTTGTGATGTTCACTAAAATTCACCCCATTTCCATTTCGGCGCCGGATCTGGTTTCTCCGGCTGCTCCGATTTAACATAGCCATCCTCAATAACGATGCTGCACTCATCGCCTGTGGATACCCTTGTGGCAATTGCCTGCAGACCTTCCTTTTCCAGCCACGCGCCAAACGCATTCAGCGTCTTCATGTCCATCTGCTCCAGTTTATCAAGCAGGACAAACCCACATTTCGGATTCAGCTTCCTTACGATCGCCGTCGACACGATCATCTGGTCTGAACCGGACATGTTATCCCATTTCTGGCCTTTATAGACCAGTTCGCCATCCATCACGGACAATTCCGGCAGCGGAAGGTCTGCAGACTCCAACAGCTCCGCCTTCTGCTTTCTGACAGTTTCAATCTCTCCGGTCAACCGGTCATACCGGCTGCTGTACTCTTTGGCATCTTCCTCCGCCTTATCCTTATCCAGATTGGCCCGTACCTTCCGGTTGACTTCATCGATCTGCTCAATGCTGCGTTCAAGTTCTGCCGTCGATTCATCCTGTAAGTCTTTAGCAGACCTTAAAGCAATGTACATATCACTTTTAGCGGCTTCGTATTCTTTCTCTTTCTTTTCAAGTTCATTGCGCAATTTTGCGATTTCAGCTGCCATTATGTTCACTTGCTCCTGAAATTGCTTTGCGTATACCCGCTTCCGCTGGTTCTCACCATTTCTTGCAAGGATATCCTGCTGCTGCCTGATCAGGTCTGCGGCAGATACAGGTACTTTTGGTGCGTCCGGATAATAAGTCATTTCTTTTGCGAACTTAACCTTCTGGTCGGCGGTACGGCCGACATAAAGGCGTTCATTATAAAGTTCCTTTTCCTTTTTATCCAGCGCAAACAGCTTGTCCCCAACACCAATGATCTGCAGCAGCGTATTACACTTTTCTTTTGCTGACGCTCTCATAAAGGCCGGCATGTCAATGGCCAGTTGGCTGATAAAATCATTCAGTAACTGCTGGCCACCTTTATTACCTTCCGGATCCGTCACTTTCAGGCTGCTGTTCTTCCCTTTACGCTCCACAACAAGCCCGTTGCTCATGACAATATGTAAGTTAGGCGGAATGGATGACCCTTCCCTTGCCGCCTGTGACGGCTTGTATCTGTCGCCGCCAAGCGCCCACGCAATCGCATCCAGGACAGAAGTCTTCCCCTGGTTATTATCCCCGCCGATAATTGTCAGGCCGGATGCCGCCGGTTCCATCCGGACGGCCTTGATTCTTTTAACATTTTCAATTTCAAGTTTATTAATTTTAACGCCGCTCATGATTCTCCTCCTTCACACAATCCAAGTACCCGTTTTAAAGTTTGCATGCACTGGCATTCGCTACAGTCCATATGCGCTGCCAGATCGGTGACGATCTCCAGTTTTGTAATGGCTCTCACGCCATCCTCATACTGCCACAATGGCACTGTCGCCATTGGTTCATGTAATTCATTTTCATTTGCGATAATCATCAATTGCCCCTTCCCGCATCACGAAATCTGTGATACAATCGTTATGTAGAATTTTATTTATGTGGCTGACTGGTTGGCTGACCGGTCGGCCTTTTCAATTATCCCCATCATAATCACCTCCCGCCATCAACCCGAATACGATCGTTCCGGCCAGACAATACACCGTTCCGGCCAGCAGTAACGGCCAGTTCTCTACCACATCCAGAAAGATGATGCCGCCTAAAAATCCCATCATGTGGATACCGCATAAGGCCGTGCAGGCATTTCGCCGGATGACTTCCATTCGTTCATGGTGCTCTGCAAATCGGCCAAGATCAGCCAGCGTATAATACTTATTAT
>CAYURX010000099.1:0-10487 GCA_964447245.1 uncultured Coprococcus sp. | reverse complement strand
TGTAATTGTGCCATCTGCGATCATCTCATTCAGCTTCATACCTGCTACAACACCGGATACATAGCGGGATTCATATACAGATGTGAAGAAATTGTGCATGTTGGCTAAACCACTGCCGGAAGCCTGATAGCCTGTCGCATGGCAGAACTGAACCTCCGGGAACTCTGCTGCTGCCTGCAGCATATAGGACTCATGGCCAAAACTGTTCGCAAAAATGATCTGGCATCCCTGGTCTGCAAGGTCAACGGCTGCGTCATAACATGTCTCATCTTCCGGAATATTCCATTTTACAATGATCTGATCATCAGATAAGCCAAGGACTTCCTGCATTTCTTTTGCGCCATTATAATGAGCGGCTGTGTAACCTTCATTCTCATCACCAACAAAAATAAAACCAACCTTTAAATCTGTCAGCGCTACACCTTCGCCTGTCGCTGCAGCTTCTGTCTCGCCTGCTGCGTCACCTGTTGTTTCACCTGCTGCCTCTGTCGCACCTGCTGTCTCAGTAGCCGGTGTTGTTTCCTTTGTATCATTGCCACCGCAGGCGGCCAGCGAACCGACCATGATGACTGTCAACAAAAGCGCCATAAATTTCTTCATCGTAATTACCTCCTTTTTTGCATCAAAAACGAAAAACGGCATGAACAAACTTCATGCCTGCCTCTAGTCGTCGTCTCTAATGGATTTGCTTTACAGTTTTAGTATAACACAGCTTTCCGATGTGTCAACAAATTCAATATTTTATATTTTCTAATATAATTTATAAGTAAAGGCAGTTCAGTCCCGGTCTTTAGAAGGGAATTTTTGCAGACATCACCGTGAAACACGCTCTCGCAGCGACTTTGCTAAGCTCATCCTTCGTTAAACTCGGATTCGATCTACCTGATATACTAAGTTTTTGGTAAAATCATTCTACTGACAGATTTAAAGGTTTACACTGTTTTACTAAATTTGTTCTTGAATGTTCCTGATAAACATGCTAAAGTATAAATAGAGGAACAACCGCCCACAAGGGGTTGGCCTGGTTGATCAGAAAAACCACCCAGATTGCCAAGTTTAGAGGGTGGTTTTTCTATGTATCAGATATTTACTTACCAAACGCAAAAACGAATGTAAGTAATGCCAAAATAAACATGCCGAAAGCCATAAGGTCTCTAAAATCGAAATGTTTCAACAGCATCACCTCCATCCTGTATAGAATGAAGGCCAACCACCCTGCAACACGATTGCTCCCTGTCTTAAATCATACCATATTTCCAATTACTCTACAATTCAAAATATGTACCACAAAACACTCCAATTTTGTAATCATCATTATCTATTTCCAAGCCGCTGCAGCATCATCTCTATCCGCTGCCATTCTTCATCCGTTTCAACGGCATGAATCAATATTTCCTCATCGGCCTGCTCCGGATCATAAGATGCCGCATAAATATTATAATTGCCGCTATCGTTTCTCGAATTATCCGTATAGATCACATAATTCTTCCCGGATATGTCATCTTCAAAAGCGCCCATCACCATGGCCTGTATGCGCTGTCCGTTTTCCGTTACAAAAGTCATTAATTCGTTCATACAATCACTCTCCGTATACAGTCACACTGGAACCGCTACTTGCTATATTTTTCCCCTCTCATCAATCTGCTTCTATAAGCATCGTATTCCTGACGCAGGGTACTTGAGAAACCAGAATAATAGTTATCCAAAAAAGCACTCATTTCATCACCGGTCAATTCCACATCCTGGTGGAGCAGCTCTATAAACGCCGTCTCAAAAGGGATGATTTCCGTTTTAAAGAAAGTCTTTTTTTGCATAAGGCCCACAAGCTTCTTTGACAACTCATGTCCCGCCAATGCCGCATTTTTAAAATAGGTTAAGGAATCCTTCTGCTTCCGGGCGCCGCTTATTCCACACCGAATACCGCACATAAAGTTTGCGCCCTTATGCCCCTGTGCCGCCGCTTTTTCAAACCATTTGTCAGCAGTGGAAGAATCGAGCTTATCCAAATAATGCAGGCCAAGCTGATACTGCGCTTCCGCGTCTCCTGCTTCCGCATTTTTCTGATATTTTTCGATGGCCTGGACATTGCCCTCGTTCAGTTCTGCAGGAACAAACTTTGGCTTTTTCTCCGCATTTCTCTGTTTTGTCTTTGCCCGTAAAGCATTCATGTTAAACGCCATAATGCACTCTCCAATCACAAATATAGTCCCATTGTACCATCTGCCCTTCCAAAACACAAGGACAGAGCGCAAATAAAAAACGGTACAAAAACCACCCATACTATCTCAGTTCAGCCTTTCCGTCCCAGTCCAGAAAGGCTGAACTGCCGGTCAATCTGATGGTTTTGTACCGTTTTCTCTTTATAAGCCTAAACTCGTTTTTGTAAAGTTCCAGGAATCTTTGCACATACGCTCAAGATCATACTGCGCTTCCCATCCCAGTTCTTCTTTGGCCTTGGATGGATTGGCATAGCAGATGGCGATATCGCCCGGACGTCTGTCCTTGATCACATATGGGATCTTGATATCATTGGCTTTTTCAAATGCTTTCACGATATCCAGTACGCTGTAGCCGATACCTGTACCAAGATTGTAAATGTTCACGCCTGTTGCGGATGTTACTTTCTCAACAGCATTCACATGGCCTTTGGCCAGATCGACAACATGGATATAATCTCTCACGCCTGTGCCATCCGGCGTATCATAATCATCGCCAAACACACCGAGGCATTCCAGTTTACCTGCGGCCACCTGCGCAATATAAGGCATCAGATTGTTCGGGATACCGTTCGGGCTTTCACCGATCAGGCCGCTTTCATGGGCGCCGATCGGATTGAAATAACGAAGGAGCACAACACTCCATTCCGGATCCGGCACACAGAAATCTGAAAGGATCCGCTCCAGCATCAGCTTGGTGCTGCCGTAAGGATTGGTCGTTGATAACGGGAAATCCTCTGTGATCGGCACAGTCTTTGGAGAACCGTAAACCGTTGCGGATGAACTGAAAATAATACGCTTACAGTTGTACTCATTCATCAATTCGCACAGATTCAAAGTACCTGTAATGTTGTTATGGTAGTAAAGCAGCGGTTTTTCAACGGATTCACCCACGGCCTTCAGGCCGGCAAAATGAATGACCGCATCAAATTTGTGTTCTTCAAAGATCGGACGCATGGAATCTTTATCCAGCATATCCGCCTTGTAAAATATCAGCTTCTTGCCTGTGATGGCTTCCACCTTATCCACAACTTCAATCTTTGAATTATAGAGATTATCAAACGCAACAACTTCATACCCTTTGTTCAGCAGTTCCACACAAGTATGGGAACCGATATACCCTGTACCGCCTGATACTAAAATCTTCATTGTTCTGTTCCTCCTTTTTTAAAGCTTACAGCACAACCGGGCCGTCGCCGATATCGACAACATAGAAATCAGCGGCATAGCCAATCTTCTCTTTATATGCTTTGCCCACTTCATCAATAAAGCGGTCAATGGCATCATTTTTCACAATGCTGACCGTGCAGCCGCCAAAACCGGCCCCTGTCATACGGGAACCGATCACGCCGTCCACCTTCCATGCATTTTCAACCAGTGTGTCCAGCTCGATACCTGTCACTTCATAATCATCCCGCAGGGAAACATGGGACGCATTCATTAACTGTCCGAATAATTCAATATTCTGATTAGCCAGCGCCTGAACCGCCTTTAAAGTTCTCTGGTTCTCATAAACAGCATGTCTTGCACGCTTCACACGCACCGGATCCGCAATGGCTGATTTGACAGACTCAAACTGCTCCTTGGATAATTCACCGAGACTGGCCACCGGCAGCACCTTCTGAATCTCTGCAAGCGCTGTCTCGCATTCATTTCGCCGTTCATTATATTTAGAATCTCCAAGTCCCCGCTTTTTATTGCTGCAGGCAATAACAATTCTTGCGTCCTCCAGCTTAATCGGCGCATATTCATAGGATAGATCCGCCGTATCCAGAAAAATCGCCTGATTTCTGCGGCCCATGGCAATGGCAAACTGATCCATGATCCCACAGTTAACACCATTGAACTGATTCTCAGAAAACTGTCCGATCAGGGCCAGATCCTGATTGCTCACTTCAAAGCCAAATAAATCTCTGAGAATAGCACCCGTCAGCACTTCAACGGAAGCTGAAGAAGATAATCCGGAATTGTTCGGGATATTGCCAAATAACAGCAGATCAATTCCCGTATCCACCTTCATCCCACGCTCACCAAAGGCCCAGATCACGCCCTTTGGATAATTCGTCCAGCCCGCCTCCTTTTCCGGCTTCAGACCGCCTTCAAGTGTCGATGTGATAACTCCCAGATTCTCAAAATTCATTGAATAAAACTTTAACTGCTGATCCCGGCGCTTCCTGGCCACGCCATACGTACCGATGGTCAGTGCGCATGGGAATACATGACCGCCATTATAATCCGTATGCTCACCAATGAGATTGACACGGCCCGGCGCAAAATAAACCCTGGCCCCTTCAGTATCACCGAAAATCTCCGCAAATTTCTGCAATAATTGTTCTTTCATCGTCTGCCTCCAATTCAGAGTAGTATTTAAAGTGTCTGGATAAAGCGCATAAATGCTGCGCGTCCTTCCTCATTACATTTATAAACACCGGCATCCTCAAGGACCTTGACGAATACCTGGCCGATCTCCTGTTTCAGGATATCCTGAACATTTTCCTTTGTAATGGCTGCATAAGACGGCAAAAAGCCTTCGACCCAGTCCGCATGTTTTTCCAGATCCGCATCGCTTCGGATATCTTTGCCGGATACGATATAATCGCCTAACTTCTCCATCTCCTGTTTTAAGCGGGCCGGAAGAACAGCAAGGCCCATCACCTCGATCAGGCCGATGTTTTCCTTCTTGATGTGATGATACGCCGCATGTGGATGATACAGGCCCAGCGGGAACTCCTCCGTTGTCAGATTATTGCGCAGCGTCAGGTCCAGTTCATAGACATCACCTTTTTTGCGGGCAATCGGCGTGATCGTATTGTGGGCTTCCCCGTCGGTCTTGGCAAAAATAACAGCCGTTTCATCCGTATAGCCCCGCCATGCCTGCAAAATATGGTCCGCCAGATCAATGATCCGTTCGTCATCACAGCTGCGCAGACGAATGACGGACAACGGCCATTTGACGATACCGGCCTCCACATCTTCATACCCTGGCACAACAAAAGATTTTTCAATCTCCGCTTTTTCCATGGCAAATGTGTAATGACCGCCCTGGTAATGGTCATGACTTAACACAGAACCGCCAACGATCGGCAGGTCAGCATTGGAACCAAGGAAATAATGCGGAAACATTTTGACAAAATCAAATAATTTTCTGAATGTTGTTCTGTCGATCTTCATCGGAATATGCTGTCCGCAGAAGACGATACAATGCTCATTGTAATAAACATACGGCGAATACTGGAACCCCCATTCGCTGTCATTGATCGTGATCGGGATCACGCGGTGATTCAGGCGCCCCGGATGATTCACACGCCCTGCATAACCTTCGTTTTCACGGCAGAGCAGACATTTTGGATAGCCGCTCTGTTTTGCCAGTCTGGCCGCCGCAATGGCCTTTGGATCTTTTTCCGGTTTGGACAGATTGATGGAAATATCGATCACACCATAGTCACTGTCCACGGTCCATCGCATATCCTTTTTGATGCGGTATCTGCGGATATAATCCGTGTCCTGGCTGAATTTGTAGAAATAATCCGTTGCAGCTTCCGGCGAAACAGCATATTTCTCCCAGAAAGTTCTGATCACCTGGGCCGGTCTCGGCACAAGACAGTTCATGATGCGTACATCAAACAGATCCCTGTACACGACGCTGTCCGATTCAAGCAGACCTCTGCGGGCCGCCTCATCCAGCAGTTCCCCCAGCACTTCTTCCAGATCAATGTTTTCACAGGCGCCGGCCGGTTCTTCGTATTCCTCCTCATGAAACAGATCCAGGATCAGGTTGGTTGTATACACACGCTCATCCTCAGATACCAGTCCGGTTTCAACGCCATACTGCACCAGCTTTTTTACATTTTCATAAAACATAGGCTATCCTCCTATTTTTTTCTTCGTTTAAATTTACTGCGCTCCCATGCTTCTTTCCATAAGACAGGATGGAACAGAATCAGCATTGGAAACAGTTCAAGACGGCCCGCCAGCATATCAAACATCAGCACATATTTTGAAAATGCAGACAAACCGCCGAAATTCTGTGTCGGCCCGACCAGCGCCAGGCCCGGCCCCATATTATTCAGGGTCGTCAGCACCGCCGTCAGATTCGTCACCATGTCATTGCCCTCCAGTGACACCAGCAGCACAGAAATAAAATAAATCAGCGTAAAGGTGACAAAATACACGCCCACTGAACCTGTAATCCCCTGATCCAGCGTTTTATCATCCATCTTAATAGTTTTAACACTCTTTGGGTGAAGATATGCATTCAGTTCTTTCCCAAGAGATTTCACCAGGATCACCAGACGGGAAACTTTGATACCGCCGCCCGTACTGCCCGCGCAGGCGCCCACAACCATCACCATGATGAGAACCATCTTCGCTGTCTGGGGCCACAGATCAAAGTCCACGGTTGAGTAGCCCGTTGAAGTTGCCAGACTTCCCACCTGAAATACGACATGGCGCAGCGTATCCAGCGCCGTCATCGTATGGTCATAAACACTCACAAAAATCAATGCAACTGCCGCCGCGATCATGCCAAAATAAGCTCTGATCTCCTCTATTTTAAACGCCTGCTTAAACCGTTTCAGCAAAATCAGATAATAGGCATTAAAATTCACGCCAAACAATATCATAAAAATCGCAATCACCCACTGCACATAGGCTGAGTAATCCGCGAGACCCGTATTCTTCGTACCGAAGCCGCCGGTTCCGGCTGTTCCAAAGGTCAGCAGCATGGCATCCAGTACCGGCAATCCGCCGATCAGCAGCAAAACAAACTGTACGACTGTCATGACGATATAAATCATATAGAGGATCTGCGCCGTCGCCCGCACCTTCGGCACCAGCTTGCCGACGGAAGGACCCGGGCTCTCCGCCCGCATCAGGTTCATATTGGAACCGCCGCTCATGGATATGATGGACAGCAGGAAAACAAGAACACCCATACCGCCGATCCAGTGGGTGAAGCTGCGCCAGAACAGGCAGCATTTTGACAATGCTTCCACATCTGACAAAATACTGGAACCCGTTGTCGTAAAACCGGATATGGTCTCAAAAAGCGCATCCGTAAAAGATGGTATCTCACCGGATAAATAAAACGGCAGACATCCCATCAGACTCATGACGATCCAGCTAAGAGCCGTCGCCACACAGCCATCCTTCATATAAAAAACCGTCTCCTGAGGCTTTTTCCATGAAATCGCCGTTCCAATCGTACCGCAGGCAATGGCGGCGGCCAGAAACCACCAACCGGCCGGTTCATTATAGATCACTGCGACCACACACGGAAAGGCCATGAAGATCGCTTCTATCCTCAGCACATATCCGAGTATAAAGATAATCATTTTCCCATTCATTCCGGTGCCTCCACTATCTCAGAATATCTTCCAGATTCTGGAAGCCCGTATGAGTCGTCACGATCACGACCGTATCTCCGGCCTGTATACTGTCCATACCACCCGGTATAATGATCCGGCCTGAACGGTTAATGCAGGCAATCAGCAGGTTATCTTTCAAATCCAGATCTTTGAGCGGGACATCCGTTATATCCGACTGGCCGCTTACCCGGAATTCAATGGCTTCTGCTCTGGAATCAAACATATGGTAAAGGGTCTCCACATTGCTGTCCATGGAAGCGGTTTTTGCCCGCACGTAGGCAATAATTGCCTCGGCGGTGATATATTTCGGATAAATCACACTGCCAAGTTCCAGTTTATCGATCACATTATGAAATGTATTTCGATTGATCTTCGTGATCACCTTGGCATTGGAGACATCTCTGGCATGAAGCGTCAGCAGTATATTCTCCTCATCAAGTCCCGTCAGCGGAACCAGAGAATCAGCAAAGGCGATCTCCTCCTCCTTCAAAAGCTCCGCATCCGTGCCGTCGCCGTTAATAACAACTGCATCCGGCAGCAGATCACTCAATTCCTCACAGCGCGGCCGGCTTTTCTCGATAATCTTGACCGCAACACCCATTTCCAGAAGCTGTTTAGCCAGATAATAAGCCGCTTTGCCGCCGCCAATGATCATCGTATTGTGCACAGGCTTATTCTGAATATCTATCTTTTCAAAAAAATGCTTGGCTGCCTTCACCGTTGAAATAAAGGAAACCACATCTCCCTGCTGTAATTTGAAATTACCGCCTGGTATGTACACCTGCTTGTCCCGCTCAATGGCACAGACAAGAATATCACTGGCAATATTTTTGCCAAGAGTCACCAGCTTCTGTCCATGCAGACGGTTCTTCTCCGGTATCTTAAACCGGATCATCTCAGCCTGCCCGTGAGCGAAAGAATTAACGCCCAGCGCGGCCGGAAGGCTCAAAACACGGGCGATCTCATTGGCCGCCTCCATCTCAGGATTGATGATCATTGCCAGACCAAGCTTCTCCTTCAAATAAGAAACCTCATCACTGTAATCCGGTGTCCGCACACGGGCGATCGCCGCGCAGTCACCCACACGCTTGGCCACTGTACAACATAAAAGATTCAGTTCGTCTGAATCCGTTACCGCAATCATCAGATCGGCCTTGTCAATACCGGCCTCCACCTGAACCTTATAACTGGCGCCGTTGCCAATAATCCCCATGACATCATACAGATCCGTCAGTGCCTGTACTCTGGCTGCCGTTTTATCCACAAGCGTAATATCATGCCCCTCTTTATAAAGCTGCTCTGTCAGAGAAGCACCCACCTTACCGCAGCCAACGATGATAATATTCAAACCGGCCTTCGCCGGTTTCTTTTCTTTTGAAAGCATCACAAACCTCCATCTCGGGGCATTTGCTAATCACATTCTATCACTGATCCCGCAAGAATGCACCCTCAACATATTTTCAATATCCCAAAAAAATACGAATATCTATTCCGAATACATTTTATCACAAATAAAATTCACCGCAATATATTTAAGGTAAAATTAAGCGATGCTTTCAATTTTCGTGCACTTTGTATAACAAATAAGGGCGGTAAAATTACCGCCCCACAATGACACCACATCCAATTTTTTCGCCTGCGTCTCCTGACGGCTGCGTTGTAAAATCATCCCTCTTACTGTGGATGATGACTGATCGGCCAATCACATCTTCAATCTCAAAACGGGTATCATAAAAAGCGCTCCACGCATACCCGCCATTGCTCAGAAGCGGCAGCAGATCGCCCGCATGCTCAGGATGCGGCCGCCCCGAAGGATCATAGTGCATACCTGTTTTGTCAAAAGGCTGTGTACAATCACCGTATTCATGAATGTGCATCGCATAAAATCCGGTTTCCACCGTGCCACTCTCTGTATTAGAAACCACGGGCAGGCCCGTTATGGCGGCAATGATCAATATTCCCTCATAAGGCGTATTATAAAATTCCACAACCCCCATCAACTCCGGAAAATCATCGTTTCCCGTCACCACAGCCGTCGCTTGCGGCAGATCATCTTCTATAATTTCAGCAAAAGGACTGGACCAACGCATAAAATATCCCCTGAATAATATATTCACTCCATAGTATGCACAAAGGGATGTGCCTGTGTCTTCCAAGTCAGGATGGAATACGGTGATTTTCCGGCAGGTCAGTGCCTGTATTGGTATAATACGGTTCGATCTAAGAATTCTTTTAATGATAGAGGTCCTCCAGTGTCACTAATGTTACCTCTTTGCGCTTTTGGGCTTCCAACAGTGCCGTTGTAAAACCACCTTTGGAAAAAATGTAATAATGAAAGTTTCCATCTCTGCAAAATACTGCCGCTACCTGCGAAGCAGCTCCAATTCCTCTGTTCCAATCTTCTCTGTTATCAATCTCCAGAGAACCGGAAAAAACGGACGCATAGTCCGGATTCTCAAAGGAATTGAGATACACCACATTTTTGTAACTTTTCTTTGCAAAGTCCAGAACAGAAAAGGGTTTTCCACACTGTCTGCACCCTTTTATGATCAGAGGCTTATGATTTGCCGAGTTCTTCCATTCGGTTAAACTCTGCTCAATCTTCCTTTTCAGCATGGTTCTTTCCTCCTTGCCTTGTCGTTATCTCTATCATACGCAAAAGTGCAAATTTTTCCAAGGGAGTTTCAGGAATGACCATCAACTTTTTCAAGCGACTTTTTATGACAAACTGCAACTTTTTCCGCAATATGATAAAAAGTAGCATAAACTATGAATCCATGCCACAAAAGTCCTTAAAATGGCCGGGTGAAATTCCGAAAGGGAATCGCGCCAAATCTTCCCTGTAAATATCCTTTCCGCACATTCTCTCCTTTTCTTGGTGAGAAAGAAGCCAGGGAATACAGCT
>CAYURX010000098.1:0-10515 GCA_964447245.1 uncultured Coprococcus sp. | reverse complement strand
ATAGGAAACGCCCTTGCCCTTCAAGGTATGGGCAACGATGGCTGTAGGCATACCTTTTGTGGCCTTTGCCTCCGCAAAGGCTCTCCTGATATCATCAAAATCATTGCCGTCCATATGGATCACATGGAAATTAAAACTCTCAAACTTCCTATCGATCGGATAAGGCGAGCAAACCGTATCAATCGCTCCGTCGATCTGAAGATTATTATTATCAACAATAACACAGAGATTATCCAACTGGCGGTAACCTGCGAACATGGCTGCCTCCCAGATCTGGCCTTCCTGGATCTCACCGTCGCCGCACAGTACATAGACACGATAATCTTTGTTCTGCAGCTTGCCTGCCAGTGCCATACCAACACCGCAGGAAAGTCCCTGACCAAGAGAACCGGATGACATGTCAACGCCCGGAATGTGCTTCATATCAGGATGTCCCTGAAGATAAGAACCTGTGTGACGCAGTGTTAATAAATCTTCCACCGGGAAATATCCGCGGTGGGCCAAAGCTGAATAAAGGCCCGGCGCCGTATGACCCTTTGAAAGGACAAAACGGTCTCTCTCAGGATCTTTAGGATTCTTCGGGTCAATATTCATTTCTTCAAAATACAAATAAGTAAAAATATCTGCTGCCGAAAGAGAACCGCCCGGATGTCCGGCCTTTGCGCTGTGGACAGAGGATACGATCCCCTTACGGATCTCAACAGCCTGTTTTTTAAGTTCTGAATTTTCCATTTTTTATTCCCCAAAAACTGCTTTATAGTCTGCCTGGAACTTTGCGATACCCTGATCTGTCAATGGATGCTTTGTCATCTGCTCGATAACATTATAAGGCACAGTCGCAATATCAGCTCCGGCCAATGCACAATCTGTGACATGAATCGGATTTCTGACAGAAGCGGCGATGATCTCTGTCTCATATCCATAAATGCTGAAAATATCCGCAATGGTTCGAATCAGATCAATGCCCGGCTGGCTGATATCATCCAGTCTGCCAAGGAATGGAGATACATATGTTGCACCGGCTTCAGCAGCCAGAAGGGCCTGATTTGCCGTAAAGATCAGTGTCACATTTGTTTTGATGCCTTCTTTTGACAGTACCTTTACAGCCTTTAAACCTTCAACCGTCATTGGGATCTTTACAACCATATTCGGATGGATCGCCGCGATCTCACGTCCCTCTTTGATCATACCTTCTGCGTCAACCGTTGTTGCCTTCACCTCTCCGCTGATCGGTCCGTCAACGATCGTTGTGATCTCTTTGATCACTTCATTGAAATCCCTGCCCTCTTTGGCAATCAGAGAAGGATTGGTTGTCACGCCACAGATCACACCCATATCGTTGGCTTTACGAATATCCTCCACTTTTGCTGTGTCAATAAAAAACTTCATTACTATAACCTTCCTTTCCCATTTACAATCGTGATTTTACACACATAATCCTTCTATGCAACTGATTGATGTGTCGTAATTTCATATTTATTATAATATTCTTCCACAAGCACGTCAATATCTCCTTTTGACACACTTGTCACTCTTAAAAAGGTTTTCGGACATATGGGCATCTTTCTGCCATAAGGAAATATGAACCGCGCCTTTCTTTCTAAACTCCGTTTTTATAAACCCGGTATCCACTGGTCACAGAACCAATCAATAGCAGGATGGCAGAGGTCAGCGGTACAAACCAGAAGGAATAAATATCCCATATATTATTGGTCATAACCAGGAAAACCGGCGTTCCCGATACGAGCAGAAAGCCAAAGCCGCCGAAAAATATACGAACGAGAAACGGTGCTCCCCAGCAGATGGCCGCCGCGGCCAGCGCATGGAAAGAACTGGCACAGCGGGCGGAAATCCAGAGGGTCATTCCGCACAGTACGGCGGATCCCAGCAGTGCAAGCAATACTGTGATCAATGCAAACGCGCTGCACGGACAGTAGCTCAACGGATGCCTCAGACTGGTATAACGCAGAATAAAGTAAATGGCCGTACCGTCGCCATCAAGGCCATAGACCAAACGGCAAAGACCAAAGGCCAGCACAAGGATGACCCCGTCAATGGCAGCCGTCACCGTAAATGCGGCGGCGATTTTAGCCCCGATATCCCGTGTCTTTCCCTGCTCCGTTGTAAATATAAGGGGCTGCATATTCGTCTGCTTTTCATCTGAAAAAACAGCGGCAGTTCCAAGTAAAATCAGAATACTTCCAAGCATCATCCCCATCTGCAGCATTTCCAGAAAAACTTTCCATCCGGTTGTATAAAACAATTCCACGGGTTTGCCTGTCCTTAAAGCGACCTTTCCCAGTTCTGTGTCTGCAATCGGATAAACCTTTGTCGTCAGTCAAAACGCCACTGTATTTTTCTGTCACCTCCCGGTCCATTTGAACGGCTTCATATCCCTTGTACCGGACACCTTCTACCGTTGCAATCTCGTCCCCCACCCCCACGAACCAGAAATACAGAATCAGCAGCAAAACCACACTGATACTTCCTATGATAAAAATTTTCCGGTGACATATTTTATACAATTCCATCTTATATAAACTCATACCCTTTTCTCCCTTCCTGCCGGACTGTTCTGCACAGCATACAGATAAACATCCTCCAGCGCTGCCTCCTGTAAAACAGCTTCAGGAACCGGTTTCTCCGGCGCAACGATCCGCAGCTCCACCTGATGCTCACGCCTTTTCAAATTGCTCACAATATACTTCCGGTTGAGTTCTTCCGCCTTCGCCTCATCCACCAGGCATTTCCAGACACAGCCCCGTACACTTTCAAGCAGCGCCTCACAGGTTCCTGTCTGAATCATATGCCCCTCCTGCATCATCATGATCTCATCGGCAATGTATTCAATATCAGAAACAATATGCGTCGACAAAATAACGATCCGCTCCTTACCAAGGGAACTGATAATATTTCTGAATCGCACCCGCTCTTTCGGGTCCACCCCCGCCGTCGGCTCATCCAGGATCAAAATCTCCGGCTCATTTAAAAGGGCCTGGGCGATTCCGATCCGCCGCAGCATACCGCCGGAAAAAGTTTTCAGTTTTTTATGTTTGACATCGGCCAGATCCACCATCTCCAGCAATTCATGGATCCGCCGACGGGCTTCTCCCTCCGGCATCGCCTTTAAAGCCGCCATATAATGCAGAAATCGTCCGGCACTGAACTCACGGTAATAGCCGAAATCCTGGGGCAAATAGCCTAAGATCCTCCGGTAAGCGCCGCCCATTTTTCCGATCTCGATTCCATCACAGATCACCATCCCCCTGGTTGGCTGCAAAATGCCGCAGATCATCCTCATTAAAGTTGTTTTACCTGCCCCGTTTTCCCCGAGCAATCCGTAAATGCCGTGATGAAAATACAGATTCACATCACACACCGCCGTCTTATCCTTAAAATCTTTCCGGACATCAATTAAACTCAATGCATGCATAACATTTCTCCCTTCTCCAGACCCGCAAATAAAATCCTCACCTGTATTCCCATTATCATCATGCCGGCTGCGAAAGCAATTCCCCAGAACAGGATCGCCGAAGCTTCATAAATCCCCGGCACCGACGCCACACACAGATGGCACGCACAAAGAAGCAGGCCGGTCCCGATCATGACATAGGGATTTTTTCTTCCGGATTCTGTCAGCAAAACCCCGACACATCCGCATTGTGTCATCACATATGGCACGAACATATATAAGGCAACCGGCATCAATCCTAATGACCACTGACAGCCAACCGTTAAAACCACAAGAAACAGCACCGTCAGATTCAGTATACCGGAAGTGATCATTCGCAGGCCAATCAATTGCTTCACGTTAAAATAACAGCTCTCACTCAATTCCGCCGTATTGGCCGCAAAAATCCGTCCCATGCCAAGCACCGAAAACGCACTCAGCAAAGTTGACAGGAGCATCCCGCAGACGATCAGGTCTTCACCGTCAAGATTCATCTTCCCCAGTATGACCATCACCAGAAACATGACAATGCCCCCGCCAGCCTGTAATCCAGGCGTCATTCTATCCATATAATAAATTTGACGGATAAAAATTTTCATTTTTCCTCTGTTATCCCCTCTCAGCCAGCCACTCCCTCCGTTCAGCTCTTTTTGCAGAACTTTGAAAGCCGCTTCCTTTCTGCCCGTGTCAATCACAATTTCCCTTTTGGAATTTTCAAATAATTCCCTTATATTTTCATGATTCATGCCAGTCCTCCTCCCGCTCCATGTATTTTTTCATATTGGCGATCCCCAACTGGTATCTCGACTTCGTAGTCGAAAGATTGCTGTTTAACATACCGGCGATCTCCTTAAATTTCAATTCTCCATAGATGCGCAGCACGACGACCTCCCGCTGCTCCAACGGCAGCAATTGAAGCAGCCGCAGCAGATACAGTTTATTTTCCACCCGTTCCATGGGCCGATCAGCCGATTCTCCGGTTTCTGCTTTTTCAAAACCATTCCAGTCATTCAGACCTCTCAATACTTTTCTTTGCGCAAAGTAATTTCTGCACAGATTTCTCGCTATCATCACTAAATAACCTTTCAGATTTTTATACCGGTACGCATCCATATAATGAATAAACCTCAGAAAGGTCTCCTGCGTCAGATCATAAGCATCCGTCTCGCTGCCGGTCAAATACAGGCAAAACCGGTAAATATCATCATAATATTTCTCTATCATCAAATTCATGGCGTCTTTATCGCCACTATGAATTTTTCGAATGATCTCTCTGTCTGACATACTTCCTCCTTTCTGCAAAGCACTCTCTACTTAAATAACCATATTAACACGAAAAAAGACGAATCAAAAATAATATTTTTTCAGATTCAGGAAATTCAGGCACACAAAAGGAACTGCCGGATCTGATCCATCAAACCAGATCCGGCAGTTCCATACATGCCAGACTTCCCTCTGCTCTTTCACTTATTATTCTTACTATGAATGTTTACAGGTTCCAATATAACGCAACCTTGTCCTTTGCCAATCCTTCATCTAATTCAAAAATAAATTGGATCTCGGCACAGGCCTCCTCTTTTGTATGATTCAAAGTCTTCTGCCTGAGCACTGTTCTTTGAATGCTTAACTCTTTTTCTGCTGCAGCCTCCTTCTCTTTTGCTGCTGCTTTTGCCAGTTCGGCCTTAGCTGCATCCGCTTCAGCCCTTGCTATCCTCGTATTTTCGCGTTCAGCCTGTATATCCATCTTATCCATGTTTTCAAATAAATATCCCATACCGTCTGCCTCCAATACATTCATCCATTGCTTGGCTTCTCCTACAGGCACATTCATCTTCATCATCAATGACCAGAAGATATCTCTATAAACCTGCTGGATACTCCCAGACGCCTTATCATAGACCGAAGATACGTATTCTTTCGATATCTCCAAAAGATCACTGTAATCCTCCGGCGTCTGTATCTTATTCAACATCATGACAAGTGACATTTCATCATCATGTTTCTGCAATTCTTCATTTGTATAATTATGAACATGCACCACCTGATACTCAAATTCCGGTATGTACATTTTCATTTTATCTGCGTACTCAATTCTGGCGCTCAGATTCCGGTCGGCTGTCCACTTTGCCTTTCCCTCATAATAGACAATTGGTACAATCAGCGGATAACGGAAATTCTTCCGGTGGGACGCTCCCTGTTTCAACGATTCCTGCTGTTTGGCATAATCATGCCAGATGACGACCATATAACGCAGAAGCTGCATGGACACATCATAGTCCACATAGCTTTTATGTTCGATCAACGGTATCACATAAACTTCCCGCGGCTCTCCCTGGATCTCGACCCGGACTTTTTTGACCGTATCCGACTCAAACTCTATTCCAAGATAGGCATGATAGATTGCCGTTACATCCTCGATATCCTCCGGTTTAACATTCGCAAACAAGGATATTCCAGAATATTCTCTCAAAAACTGACTGGTCAAAGTCGCATCCCGGAAAATCGTCCTGTTATTGGCATTTCCCGTACCAGATGCCGCGTCCAAAACCGCCTTCTCTTCGCCACTGATTACTTTTGTGTCTTCCATAAATCCTCCCTTAACAGAGGAATTCCCTGAAAAACAGCGTTTAACAAAGAACTGCATATGACATGTACAGCATTAGTATAACAAATAAAGCCTTTTCTGACAACGCAAAATTACGGACAGTTTCTACAGCTAAAACTGCCGCTGAAAACTGTCCGTACCGTGTCTATAAATCCCGTAATCCAAATGTTGTCATTCAATCTGCATTGCCATCGACATCATACATCCGCCGACTGCCCCGGTTGCCAGTACCTGCGGCAGATTCTCCGGCGTGATACCGCCGATGCCATAAACCGGAATATCCACAGCGTCACATACATTTTTAAGAAATGACAGTCCCCGTCCCGGTAGTCCTTTCTTGCAGTCTGTTTCAAAAACATGACCCGCAGTCAGATAAGTGGCACCGGCCTCCCACGCCTTGACGGCTTCCTCCACCGAATGAACGGACGTGCCAATCTGCTCAAAGGCCCCCAATTCTCCCTGATACTGCATCAGCAGATGCAGCGGCAGATGAATATTCGGACAGGCCAGCCGCTTTGCCGCTTCAACATATGTATGCAGAATACACTTCTTATGATACCTGTTGCAAATTGCCAGGACTTTACCCGCCAATTGCTCATACTCTGCCTCTGTCAGATCTTTCTCTCTTAATAAAATGCCGTCAACATCCGTCGCAGCCAGTAAGTCGATCTGCTCAAGAAAATCACGATGGCACAAATGCCTGTTGGTCACTGCCAACATTTTCCTGTAACTACACATAAATATAATCATTCAGCACAGGCTGAAGTCCCTGGGCCCTGATAGCATCATAAATCTCTGTGAAACTCCGGTCATCGGCAATCTCAAATTGCTCATCGCCCTTATCCGTTTCTCCGTTCGTTTCTTTGCCTGTATATTTTTCCTCATGATCACCGATGCCGGTGCTCACACCTGCAGAAATCTTTGTGGCCGCAATATTGATGATGCCATCCCTGAATCTGGCCACTTCCCTTGAGGACACGGTGATACCCGCAAACGGCAGGAAAATCCGGTAAGCGCACAATATCTGGCAAAGCTGCGTTTCATGCACATCTTTCGGATTAATTTTATCATTATTAATAATCGGGCGCAGTCTCGGGCAGGACAGGGACATTTCGGCATGGGGATATTTTCTCTGTAAATAATAAACATGCAGACCTGTTGCCAGCGCGTCCTTTCTGAAATCATCCAGACCCAGAAGGGCCGAAAAACCAACGCCCCGCATACCGCCCTTTAATGCCCGCTCCTGAGCTTCAAAGCGGTACGGCCAGACCCGTTTATGCCCCATCAAATGCAGTTTCTCATACTTGTCTGAATTGTAGGTTTCCTGAAAAACCGTAATATAATCCGCGCCGCATTCGTGAAGATAGCGGTATTCATCTGTATTGACCGGGTAAATCTCCAATCCCACATTTCTGAAATATTTCCGTGCCAGTTTGCAGGCCTCGCCAATATAGGCCACATCACTCATCTTGCGGCTCTCACCAGTCAGCATCAGAATTTCTTCAATACCGGAACCCGCAATAACTTCCATCTCATGTTCAATCTCCGCCATGGTCAGCTTTTTGCGGTGAATATGGTTGTAGCAATTAAAACCACAGTAAACACAATAATTCTCACAATAATTGGCAATATACAGCGGTGTGAATAAATACACACAATTACCAAAATGATTTCTCGTCTCTACACGGGCCCGCTCCGCCATCTGCTCCAGAAACGGCTGTGCGGCCGGAGACAGCAACGCCTTAAAATCTTCAATTGAACAGGTTTCATGAGCCAGTGCCGCCCGCACATCTGCTGCCGTATAGGCCTTCTCGTCATAAGACCGCATATGGCCAATGACCTTTCCCATAACATCAGACCGGATCTGCTCCATGCCTTCCATGTAAGCCATATGATCGGTTCTGAAAGACGGATCATTTTCCAGCCTTTCTTTCTTCGTTCTGGCTTCCTCGCTCATATCCTCCCACTGGATAATGTATTCATTGTCCATTTGCGTCAACCTCCATCCATTTTGCCTTAATCATGCAAAAATCCTGTTAATGGATCAGAAGCGGCAGCCCCGCGATGCAGCACACGCCCAAGTCCCGACAGATAAGCGGCACGTCCCGCTTCAATGGCCTGTTTGAAAGCCCCCGCCATCGCAGGAATATCCCCCGCTGTGGCAATGGCCGTATTGGCCATAATCGCGGCCGCTCCCATTTCCATGGCTTCACAGGCCTGGGACGGACGGCCGATACCGGCATCGACAATAATCGGCAGATCAATTTCATCAATCAATATCTGAATAAAATCCCTGGTGGCCAGTCCCTTATTGGAACCAATCGGAGAAGCCAGCGGCATGATACAGGCCGCACCCGCATTCACCATATCTCTGGCCGCATTCAGATCAGGATACATATACGGCATCACAACAAATCCTTCCTTTGCAAGAATTTCTGTCGCTTTGACCGTCTCATAATTATCCGGCAGCAGATATTTTGAATCATGCATGATCTCCACCTTCACAAAATCACCGCAGCCCATCTCCCTGGCCAGTCTGGCAATGCGCACTGCTTCATCGGCATTTCTCGCGCCGGAAGTATTCGGCAGTAGCGTCACTCCTTCAGGAATATAATCAAGAATATTTTCTTCTTTTTTTGTATTAACACGGCGCAGGGCAAGGGTAATGATCTCAGCCCCCGCATCCTCCACAGCCGCCCGAATCAGATTCAGATTATATTTGCCAGAACCAAGAATAAATCTTGATGTAAATGTATGCCCTCCAAGATTCCATGTATCTTTATTCATCATTTCCTGATGGCTCATTGTATCTATCCCCTTTCTATTATCCGGCCCGAATTGATTGTTTTTCAGGCTTTCTTTCTCTCTTTATATCTCTTGATCTATCTGTCTTTATATCTCTTGATCTGTCTGTCTTTCTATCTGCCTATCTTTCTGTCTTTCTGCCTGTCGTTCTGCTATTTATGCATCCTCCGCATCCAGCCCCATGAGGCAGCGCAGTACCATATTCGCCTGATGGGCCGCGCAAATGCTCACCCTCGGCGCCATCAATCCATGCCCCGGCCCCGCTTCACTCTCGCCGTCACCGCATATATAAAAATGCCTGTTGATTTTCCGGGTTCGAATCGCGTTGGATGGCCCAAACCCGGCCATTCCTGATCCGCAGATCAGCGTTTTCTCCGGAAAATGATACAAAATCTGCTCTGTCAGCATCGCTTTGGCTGCGGCCTTATCAAAAGCCTCACAAATAATGTCATCGTCCTTAAACAACTGCCCGCAGTTTTCCTCATCAACACGCACCGTATCCATCTGCACATCAATATACGGATTCATGCGCAAAAGCTGTAATTTCATGGCTTCTGTCTTGTACATCCCCAAATGCTCGATGCAATACTGCTGCCGGTTTAAATTGCTTGGTTCCACAATATCAAAATCAACAAGATGCAGATGTCCGATGCCGGTTCTCGCAAGCATCACCGCAATATTGGAACCCAGACCGCCGAGTCCCGCGACAGCCACCCTGGCATCCCTGACCCTTTCATATACATGAGGCGTATGTCTTGCCCGGAGCATCGATGCCATTTCCTCACGATCCGGCATTTTGCCCTTCTGTATCCAATTGACGGTCATGCCTTCATGCAAAGGCAGATTTTCCTCCGTCTGAAATCCATCGGCAATCCAGATACATGAAGCAATCGCCGCTGCCGCCAAATGTTCTTTGTCATAAACCTGCTGTTTCAGTTCCGACAGATCAGCCGCCGCCGTCTCCATCTGATGACCATTTAACACAATTCTCATATCAGCCGCCTCCTACAAACCGAACAACTTCCACCACATCTCCGTCTGCCAGACAGGTCTCCACCCATTTGGCTCTGGGAATAATGGCGCCATTGCACTCGACGGCCAGCATCTTCTTCGGAAAACCATGTTTTTCCAGAAACTCCGCCACATTCATACCATCTGCATCGCCAATTTGCTCGCCATTCACTTTAATCACCGATGTCCCTCCCTTCACAGTGCGACCCTTTTGGAGTTTTTTGTTTCCAGAACATGCTTTTCTTAGAAACAATTTTCTTAGAAACAAAAAAGCCGCACGAAAAGATACACCCGTGGTGGTGTACCCCTTCGTGCGGCTCAACGTCTGCACTCTGACTCTATTATAAGACAAAACATGGAAAAGTCAAGTAAATTTCATTTTACAAAACATAAAACCCATACCCAAGCGGCGGAAGCACGACGCGAATGACATCTTCCACCGGCCATTCGCAATCACAGATCAGATCCCTGACAGTCCCCTTTGCCGCAAGACCATTGTCTTCTAAAGATATCACGACTTCCCGCTCCTCATTGCTAAAATTATACACGCCAATCACCGGCCACCGGTGTTCTGAACAAATACAGCCATAGCAGCTCTCATCGCCGGAAATTTTCAGACGGCGGCGGCTTTCAACAGGGGCCA
>CAYURX010000097.1:0-10533 GCA_964447245.1 uncultured Coprococcus sp. | reverse complement strand
ATCGTTTACCTTTCAGTTACTGTTCGCGCCCATCCCATATCGATCCAACTGCCGGTTGCAAAAACATTCCATCCATGATATACTCTGCTTAAGTAAACGTTTACCCATAAGGAGGTTATGAATATGAGTATTTTAAATTTTGGCTCTGCAAATCTGGATTATGTTTATCGCGTCCCCCACTTTGCCGCTCCCGGAGAAACACTGGCTGCAAAATCCATGACCGTCAATCCTGGCGGTAAAGGCTTAAATCAGTCCATTGCGCTGGCCCGTGCCGGTGCATCGGTTTATCATGCCGGCTGCATCGGCAAAGGCGGCGACGAGCTTGCTGCTTTGTTGAAAGAAAATGGCGTCGATATCCGCTATCTCCGTCATGTAGAAACATTTCAGGGAAATGCTGTCATCTCCGTTAATGACGCAGGTGAGAATTGCATTCTGCTTTTTGGCGGATCCAATCAGACCGTGACCTGTCAGCAGATCGACGAAACGCTTTCCAATTTCTCTGCGGGCGACTATCTGGTATTACAAAATGAAATCAGCGGCCTGTCATATCTGATCCAACAGGCCGCTGCACAAGGACTTTCTATCGTGCTGAACCCTTCTCCTTTTGATGATTCTCTGCGCGATCTGGATTATAATGCCATTTCATGGCTTTTTGGCAACGAAATCGAAGCACAGCAGATTACTGGCGAAACGCAGCCGGAAAAAGTCTGGTCATACCTGCATGCAAAATATCCTTCGCTTTGTGTCGTCCTTACTCTTGGCGGTGACGGCGCCATTTGTTTTACACCGCAGGACTGTGTCCGCCAACCGGCCTTTCCTGTATCTATCTCTGACACAACGGCCGCCGGAGATACATTTACAGGATTCTTTCTCGCTGCCCTGACAGCAGGAAAACCGATTCACGAATGTATGAAACGGGCTGCCATGGCTGCTGCTATCAGCGTTTCACGTCCCGGCGCTTCCTGTTCGATTCCGGACGCCGCCGAAGTTGACCAGGCCCTTTCTTCTCTTTAAAATATCCTGTCTGGCACATCAATCACAGGGGACGCTGTTAAACGCAAACTCCCCTGTGATCCGGCAGCATATCAAGTTCACCTGCCACAATACAATGCGGAATCGTATTCTCCCGTACCTTCCTCCTGCATTCGGCTAACGGTATCCAGCATACCCTGGCCACTTCCGAAGCCTGTAGCTGCATGGCCTCCGGCTCAACATCCTTCCATATGTAAAATACTTTACTGACCTGATTGTCTTTGAATGGTTCCCCGTAAAAAATTTCTTCCTGATATAATTTCAGTTCACCGCATTCAACCAGTTCTTCCGCTGCAGCCGTGATCCCCAGTTCTTCTTTCAGTTCCCGCATGGCCGATTCTTTAAAACCGACCCCTGCCGGAATATGGCCTGCACTGGATATATCATAGCATCCGGGAAAAGAATCTTTGCCTTCGCTGCGCTTTTGCAGCAGCACTTCCACCCCATGCTCTCTTTCACGCAGCAGCCAGACATGGGAAGTTCTATGACGCAGCCCCTGCGCATGGACCACCGACCGCTCGGCCGTCTTCCCCGTCGGCTCCCCGTTTTCATCTACAATATCCAGTATTTCCATCGTTTAAACCGCCTTTCACAATTCGCCAATCTGTCATTCATTCATCCGCCGGACATTGCCGCAGCCGCTTTGCCGGTCAGCTAATTCATAGAATATTCGATATGCATACGCCCGCTATCCACCGGCTCTGCGTTTTCCAGGAATATCTCATATTTTCCCTTTTTCAAACGCAATTGCACAGCTTCAATACTGACAGATGCCTCATTGTTGCTGTACACGATCTGTCCGTTTTCATCAACGATCTTAAGGGTCAGTGCCGGCGCATTGTCCATGGACAAATCAAGATAATAATAATCTTCGTCATACACATTAAACGTATTTGCACTTATTTTACCACTTTTATCTTCAATTGAATACTCCTCTGCCATTGAAATATTCTGAATATTCGGCCGTTTCTCCGTCAGCAGAACGCCGCTCACCATACAAATAACAAACATACCGGCGCAGATCCATATCCTAAGCCCTGAACAGGCTGACGATTTTGCGGACTGACCGTCCTGCTGCAAGCGGTACCGCCGCATTTTGATATAACCGCTGCCTATTATGCCAATGAAAATCAGATACAATAGGATCAATGGCACCCATGTCCATTTCGGTTTCTGAACCATATGCCCAACCAGCACCGCCAGACAAACCGTCATGAACGTCATTAAAATCAGAGCCAGCCTCTGCCAGCGCTTCACCATATCCGGCACTGCCGAATCATCCGTATAAATTTCATATTCTTCTTCCGGCAATGACGGGTCATACGGTTTTCTGAAATAATGCCATCCGTTAAATGTGGAATTGATATACTCCCATCCCTGCTCCCTGAAAGTCTCCAGATAACGCATCCGGTTCTCCACACCTGCATGATAATCCAACTGATACCGGTAAACCTGCCGGTCATCTTCCTCAAAGACACTATTGAAGCAGCCGCCCTTCACAAGCTGCCAGCCTTCCTCGGACTGCCTGTTCAGATCCGCAATCTCCTGCCTGTAATTCCAGGCCGTATACATACGATGACTTTTCCTTAATTTTCCCATTTCAATGACCTCCCCATGACTTCTTCGGCACAGGCCAGCAAATGCTGCAGCCGCCTGATCTCTCCCTGCAAAACCTCACGCCCCGTATCTGTCAGTTCATACATTCTGCGGCGCTCCATCCCTTCTTCATGCTGATTGCTCTCCACGATCCAGCCTTTTTTCATCATATTGCCCGTTGCTCCGTACATCGTTCCTGAACCGATCTTCACAGCTCCATCCGATAATCTGGCCGCATCCTGCATAATGCCATACCCGTGATTCGGCCCGTTGGCCAGACATAATAAGATGTAATAGTAACTTTCTGTTAATGGCTCCGGCTTTTTTAACATCTCAACATTCCCTTCTTCATAAAATCCAAAGCCTGCGTGCAGGCTCTGCATGATTTCGATATATCGCCCTCCGATATGTCGTCTGTCAACATATAAATTAAAAATTGTATTTAAAAAGAGGTCTGTGATAATCACAAACCTCTTTCTATTAATGCCTTATTCATATAAAGCAACTCCTTCACCCATAACATTACGATAAAAAGGTAATACTCTCTGCCCGTCTTCATTTTCCGGCCTGCAGCACCAGCCCATCGTCAACGATTTCCGCTGTCTCAAGTGCCTCGCCATCCGGCTCCTCGTATGATTCATCGGCAGCGATTTCCTTCTCCAGAATGACTTCTTCGCCGATCACACCGTTATCCAGCGTGACATGAACGATCTGCTCTCCGCCCATATGAGCCATCAGATTATATAAACCGCCATCCGCGCAGCTATACAGCCCGGAGTGCCCGCCGGAAAATTCTCCGACCAAAACGACTGCTTCGCCGTCGTCCAGTGTATACACACGCCACATATAATCGGCCTCGCAAGTACCGCATTTGACGATCAGTTCTTTTATGCCATCGCCATCCATATCATAAACCGAATACGGCAGCATCTCACCATAAGAATCCTGATACTCCTCATCAATCTCATCCAGAACCGTCAGATAACCATCGTATGACACCTCCGCCATCGTCTCCGGCTCTGAAAGCTCCGTTTCGGATTGAATGGCACTTTCCGTCTCGCTCTGGGACTGACTTTCTAAAACCGACTCGCTTTCTAAAACACTTTCTGCTGCCGTCTCTGTGGCTGCCTCTGTACCTGTACCGGTATGATCCAGTCCGGCCGAACTTCCACATCCGGCCAGCGCAAACACTAAACCAGCCGTCAATATCATTTTCCCTGTTTTTTTCATCTGAAACAGCCCCCTTTATAACGATTGCAGATAAGCCAGCACATCCGCCGCATTTGTATCCGGCTTCACTTTTTTCATGGCCTTTTCTATCATACCGTCTTCATTGATAATATACGTTGTCCGCTCGGTCCCGATGACCTTCTTGCCATACATGGTTTTCTCTTTCAGCACATCATAGGCGGCATGAACTTCCTTTTCCGGGTCAGCAAGGAGAATAAAAGGCAGCTCATATTTTGCGGCAAATTTGCCATGGGAAACCGTCGTATCTTTGCTGATGCCGATCACAGGCACATTGATCGACTGAAATACCTGATAATTATTTGCGAAAGCGCATGCCTGCTTTGTGCATCCCGCTGTATGATCCTTTGAATAAAAATAAACGACTACTTTTTTGCCTCTGAAATCAGACAGCCTGACTGTCTGTCCATTCTGATCTGCCAATGAAAACTCCGGTGCCTTGATACCTTCCTTTAACATCTATGATTTCCTCCTTATAAACACGTAGGTCCGCGCATCCGACAGCGCATCCTCAAAACAATAATCCAAACGGTTAAACGCTTTCATCGTTTCCGGTTCTGCGGCTTGCTGCTCGGCCATGAAACGCACCATCTCACCTCTGGCCATCTTGACCATGGTGCCTTTTTCTTTGACCTTGCCGTCGATCCATTCACCAAATATCACATCGATCCATTGCTGGTCAGACGGCCAGTATTTCGCCACAGCTTTACTATACTCTTTGGAGGCCAGATTGACAATACAATCCGTCTCCGTCATTAATTGTCCGGCAAGGCTGCTGTCCCAGTAAGTATACAGGGAACGATGGCCGTTCCAGTTGATTTTTGCCTGCATTTCCAGGCGGTATGCAGCAATACCGTCAAAGGGCCTCAACAAACCGTAAAAACCGGACAGGATCCTTAAATGTTCCTCGATATAATCCAACGAATTCTGCTCAAAAACAGCCGGGGCCATATACTGATACTGGATACCTTCATAAGCCAGTATCGCCGGATTCTGCGGCTTCTGCACATTCATCTTCGCCAATCGCTCATAGTTCAATGCCGCGATCTGGTCATTGCATTTCCACAGAGCCTTCGCTTCTTCATAACTCAGCGCTGCCAGATATTCCCGCAATTCACCGGCCTGCCTGACAAATTGCGGCATCTGCTTCCATGATAACGGCGCCGGATCCGAATGCATCTTCTTGGCCGGCGATATAATGATCCTCATTACTTATCTTCCCCTTCATCCTCCTGCGCCTGGTCGGTCCCTTCCTCATTGGACGGTACCGGCGATTTCTGCTGCGAAAGCCGGACGACCTGCTCATAGAGTACATAATCCTTCCCGCTTATTTTCCGGTTCTCATGATAATGACCGAACAGCCAATAGCGGTATTTCGTCCGGCGGCGGATCTCCTCCAGATAATCCGTCAATTGATCCGGCGCGTATTTGTCATGATCAAAAGCTTCCTGCACCGAAGTCGCGCAGCAGTGCGTCAGCACCACATCCACCTGCCAGTCATGGCGGACCAGATTGCGGCGGCCTTCCTCAAATTCATCCTCATCGGGCATTTCTTCCGGCCACCAGTTCTCATGCACGATCCGAAAAGTCTTTTTCGCCTTGACGAGCCGGGTTTTCTTTCTCTTAAAGGCCGGATCCTCCCTATGTAACAGGCCGCCTTCCATATCATGACTTCTGGCACCGCCAAAAGTAAATATCTTCAAACCCTCCAGCTCATACACCTGTCCCCGCATCAGATGAATGACCGATGGCATCACTCTTTGTATCCGTCCGCCATGCCATTCCTCCACCGGGATTTCTTTCAGCAAATCATAATTTTCATGATTACCGTCGACCCACAGAGTAGTAAAGGATTTATGTTCCAGCCAGTTCATCCAGTATTTTGTCTCGGCCGAAGCATCCCAGTAGCCAAAATCGCCGCAGACAATGACATAATCATCCTTCGTCATCCCTTTTTGTTCAGGGAAAGACGCCATATTCAGCCTTGTGTAATCCCCGTGACAATCGCCGGTAATATAAATCATGCTTTCACCTTATCTTCCCATTCTTTTTCTTTAAATCCCACAAGCACAAATTCATCCGTCACAATCAGCGGCCGCTTCACCAGCATCCCATCCGCAGCCAGAAGCGCATACTGATCTTCTTCCATCATATCCGCCAGCTTGTCTTTCAACTTCATTTCCTTATAAAGCGTGCCGCTCGTATTAAAGAACTTCCGCAAAGGCAGCCCGCTCATCTTGTGCCAGGCTTTCAGTTCTTCCAAAGTTGGATTCTTTTCTTTGATATGGCGGTCCTCATAATTCATGCCATGGTCATCCAGCCATTTTTTTGCCTTGCGGCATGTGCCGCATTTCGGGTACTCTATGAATAACATACGAATGCCTCCTTCAATCCTGTATTGCATTACTTTTTTCTTCATTATAACCAATTTCACCTGCTTCTACAAGAAAAATTGTGCTTCAAAGAACTTCAGGCTGAACTGCTTCAAAAAACTATTGACTCTGACGTTACGTCATAGATTATAATAAATTTGCACGGGAGGTAAAAAAGAATGAATTTGAGAACTGTTCACGAAGTCAGTCAGATCACCGGCATCAGTGTGCGCACACTTCACCATTATGATGCCATCGGCCTTTTAAAGCCTGCGAAAGTCACCCCTGCAGGCTACCGCTTGTATGGCGATACGAGCCTTGGCCGTTTGCAGAGCATCTTATTTTTTCGGGAATTGCAGTTTCCTTTAAAGGAAATCAAAGCCATTCTCGACAGTCCGGGATACGATTCGGCCAAAGCCCTGTCCCAGCAAATCCACCTGCTGGAACTGCAGTACAAACATATCGGGGAATTGATTGCCTTTGCCCGTGAAATTCAGAAAAAAGGAGTGGATCAAATGAATTTTAAAGCATTTGACAAAAGTGAGATCGAACAATATAAAGAAGAAGCCAGGGCCAGATGGGGCGGCACAACGGCCTGGCAGGAATATGAACAAAGAGCCAAAAACGGCCAGAACTTCGCAGAAAGCGCCGGCCGGCTCATGGACATATTCACCGAGCTTGGAAAGCTGCGCGCAATGTCCCCGGCCGACCAGGCTGTGCAGGATAAAATCATCGAACTGCAAAATTTTATTACTGCCAATTACTATACGTGTACCAAAGAGATTTTAAGCGGTCTGGGGCAAATGTATGTCGCTGACGAGCGGATGCGGCATAACATCGACCAGGCCGGCGGCCCTGGCACCGCAGCCTTCGCCAGCCAGGCCATTGCCGTCTACTGTAAAGAATGATCACCGGGTGCTGATGGTATCCACGATTGACATGTCCCTGATTTTTTTCACAGGCCCGTGCACGGACAAAACGACAGCCGCCGCCACGATCGTCAGAATGACCCCAAGGCCTGCAAACGGTATGTGCCATGTGTCGCCCCAGCGAAAGGCAATCAGATGATCAAACAGGACTTTGTTGAAAATCAGACCAATGATACTTCCGCACAGGGACCCCATCACCACATAGGTCAGTGCCTCCGCCAGTATCATTTTGTTGAGCTGTCTGCCGCTTAAACCAATCGCCCTGAAAACGCCGTACTGCCTTGTTCTCGCCGCTACGCTCATGGCAATACTGTTCACAATATTAAAAATGGCGATCAGGGCGATAATGGTCAGAAAGCCATACACAAACAACGCAAATGAATAATAAGTGCCCGTTGTACTGCTGTTGCTCAGCCGCCTGTCGGAAAATGTCAGATTTTGTCCAACAAGCTGTCGGATGGCCTCCACATCTTCCTCCGATGCATGTTTGTCAAGCTGCAGGTCCACTTCCTGATAAACAGCTTCACCCGCCATCCGACGGAATGTTGCCTCTGAACAAATGAGAATGCCTGTATTCATATCGCTGTTATAGGCGCTTTTTGAAACCATGCCTGTAATCTCAATATCAGACGTCCCGTTTCCCAGATCCAGTTCCACCGTATCTTTCACCTGCACCCGGCTTTGCGGCCCATAAACGATCAGCCCCGCTTCTTCTTCTGTTTTCGCCGCTTCTACAGTTCCTTCCAACAGATACTTCTCCGCCCACTGAAACTGATGATCCTCATAAGAAATCACATCCATCAGCATTTCTTCGTCATTGACACGGACCGGCACAGAGAAAGCGGCCATCCGGCCGTAGACCCGCTGCACGCCGGAACATGCCTTCAGTGATTCGATAAAATCCTGATCCATGGCAGCCGTTTCCCCGTCATCAGCAATGGCAATATCCGGTGTCCATGGATACAGGGAATTCAGCGCATGATTCATAAAATCCACCGTCACCGCAAAACTCAGAAACAGGATAATACTGAGAGAAAATGACCCGGCCATTAACAGGAAATTCTTCCTGCTTGCTTTGGCATGGTGGATGCCGAGAGCTGTTTCAATCTTAAAAAACCGGATATTCGCGGCCTTTTTTATCGGCTGTAAATCACTGGCATTGCCCGAAACCGCTGCCAGCGGCGACACTTTTGACGCCCTTTTTCCCGGAGAACGGGCCGCCAGCAATACCGTCAGCAGTCCCACACCGATCCCGGCCGCGGCACTCGGAAAACTGATGCCAAAAGCAGGCATTTCCCCAAAATACATGGGACTCAGCGCACGCAATACCCCGCATAATACCCAGATGACCAGTATCCCGGCCCCCATACCGACGGGGATCGCCATCCGACACCAGCTCAATGCTTCTTTTCGCACAAGGCGCATGACCTGTTTCGGCGTTGCTCCAATGCAGCGTATCATACCAAAAAATTCTGTCCTCTGCGCAACATTGCTGTTTAAACTGCTCGTGATCATCATGATCCCGGCAGCCAGCACCAGCACAAACAAAACAGCCGCAACACCGTAGATGCGCACAAAGAAAGATTTGCGAATTGTACATAATAAACACTGTTATAATCACCGGGATGGCCATTGGTCACCTGCTCATAAATCTGCCGAAACGCATGGGTCGTTATACAAATGCCGTAGAAATCATCCTTCATGATCTTTGAGGTGTTTTTCATAAAACCGGAAATCGTAAAATCAAAGGCCATACCATCGGGGCCGTCTGCTGTCACCGTATCACCGATTTTCAGTCCCAATTCCATCCCGGCATTCTCTGTCAGCAGCGCTTCCTGATCACTGGCCGGGAATGCACCCCCGACAATATTGTCCGGCATGATATCGGATAAAAAGTTCTCATCACACCCGGAGATGATCAGATTTTTGCCGGAAAGATGATATTCTCCCTCATAGCTGTAATTCACCACACCGGACCAGGCCCCATGAGCCACTTCCGGCCGCGCCGACATCATCAGGGCATCTTCATCGCTGATATCCCGGAAAGCCACATGCCAGTCGCCGCTGTCTTTTTTTGCCGCCATGATCTGACTGCGTATAAACATATCGGCCATGCCAAAAATAACCGTAATTAAAAAGACCGACAAAATAATACAGAAAACGGACATCCGGTTTTGCTTTTTATGCACTCTGGCAGACGCCGCAACAAGATCAAGATAGCTTTTCATTGGCTGTCTCCTTTCCGCTGCCGCTGCGGCCGTGCGAAACAGATATCTCCCGGACGTCCTGTGCTCCTCCAAGGTCTGTCAGTACACCGTCGGCCACCTGAAGTACCCTTCCAACAGAAGCCGTCAGTTGACGGTTATGTGTGATCATGAGAATCGTCTGCTTGTAATAACCGGATGCTTTCATCAGAAGATTCATCACATCCTGACTGTTTTCGGAATCCAAATTTCCGGTCGGCTCATCGGCGAGAATCAGTTTTGGCCTTGTGATCAGTGCCCGTCCAATGGCCACCCGCTGCTGCTGCCCGCCGGACAACTGTCCCGGCAAATGCCGCCGCCTGTTGACAAGGCCCAGCACTTCCAGAATTTCCTCAACTTCCTCCCGCTTCGGTTTCCTGTAATCCAAAAGCAGCGGGAATATCAGATTCTGCTCCACCGTCAATTCCGATACCAACTGAAACGACTGAAAAATAAACCCGATATTCCTCCGCCTGAAAATCGTCCGTTCCTCCTCTTTCATGGTAAACAAATCCATGCCATCCATATAAATCCTGCCGGAAGTCGGTACATCCAGGGCGCCAATACAATTAAGCAGCGTACTCTTACCCGACCCGGATTCCCCGACAACAGCGGCAAATTCACCTTTTTCCAGAGAAAAAGATACATTTTTCAGCGCTTCCACCTTCGTTTCTCCCTGACCATAGGTTTTACATAAATTCTCAACTTTTAAGATCTCCATTATGCATTTCCTCCTTCAAATCAAAGATTAACAGAAGCGCCTTACAACCAGATGAAAATAACCTTACAAATTTGTAAGGTCATATTCACCTGGTTCCATCCTGGCATTGAATACTTTCTCCTCTGGATACTTCCATCATATCAATTCATGTACACAATATCATTTCGATTTTGCCTCATATTTTTGATTTTTTATATGGAATCATAAGAGAGTATTGCTTTCGTGATAATATTCTGATAAAATTAGGATAGAATAAATAACACGAAAGGAGTGTTTGAATATGATACAAATCCGACCTGTTTCTGACCTTAGAAATAAATTTCCTGAAATTGAAACGATTGTAAACAGCGGAAAACCTGTCTATCTTACGAAAAATGGATATGGAGCAATGG
>CAYURX010000096.1:0-10570 GCA_964447245.1 uncultured Coprococcus sp. | reverse complement strand
ATTTTAAGGATTTAATGACCTTTGGTCTTTTCCTTTTGGCATTGCTTACATTCGTTTTTACGTTTTGTAAGTAGCCTTACATAGCAAAAACCACCCTGATACTTTGGACGGTTAAGGGTGGTTTTGCTATTCTGATAATCGGTCAACCCCTTGTGGGCGGTTGTTCCTTTTCTATAATCACTATAACATTGAATGAGAATATTTTCAAGTAAAAAATATGATCAGGCGTCCAAAAGGGCGCCTTTTTAAATGGCCCGACGTCGAGCCGGGAAGGAGATAGCATGAGCAAAACATTTTACAGGCAGATTATGGTAAAGTATGTGGCGTATCCATGGCAGCCAGCGGGTGCGGCCCGTGCGCCCCATCCCGCCAAGAGACGGACAGGCTATTATGATCCTGAGACGCTTAGATATGACACAAACTGCATCTGGATCATCCGAAGGAAAGATACACCGTCTGCATACAACGGCACGTTCCCGACGCTGCCAGCCAAGGGATACCTAAAAAAAGGTGATACCGGACAGGCAGTCAAATACCTGCAGTTATTCCTCAACTGGTTTGGAGACTATGGTTTGGTTGTTGATGGGTCGTTCGGCGACAAGACTGCAACAGCCCTTAAGAAATTCCAGACAGCGACAGGTCTTAAGGTGGATGGTTTATTTGGGCCGGCGTCGTTTGCAAAGGCAAAGACGGTTAAAAAATAAAAAAGGCTTCCCGGCTCGACGTCGAGCCGGGAGTGTGGTAATATAAAAAATGTGTAATTTTAGATAAGAAAAGAAAAATTCTATTAGCAACAAACTAGTAACAAAATAGCCGCGAAAGCGCATAAATTGACTGTTTTTCTTATTTTTAAGTTAAGGATTTTGTAAGGACTTCGGGTGAAGCGCTGTGTTAGAATGAGAATGAAAGAAATAAACGGAGAGATGATAAAAAATGGCAGAACAGATTGAGATTTTGGTGGTAGATGATGATAAAGAGATTGCGAATCTGGTGGAAATATACCTGTCCAGTACGGGTTATGTGATTCACAAAGCCTATGATGCCATGGAAGGGCTGGCGATTTTGCAGAAGCACGATATCAAACTGGCGATTCTGGATGTGATGATGCCAAAGATCGATGGGATTGAGATGTGCAAACGGATTCGGGCACGGAAGAATATTCCGATTATTATGCTGAGCGCCAAATCAGCGGATGTGGATAAGATCCTTGGACTAAGTGTGGGTGCGGATGATTATATGATCAAGCCCTTCAATCCGATGGAACTGTTAGCAAGGGTGAAATCCCAGTTGAGGAGGTATCTTGAACTCAATCCGGGGACACCGGCCGCCAAAGATAAGATTGAAGTGCAGGATGTGGTTATTGATACGAAGAAGCATATGGTAACCGTAGACGGCCGCGAGGTGGTGTTGACGCCGATCGAGTTTAATATTCTGCAGCTATTGGCCAGCCATCCGGGCAGGGTATTCAGCACCGATGAAATTTATGAAACCGTGTGGAATGAAAAACTCTATGAGGCCAATAATACGGTAATGGTACATATGCGCCGGCTGCGTGAGAAGGTAGAGAAGAATCCGAGGTCGCCGCAGCTCATCAAGACGGTGTGGGGAGTGGGATATAAGATTGAAGGCTAAATTTAACGAAAGTTTTAGATTACGCATTATGTTTTATACCTGTATCAGTTTTGGAACGGCATTTTTATGCGATGTCATGGTTCTGTTTCTGTGTATCCGGCTGAAACTGCTTGTCTACGATTACAGTGCGCGGGAGCTGATGAATCAGGTCTATGCAGGAAATAATTATCAGGCGCCTCAGAATCACGCGTCAGTCAGAAGCATGATCGGCCAGTCGGATGTTTTTTACAGAATATTTGGCGTGAGTGTGAAATGGGAACTGATCGTTTTGCTGATCGTCCTGGCGATTTTTGTTTTTCTGCTTGTGTTCTTTTTACTGACACGGCAGATGACGGGATATATTGATAATATTTTAAAGGATGTACATCGGATGGCGGACGGTGATTTTGAGCACCGGATTGATGTTCATTATCAGGATGAGTTTTCTTATATTGCGGAATGTATCAACCGGATGGCCGATACGGTGCAGGAAATGCAGCACAAGGAACAGGAAGCGGAGCAGACGAAGAATGAACTGATTACAAATGTGGCCCATGACCTGCGCACGCCGCTGACTTCGGTGATCGGTTATATTGATATCCTGAATACAAAAAATGATCTGACGGAAGCGCAGAAATCGGAATATCTGAGTATTGCGTGGAAAAAGGCGCAGAAGCTGGAAAATATGATCAATGAATTGTTCAGCTTTACAAAAGTGAATTATGGGAAAATGCCGATGCAGATGGCAGCCATTGATCTGATCAAACTGCTGGAGCAGGAGGTGGATGAGCTTTATCCGTCTTTTGAGGAGAATCAATTAACCTGCATTTTTGAACCGGATGTGAGCAGTTGTATGGTAGAGGCGGACGGCGAGCAGCTTGTCCGTGTTTTTGACAACGTTTTAGGCAATGCCATCCGGTATGGGCGTGACGGCAAAATCATCCGTGTCAGGACAAAGACGGATGAAAACCGGGTACGGATACAGGCCATTAACTACGGTAATATTATTCCTCAGGAGAATCTGCCCCATCTTTTTGAAAAATTTTATAAAGTCGACAGTTCCAGACAATCATCCCAGGAGGGAACAGGGCTGGGGCTGGCCATTGCGAAGGGAATTGTGGAGAGTCATGGCGGACGGATCACTGCCGACAGTTCTTTTAAGGGAACGGTTTTTGAAGTGACGCTGCCAGTGTTCAAGCAGGAACAGGCCGGGGAAAATGAAGGGGAAGGAGCGGCGCGGAAATGAAAAAGAAAATAGCGATGCTTTGTCTGATGACCATTTTACTGAGCCTTGTGATCACAGGCCCGGCAGCAGCGGATGAGGATTCCTTTACGATCAGTTGTGAGGCCGATCGGACGTATTATATACCGGACAGGATTGAGGATTACCCGATCCTGGTCACAGTAAAGAATAACGGCAATGACTTTGAAGGCACATTGAAATTAATGCTTTATGCGGGCAGTCAGACGGAAGAAACCATTGCCTATGGGCGTCCGGCAGCGATCCAGGCAGGAAAAACAGAGACTTTTCAATTTAATATAAAAAATGTTTTGTTTGATTATGACCAGGGATACCGTATACCGGTTCGTATTGATCTGCTGGATGAAAACGGCCATACAGTTTATCAGACGTTGAGTTCTTTTATGGCCGTTTCAGACGGATACGACAGTCTGTGTGCCGGGATTATCAGCCGGGATACACGGATCAGTCAGGAAATGGACAGCGTGCAGTTTGAATTTGAAACGATCGATTACGGCGGATATGGCGTATCCGGTATGCTGACCATGCATGGGATCGATCTGACATCGGAGATGCTTGAAACTGTTGATCTGTCACGGCTGCCGATGATGGTCATTGAAGAAAATATCAGTGAAAAAGCCTGGCAGAATGTATCTGAATGGCTGATTTCGGGCAAATATCTGTTAATTTCCAGACCTGTCTATGATAAGCTGATTCATAAACCGTTAGACAACCAGAAAATGACCACTTACGGCAGGGGACGGGTACTGGTCTATGAGCGCGGCGCCTGGAGCGCGACGATGCTGCAGCAGTCGGTACGAACACTTTTTGGTCAGAAGCTGGGAAGTTACGGGATGGACTGGCAGGAGGATTACTGGTATCTTCACAGTGCGTTATCGTATGATATACACAGTCCGATTCCGGATTTCAGGATCTATCTGATCGGACTTATTCTCTATATTATTGTGACAGGCCCGGTTTGTTATCTGCTTTTAAAGAAAAAAGACAGAAGGGAATATTTATGGGCGGTGATCCCGTGTATGGCGCTGGCCTTTGGCGTCGTATTGTACTATCTTAACAGTCCGACAAGGTATACCGGTGATTTTATGCGTTATAACGCACAGGTATGGCTGACGGATGAAGCGGTTGTGGAAAATACGTCCATGGCAGTGGTCAGCCCCGATAAAGGGAAGGTTGTATTTACAGCGGATAAGGACAGTCATCTGTCTCTGGTCAGTAATACATCCTACTGGTATGATGACAGTGAGAATTTTGAAGAAAGGCAGGCCTCACTGCTTGATAAAGATTATGATGCAGCCATTGCTGATTCGGAAAGTAAAACCGATGTATTACTCCGCAGCAAGGTCGTCTTTCAGGAAGAATATCTGACTTCATCGAGAATTTTTGAAACGGACGGACGGATCGTCTGTGATTTGAAATGCTGTAAAGGTGGTTATTCCGGAACCGTTGCCAACCAGACGCCATGGGATCTGAATAATTGTTTTGTGCTTTACAAGGGGCTTGTGCTGTTGATCGGCGATCTGCCTGCGGGGCAGTCCATCGCGCTGGATCTTAAAAAGGCGGATGCCATATGGAATAATATGGAGCCGGAGGTGGCTTTTGATACTTCAGCCTATCAGGATATCAATGAAAAGGCTGCTCAAAAGACCATGAATCATATGCTGCAATTGCCGGTTTATGAGAGCAATGAACAGGCGGTCGTGGGTGGATTTACCAGTGATTATGATATCGGGATCGACGAGGGACAACTGACATTTATTGATGGTATGACGCTGATTTCAGAATGTACGGACATTACGTTTTCCGGAGATGACTGGAAATCACAGGCCATCGTCTACGGTGAGGGATGTTCCGTGGAGGACCGCGATAATTATGATGCGGGAAGTCATTATGTCTACGGTACGGAGCTTGAATTGTGTTATCAATTGGATAAAGATTACCAGTTGGATTATCTGGAATGGATCAACAGCGATCAACAGATACAGGTATCTTTTTATAATTATGAAACCGACAGTTATGAACGGGTGCTGGAAGATGCGGCGTTTATGGAGAGAGACGCACTTTTGCCATATGTCAATGCAAGAAATGTGATAAAGGCCCGGATAACGGTGGAGCAAACAGATGAGAATCATTTTATTCCGGCTTTTACAACATCAGGAGGTAAGAAGCATGATTGAAATCAGACATTTATATAAAGCGTTTGACCATCATCCGGTGCTTCAAAATCTGAATATGAAGATAGAGGACGGGTCTGTCTATGGGTTTGTCGGTCCGAACGGGGCCGGCAAGACGACGACTATGCGGATCATTGCAGGTCTGTTAAAAGCGGACAGCGGGCAGATCCTGATTGATGGAAAGACACTGGGCGCCGGACAGAAGGAAGCCATCGGCTATATGCCGGATTTCTTTGGCGTTTATGACCGGCTGAAGGTGACGGAATACATGTCTTTTTTTGCGTCGATCTACGGGCTGAAAAAGGAAGATGCCTGCAAAAGAATGGAGGAACTTCTGGAACTGGTGAATCTGCAGGATAAAAAAGACAGCTATGTGGATACACTTTCCAGAGGCATGAAGCAGCGGCTGTGTCTGGCCAGATGCCTGATCCATGATCCGAAACTGCTGATTCTCGATGAGCCGGCTTCCGGCCTTGATCCACGAGCCAGATATGAATTCAAAGAGATCGTTAAAATACTCTGGCAGCAGGGACATACCATATTGATCAGTTCTCATATTTTATCCGAACTGGCAGAAATGTGTACGGATATCTGTATTATTGATAAGGGTCAATGTATTCTTGACGGAAGTGTGGCGGATATCGAGCATCACCTTGTAACGGCGGCGCCGCTGGTCATCAGGGTGATGGGGAGACGGGCGGAAGCGATCGAGATTCTGAGACAGCATCCGCTTGTGGAAACGCTCACTTACAGTGATTCGGAGATACAGATTGCTTTTGCCGGCGGACGGGAGGATGAAGCCGCCCTGCTGTATCAGATGACGGAAGCTGGCATTCCTGTCTATGCGTTTAACAGGGATAATGGGAGTCTTGAAACTTTATTTATGCAGATTACAGAACCGGAGGTGAAAAATCATGCGGTTGAATCCGGTCTATAAAAAAGAGCTGAAGATGATGGCAAGGTCTGTCCAATTGCCGGTGCTGGCGGTGATTTTTAACGGCGTGCTGAGTGTGGTGGCGATTATTGCGCTCTATTGTATAGGCAGAATTTCCTATAATAACGGAACAGCGCCTTACAGCTATATGATGCCGCTTTACATGCTTCTGCTGACATTAGAGGTGTGTCTGATCTGCCTTTTTGTGCCATCGGCCGCGGGCGGCAGCATTGCCGGAGAGCGTGAACGGCAGACACTGGATATTCTGCTGGCATCGAAGATGACTGTGCCGGGGATCATTATCGGCAAAATGATGTCGTGTATCAGCATGGCGCTGCTTCTGGTGGTCTCCAGTCTGCCGGTACTGACCATCGTCCTGATGTATGGCGGCATCAGTCCGCTGGATATCTATGAATCGGTGATGTATGTCGGCTTTTTGATTTTGATGATTGGCTGTATCGGCGTATTTTGTTCATGCCGTTTTAAAAAGACAACATTTGCGTCCATCGCTTCCTACGGCATTATGATATTTATGAGTGTCGGAACAGGAATGCTTGTTCTGATGTTAAGTATGGCTTTTCAATTGGGAAATGACGGAACCGGTTCAGCTTCTGTCGGGCTCCTGGTTTATTTATGGATTTTGAATCCGGCGGTGACTTATATTATCATTTTGTTCCGGCAATTGGGTGATATGACGAGAATTGAGGTGTTCCTGGAAAGACTGGGGGCGGCGCCGGCAGTATTGGAACACTGGATCGCCATCAGTCTTTTGATCCAGTGTATCATGATCGTTATTTTGCTTGTTTTATCTGCAAAATATCTGAATCCGGTGAATGAACGGTTCCAGGCGGGAGGAAAAATATTAAAAAAACATAAAAGGGCATAAAAACAGGTTGCAATGCCGGCTGAAATTAGAGATAATAATAAGAAGTGCAAAAGCAGGCACAACAATTACAAAGGAGATAATGAAGTTGGCAGAAGAAACCTGGATGGAGAGAATATGGCGGTTGATGACGCCGGAGCTTGTGTACCTTGGTGTGTGCTATCTGGTAGACATGGTGATGGGCTTTTATTGGGCCTATTCGATGGTGGACCGGTTTGTATCCGCGGATATGACCATAGATGTGCAGGGTTTTTCCACGGCCCTTACGGAACTGGTCGGGAAATATTATATGGAATTGCAGACGATCGGAGCATTGGCGTCCACGTTCTTTCTTTTTAGAATGTACCGCAAAGATTACCGGAGAAGGCGCTTTGTCTATGATAAGAGCGCGATCGCGCCGCATAGCTGGCTGTATCTGATCCCGGCTGGCGTCTTTGCTTCTCTGGCCGGGAATATGATCATGAATATTTCGGATATTGCCAGTATGTCGGAAGGCTTTCAGGAGTCCCAGAAATTGCTGTTTTCCGGCCCGTTGATCGTGCAGATCGTCGGTATCGGCATCGTCATTCCGATCTGTGAGGAACTGGTCTATCGGGGACTTATCTATATGCGGATGCGTCAGTATCTGGATATCAATGTGGCGATGATCGCTTCGGCGTTGATTTTTGGATGTGTGCACGGGAATCTGATACAGGGAATTTACGGATTCCTGGTCGGGATTTTATTTGCCTATGTGTATGAGCAGTACGGCTCACTGAAGGCGCCGGTACTGGTCCATATATCAGCCAATATGATGTCACTTGTCCTGGCGGCGGTGCAGCCATCTTTCGACAGCAGGAGTTTTTTGTCGGTTGGCGGAATGATCGCGGCTGTACTGGCTTTGATGTCGGTCGTCTGGATCGACCGGCATGTGGAGGCAAAACGGATATACCTTAATGAAAATGCATAGACAAATTTTGACAGAGAAGCAGCAGATCCCGAACAGAGATTGACTGCTTTTTTCTGTGTGCTGTCGGATGCTGTCGATGAATGATGATTGCTGAATATTTTTGCATATGCTATACTGATATTGCTGTAATAATTATCTGTTTCATTTTTCAGAAATACTTGACTTTTCTGGAAATGTGAGGTAATATAAACATAAGTTCGGGAACGAATGTTCTAAAGGACAATGGATGAGACTGATAGATTTTATTGTGGATGAAGGAGATAGAGGATGGACAGGAATGAAAAGTTAAAGGCATTGGATGCGGCGATTTCACGGATTGAGAAGGATTTTGGCAAGGGTTCCATTATGAAGCTCGGTGAGAAGGGAGCTTCCATGGATGTGGAGACGATTCCTACAGGGTCACTGAGCCTTGATCTGGCCCTTGGGGTTGGCGGCCTGCCGAAGGGGCGTGTGATCGAGATCTACGGGCCGGAATCTTCAGGTAAGACAACAGTGACTTTACATATGGTTGCAGAGGTACAGAAGCGCGGCGGCATTGCCGGATTTATTGACGCGGAGCATGCCCTGGATCCGGCTTATGCCCGGAATATCGGTGTGGATATTGACAATCTTTATATTTCACAGCCGGATAATGGCGAACAGGCTCTTGAGATCACAGAGACGATGGTGCGATCCGGCGCCATTGATATTGTTGTTGTGGACTCGGTGGCAGCCCTTGTACCGAAGGCGGAGATCGACGGCGATATGGGTGATTCCATGTGGGCCTTCAGGCCCGTCTGATGTCCCAGGCTTTGAGAAAGCTGACGGCTGTCATCAGCAAGTCGAATTGTATTGTTATTTTCATTAACCAGCTGCGTGAGAAGGTCGGCGTTATGTTCGGCAGTCCTGAGACAACGACGGGCGGCCGCGCATTGAAGTTTTATTCTTCGGTCCGTCTGGATATCCGCCGTGTGGAATCGATCAAGCAGGGAGGAGAGATCGTTGGCAATCATACCCGTGTGAGAGTCGTGAAGAATAAGGTGGCGCCGCCGTTTAAGGAAGCTGAGTTTGATATCATGTTTGGCAAGGGTATCTCAAGAGAAGGGGATATTCTTGATCTGGCAGCGAATACAGGTATTGTGAACAAGAGCGGTGCCTGGTATTCTTATAATGATGTGAAGATCGGACAGGGTCGTGAGAATACCAAGACCTATTTCCGTGAGAATCCTGCAATTATGGACGAAGTAGAGCATAAGGTACGTGTGCATTTCGGTCTGGAAGCAGATGATACGGCGAAGCCGGATGGTGCGAAGATAGCCGGTGATGGCGTGAAGGCAGCCGGTGAGAGCCGGGCTGTGTCCGGAAAGAAGGGCGATATTCCTGCAAAGAGTGAAACTGCAGCAAAGACTGAAAACGCTGCAAAGGCCGGTGATCATGACGCTGTGAGCAGATCAGAAGATGTGAAAGGCTGATGAAGATTACAGCGATTGAGTCTTTGACGAAGCACAAGATGCGGGTTTTCCTTGACGGAGAACCTGCATTTGTTTTCAGCGACCGGGAAATGCGTGAGTGGCGTCTGTATGAGGGGCTTGAACTGGACGGCGACAGGTACAGACAGTTGATGCAGTATACAGAACGGATGGCGGCCAGAGCGGCCATGGACCTGCTGATACGCAGAGATTATTCAGAAGCGGAACTGAGGCAGAAACTGATCGGGAAGGGATTTAGTGATGAGACGGCGGCCAGAGGCATAGACTATGTGCAGGGATATCATTATCTGGATGATGAGCGGTATGCCAGGCATTTGATTGAGGTGAAAAAGGGCACCGTCAGCCGCCAGATGATGGTTTATCAACTGAGGCAGAAGGGAATTGCGGATGCGACGATTCAGTTGGTGATGGAGGCCGCCGGGTGGGATGATCTTGACGGACTGCGCCATGAGATGCGGAAGCGATTCAGAAAAGATACGGAATTGTCTGAACTTTCTGAAAAAGAGAAGCAAAAGTTGTGCCAATCTTTGTTGCGCAAGGGGTATCATTATGCTGATATTCGGCGTGCCTTTGCTGATGAATATGGGCAAATATCATAGGAACTGTTGGAGTTGCGCTGAATAGTCACAAAATTTTGACAATTCAGATGGATTTCAAGCCAGAAAGCTTGACATAAGTTAAAAAAAAGTATAAAATTTAAGTGTTGTATTTCTATACAATGAAAACTAAATAGGGAGGTGCTCCTGTGCAACTGGAAACGATTATCGCAATTATTATTGCTGTTATCGTAACTGCGATCATTGCTTGGAATGTGGCAATTTCTTATAGAAAGAAAGTTGTAGAGGCTAAGATTGGCACCGCAGAAGAAAAAGCGCGCGAGATTATAGATGAAGCTTTAAAAACTGCGGAGACAAAGAAGCGCGAAGGTTTGTTGGAACTTAAAGAGGAAACTTTAAAGAATAAAAACGAACTGGAGAGAGAGAGCAAAGAGCGTCGTGCAGAGTTACAGAAGTATGAGAAACGTGTTCTTGCAAAGGAAGAAGCACTTGACCGAAAGGCTGATTCGCTGGAGAAGAAGGAGAGCCAGCTGGCTTCAAGAGAAGACAGGCTCAACCGGCGGCAGAATGAGGTAGATGCTCTTGGTGAGAAGCGATTACAGGAACTTGAAAGAATCTCAGGTTTAACCTCCGAACAGGCAAAAGATTATCTTCTGAAGACTGTGGAAGATGAAGTGAAACATGAAACAGCAATGTTAGTTAAGGAACTTGAAACACGTGCGCAGGAAGAAG
>CAYURX010000095.1:0-10666 GCA_964447245.1 uncultured Coprococcus sp. | reverse complement strand
GATCTTCTTGCTGCTCATTCGTCATCTGAAAGATCCACATTCAACGTCATTTCCGGAATATTGATCTTAATGATATCGCCTTCTTCAACCAGAGCGATATTGCCGCCCACAGCCGCCTCCGGACAAACATGGCCAATGGACGCGCCACGGGACGCGCCTGAGAAACGTCCGTCCGTAATCAAAGCAACACTGGAACCAAGTCCCATACCTGCGATGGCCGATGTCGGGTTCAGCATTTCTCTCATACCAGGGCCGCCCTTCGGGCCTTCATAACGGATAACGACCACATCTCCCGGTACGATCTTTCCGCCCTTAATGGCAACGATCGCATCATCTTCACTGTCAAATACACGGGCCGGGCCTTCATGCACCATCATCTCCGGTACAACGGCGGAACGTTTGACAACGCTGCCGGCAGGAGCCAGGTTGCCCTTCAGTACGGCAATGCCGCCTGTCTCACTGTACGGATTCTCAATCGGACGGATGACTTCAGGATTGCGGTTCACGCATCCTTCAATATTCTCGGCAACCGTCTTGCCTGTAGCCGTCATAATATCTGTATAGAGCAGTCCCTTCTTGTTCAGCTCATTCATAACGGCATAAACGCCGCCTGCTTCATTTAATTCTTCCATATATGTATGACCGGCCGGTGCCAGATGACAGAGGTTCGGAGTCTTTGCGCTCAAAGCATTGGCAATGTCCAGATTCAGTTCAACGCCTGCCTCATGGGCGATGGCCGGAAGATGCAGCATACTGTTTGTGGAACATCCAAGTGCCATGTCGACCGTTAAGGCATTCATAAAGGCTTTTTCTGTCATAATATCACGAGGGCGGATATTCTTTTCCAGCAATTCCATGACCTTCATACCTGCATGTTTGGCCAGTTTGATACGTTCCGAATAAACGGCCGGAATCGTGCCGTTGCCCTGAAGCCCCATACCGATGGCTTCTGTCAGACAGTTCATACTATTGGCTGTGTACATGCCGGAACAGGAACCGCAGGTCGGACACGCATGATTCTCAAAATCAAGCACATCTTCCTCGGTCATCGTGCCTGCCGCATAGGAGCCAACAGCTTCAAACATACTGGAAAGGCTGGTCTTCTTGCCCTTCACATGACCGGCCAGCATCGGGCCGCCGCTGACAAATACAGTCGGCACATTGATACGGGCTGCCGCCATCAAAAGACCCGGCACATTCTTATCGCAGTTCGGCACCATCACCAACGCGTCAAACTGGTGCGCAATGGCCATGGCCTCTGTGGAATCCGCGATCAGATCACGGGTAACAAGGGAATACTTCATACCAATATGTCCCATAGCAATACCGTCACATACGGCAATCGCCGGAAATACAACCGGCGTACCGCCTGCCATGGCAACGCCAAGTTTGACGGCTTCAACGATCTTATCAAGATTCATATGTCCCGGAACGATCTCATTGTAGGAACTGACAATACCTACCAGAGGCTTTTTCATTTCCTCCGCAGTCATACCTAAAGCATTGAACAACGAACGGTGCGGTGCCTGCTGCATACCGCTCTTAACATTATCACTTTTCATATTTGATTTCCTTCCTTATATATGTTACATATCTATTCTATTAAGCAATTTCGGCTGCGATCACATCGCCCATTTCCTTACAGCCTACAAGTGTTTTTCCTTCTGACATGATATCAATGGTCCGATAGCCTTCCTTTAAAACAGCTTTAACGGCTTCCTCAATGGCATCCGCTTCCGCATCAAGGTTCAGGGAATACCGGAGCATCATGGCTGCGGAAAGAATCGTTGCGATCGGATTGGCCTGATTGGTCCCGGCGATATCCGGTGCGGATCCGTGACTCGGCTCATACAGGCCAAGACTTGTTTCACTCAGGCTCGCGGAAGACAACATACCGATGGAACCGGTGATCTCACTGGCCTCATCCGATAAAATGTCACCAAACATGTTCTCTGTCAGAATCACATCGAACTGGCCCGGATCCTTCACAAGCTGCATGGCGCAGTTGTCAACCAGCATATGGGAATATGTAACTTCCGGATAATCCTTTGCCACTTCCTCAACGACTTTGCGCCACAGTCTTGAAGAATCAAGCACGTTCGCCTTATCCACGCTGATCACATTTTTACGGCGCTTCATGGCGATCTCAAATCCCTTGATGGCGATCCGGCGGATCTCATTCTCATCATAAGTCAGAGAATCATAGGCCTTCAAAACGCCGTTTTCTTCAACGGTTTTGCGTTCACCAAAGTAAAGGCCGCCGGTCAGTTCACGCATGATCACCATATCAAAACCTTTATCACCGATGATCTCATCTTTGATCGGGCAGGCCGCCTTTAATTCATCGTACAGATAGGCCGGACGGATATTCGCGAAAAGCCCCAGTGACTTGCGCAGCTTCAACAAACCGGCTTCCGGCCGCAAAGACGGCTCCAGCTTGTACCATGGGGATGTGGACGTATTGCCGCCGATGGATCCCATCAATACAGAATCACTGGCCTTACATTCCGCAATCGCTTCATCCGTCAACGGTACACCGCAGGCATCAATGGACTCGCCGCCCATTAAAACTCTTGTATACTCAAAAGTATGACCATACTTCTCAGAAATTTTATCCAATACCTTGACAGCCTCATCCACGATTTCAGGACCGATGCCGTCACCTTTAATTAAAGCAATCTTAAACTTCATGATTTTTCCTCCTTGCCGCACCCACAGCAGCCTAAAACACATAGCTTTTGTGTTAGTCTCTATAATAACCTATTTTTTTTGTAATTTCAACTGTAATTGCGTAAAAATTTACTTTGTTAAAGTATCTATCACAAAAAAGCCTCTCTTTTTAGTTCGAGAAGCTTTTTGTCAAAAATCACCGGCGATTATATATTCTGATTATTTGTATAATTCACCAGGCCGCCAGCCTGGATCAGTTCCTGCATAAATGGTGGGAACGCCTGTCCTTTATACTGTCTGTTTTTTGTTTTATTGTAAATGATCCCGCTGTCGAAATCAATTTCCACATCATCCCCGGCATCAATATCCTCGGATGCTTCCTTACACTCAATGATCGGCAGGCCGATATTGATGGCATTTCTATAGAAGATCCTGGCAAATGTTTCTGCGATCACGCAGCTGATACCTGAAGCCTTAATGGCGATCGGGGCATGTTCTCTGGATGAACCGCAGCCAAAATTCCTGCGGGCCACCATGATATCGCCCTCTTTCACTTTTTTAACAAATTCTGTATCAATATCTTCCATACAATGGGCGGCCAGTCCCTTCGGGTCTGTAATCGCCAGATGCCTTGCCGGAATAATTACATCCGTATCCACATTGTCACCATATTTAAAAACGCTTCCTGATGCTTTCATGATCCTACCTCCTATAATCCCAGTTCACACGGACATGTAATTTTGCCTGTAACGGCGCTTGCTGCGGCAACAGCCGGGCTTGCCAGATAAATCTCCGATGTGACATGACCCATACGGCCTACAAAGTTACGGTTGGTGGTGGATACACAGCGTTCGCCTTCCGCGAGAATACCCATGTAACCGCCAAGACACGGTCCGCAGGTCGGTGTGCTGACGATGGCGCCAGCCTCAATAAACGTCTTAATATAACCGGCTTCCATGGCATCCAGATAAATCTTCTGAGTCGCCGGAATAATAATCACACGCAGCCCCTTTGCAATTTTTCTGCCTGCCAGAACTTCCGCAGCTACCCGCAGATCCTCCAGACGGCCATTGGTACATGAACCGATCACAACCTGATCAATGGCAATATCGCCCACCTCATCGATCGGATGGGTATTTTCCGGCAGATGCGGGAAGGCCACTGTCGGTTTCAATGTACTTAAATCAATCGTATAGGTTTCATCATAAACCGCATCCTCATCAGCCTCAAAGATCCTGTAAGGCTTCACACCTGTTTTTGCGTACTCGGCCTTTTTCGCTTCACTCATATGGGCTTCAATATATTCAACCGTCTTTTCATCGACCGGGAAAATACCGTTCTTGCCGCCGGCTTCAATGGCCATATTGGCAATGGTAAAACGGTCGTCCATCGACAGGCTGGCAATGCCGTCACCGGTAAATTCCATGGAACGGTATAAGGCGCCGTCCACACCGATCAGTCCGATAATATGTAAAATCACGTCCTTGCCACTGACCCATTTGGAAAGTTTGCCCGTCAGCACAAATTTGATGGCGGACGGCACTTTAAACCATGCTTTGCCTGTGGACATGCCTGCGGCCGCATCCGTTGAACCGACACCTGTTGAAAATGCACCCAACGCGCCGTAAGTACATGTATGGGAATCCGCGCCAATCACCACATCACCGGCTGTAACGATCCCTTTTTCCGGCAGAAGCGCATGTTCGATCCCCATCTCACCGACTTCGTAAAAATGTGTCACCTCATTGGCATGGGCAAACTCACGCATGCACTTGCAGTTCTGGGCGGATGCAATATCCTTGTTCGGTGAAAAATGATCAGGGATCAACGCGATCTTATCCTTGTCAAATACCCCTTTTTTTGTAAATTTGTCCATCTCATGAATCGAAACCGGGCCGGTAATATCATTGGCCAGCACCATATCCAGATTCGCCATAATCAACTGGCCGGCTTCGACCTTGTCAAGACCTGCGGCCGAAGCAAGAATCTTCTGTGTCATTGTCATTCCCATGACGATACCTCCTGTTATTTGACTGGCAACAGTTCAGCCCCCGGTTACAGATAGGAATTTTTGCAGGCATCACCGCAAAAATTCCATTATCCGTTGGCTGTGTCTGAACTGTCCCGCAAAAATATTATGCCGGACTATCCATAAACCTGCTGCCATTTTTCTTAGTTTTGCTATTGCTATTTTAGCACAACAACTATATAATTGAAATATATAAAATGAATATTTAATATAATTTTGAGTTATACCTTTCATGGTCTATATAACATTTACATAGCCAATTCACAGCAGTTTTCATCATCCATTCAAGCATCTTTTTGCCAATTTGTGAATGGCTTCCTCGCAGGGGCATATTGGCCGCCGGTCCTTAGGCTGTGTTTTTTTACAGCCTTAGTACCGCTGCAGGCCAATCCTAAGCGCAAGCGGCCCCGGATGAGGAACCAGTCACAATTGGCTATATAGATTGTCCGGAAATGGATGATGAAATCTGCGTCAAATTTTATGGAAGGAGTATTGGTTATGAATACGAATTTGTCTTTATATAGAATATTTGCGGTTGTTGCGGAGTCCGGCAGTATTTCCGGTGCGGCTAAAAAGCTTTTTATCAGTCAGCCTGCTATCAGCAAAACGATTGCCAATCTGGAAAATGAGCTTCAGACAGCGTTATTTATCCGCAATTCAAGGGGTGTGACGCTGACTGACGAAGGTCAGTTACTTTACCGGCATGTGGCCGATGCTTTCCGCTCCATTGAGGCCGGAGAAACGGAACTCAGACGCTTTAAGGATATGGGGATCGGCCATCTGACCATCGGGGTCAGTACAACTTTGTGCCGGTACCGCCTCCTGCCCTATCTCAAACCTTTTGTGGAACAATATCCTCATATCAGTATCAATATCGTCTCACAGTCCACCAATCAGTCGCTTGAGATGCTGGCGGACGGCACTCTTGATATTAGCCTGATTGCCCGGCCAAAACATATACCCCAGATGAACTTTGCTTCCCTTGGCGATATTGAAGATGTTTTTGTGGCAACACCGAATTATCTGAATTATTTACAGATGCGCCACCGGGCAGAAGGACTTGAGCTTTTGAATGCCGGTACATTAATGCTGTTGGACAAAGCCAATGCCACCCGCCAGTTTATTGATTATTTTCTTGAGGAAAATCATATCCATGCCGCCAATCTGATTGAAACGACCACCATGGATCTTTTGATCGAATTTGCCCGGACAGGACTTGGCATCGCCTGCGTTATTAAAGATTTTGTCAGGGAAGATCTGGCAAACGGTACACTTGTTGAAATCCCCATTCATCAGCAGATCCACCATAGAGAAATCGGATTCGCCTGGATGAAAAACCGTCCGCCTCAGCGGTCACTGGAAGCATTTATCAATTTTGTCAATTTTTTGTAAATAAATGACAGAATAATCTAGGCATATCCGGTTTTTCATGATATAGTGGATAACAACTGAATAAATCATGATAGAGGCGCGGTTAATATCAGTAAAGACACAGACAAAACAGAGACACCTGCATACAACTATGAGTTCTTGAAAGGATTGACCGCCGAGGAATTGGCGTTCTATGTCTCATTCGCCAATGTCCGGGGTACCGGAGAATATCCGGTGCACTGTCGCCCATTCCAGATGGGCGGAGAGCTGTCAGACAATACGTGAAATCTCTGCCAGGTTGTGCACGCTGGTTTCGCTGTGGGGTTGTGACAGATCATGACTCCAGTTACAGTATATCAAGTGTGCATCACTTAGGAGGAGAGAATTCAAATGAAAAAAATCTTTACAAAACACCGATCAGCTACTGTGCTGCTTGCACTCATGCTGACACTTCTGTTTTCTGTCACAGCATTTGCCGCGGGTGAAGAAGCCGCAGCCGAAACCAATCGTTTTTATCAGACAGCCTGGGCGCTGCTGCCGCCGGTCATCGCCATCGGACTCGCCCTGATCACCAAGGAAGTTTATTCATCCTTATTTGTCGGTATTGTTGTGGGCGGTCTGCTCTATTCCAACTTCAGTTTTGAAGGAACTCTGACCCATGTCTTTAATGATGGTGTCGTATCCGTTCTTTCAGATGCTTACAATGTCGGTATTCTTGTTTTCCTTGTTATCCTCGGCATCATGGTCATGCTCATGAATAAAGCGGGCGGTTCCGCAGCTTTTGGTCGCTGGGCTTCAAGCCACATCAAATCACGCACCGGCGCGCAGCTTGCCGTTATCGCCCTCGGCGTCCTGATTTTCATTGACGATTATTTTAATTGTCTGACAGTCGGCTCCGTCATGCGCCCGGTATCCGATAAAAGTAAGATTTCCCGGGCTAAACTGGCCTACCTCATTGACGCGACGGCTGCGCCGGTATGTATCATCGCACCGGTATCGTCATGGGCTGCTGCCGTATCCAGTTATGTGGAAGATGGCAATGGACTCTACCTTTTTATCCGTGCGATTCCGTTTAACTTCTACGCACTGCTCACAATTATTATGATGGTTTTCATGGCCATTATGAATATGGATTACGGCCCAATGGCCAGACACGAATATAACGCCAAAGAAAAAGACGATATTTTCTCAGGCATGAAAACTTACGCCAACGCTATGAATGAAACGAGCAATCCAAACGGCCGGGTGCTGGATCTGGTTCTGCCAATCGCCGTACTGATCATATCCTGTGTCATCGGTATGATTTATTCCGGCGGATTTTTTGAGGGAACCAGTTTCATTGACGCATTCTCCGGTTCCGATGCTTCCGTTGGCCTGATGCTCGGTTCGGCCGTCACTCTGATTATCACCGTGATCTACTACCTGCTTCGCCGGGTACTGTCCTTTAAAGAGATTGCCGACTGTATTCCGGAAGGCTTCAAATCCATGGTCCCGGCCATTTTGATCCTGACCTTCGCATGGAGCCTGAAAGCCATGACAGATTCACTGGGTGCCAAACAGTTCGTTGAAATGCTTGTGGCCGGTTCCGCAAGAGGCTTTCAGTCCTTCCTTCCGGCTATCGTTTTCCTGATCGGATGTTTCCTGTCCTTTGCAACAGGTACTTCATGGGGAACCTTTGGTATTCTCATTCCGATCACTCTCGGTGTCTTCCCGCTGACAGACCCTCTCGGTGTTGTCTGTGTAGCTGCCTGTATGGCCGGCGCTGTCTGCGGCGATCATTGTTCACCGATATCCGATACGACCATCATGGCCAGCGCCGGCGCGCAATGTGACCATGTGACCCACGTTTCGACACAGCTCCCATATGCCCTCACCGCCGCAGGTGTCAGCTTCGTCAGCTATGTCATCGCAGGCTTCGTGCCAAACGCGCTCATTGTATTGCCAATTGCCATTGTACTGATGATCGCTACATTATTTGTCATGAGAAATGTCATGAATCCTTCACATTAATAACAAATTCAATCTTCACATGCAGATTCTTCATGGAAATATCCATGACAGGGGGCTGAATGGGTCAGGGCAGAACCGGAAATATCATCTGCGCCCTGATCCAACAGCCCATTTTTTTAAGGATTTAGCTGCTAATAAACAAAGGGCCGTCACAAGACAGCCGCACCTTAACCGCAGCCACTGCATTTCAAGCTGCATGGCCGTCATTTGCACATCATCCTTGTTCACTACTTGAAATCCAGCCTTTGTCAGTCGTGACAGATCCATGCCATCCGTCTTCTGTCCGGCCATCTGTACTCTGATGCTGCATTCTTCATCCACCAGATCAGCCTTTTTTGCGGCACAAAAAGCCCGGGCCCTGTCGTCTGGCACACCATCGGCAATCACCTGAATTTTTGCTTTTCCCTTTTCTTCTTCACCCAATACATAGGCTGCATGGAAATCTGCAGATTTCTCTGAGTTTTCCTGCCAATCCCAGTCATGCAGCAATTGCCCGTATGCCAGCTGATTCAAATAGATGACCTTCATGGCACTTACATCCGACACATGCGCCAAACCCCATACCGATCAGAATAAAAAGCACGATCATCTTCACACCATCATTCTGTTTCCGGCATTTTAAAAATCTGCGCCACACTCTGATGATCCCTGTCATGCTTCTTCCTCCTGCTGTCTTTTCCGGCGCAGATGGCGCACGGTCATCCCGGCCAGCAACAGTGCCAGCAAACTGCCCATCACAGCCATGATCACCCACCATTGTCCCGGCTCGTCATCGGCTTCCTGCGGCGTATCCGAAAACGGCGACTGAATCAATGTAACAAAATTCATGGTTTCTTCATGCCCATTGCCTTCTTCATCTTCATAAAACATGGTCACTGTTCCTTTGGATTCGCCATACAGCGCAGGCCCCTTCGACAAACCGGTCACGGACACATTGACACTTCCTGATGCCGTCGTTCCCGGTTCCATATCCCCGATAAACAGGGTGCCTTCAGGCATCAGTCCGTCCGCTTCAATAACAGCCCGCACATTATGTACTTTTGTTCTCCCAAGATTCATGGCCTGAAGTTCGGCAGTCACCACATCGGTCACCTGAACTTCCGAATCAAGGATAAGCGGATCAAATTGCATTCTGACGGGCTGTCCCACAGTCATCCGAACTTTACCGACGGTACTCTGCGCATTTCCCCTGGCATCCGCATAATCCATGGCCACTGAAAGTTCATACTGACCACCTAGGGCTGCCGCCTGTATCTTACAGGTATAAGAAGCAACGCAGGTTTTTCCTGCCAAAACACTGTCCACATAAACGGTATCCGTATCACTCAAAAGACTGAGATACTCACTTTCCTCGCTGACTGTTACTGTCATATTTCGGACTTTTTCCGTTTTGCTCGTATTCAGAAGAATAATATCCAAATCAATCTCATCACCGGCCAGAATAGCATCTTTCGATGTTTCACAGGACTGAACGATCATTTTTGGTGCAAATGTGGGCGTTTCACCAGAAGAACTTCCTCCCCCGCCATAGGCATTATCCACAACTACTGCCTGCTTCTGATCATCTCCAGATAGTGCGTCATTATCTGTTTTATCTCCGGATGATACATCTGTGGATGGTGTGTCTGTTAATGGTGTGTCTGTTAATGGTGTACCCGTTGAAAGTGTACCTGTCGACGGTGTATCTGTCGACGGTTCCTCTGTTGACGGTGTATCTGTTGATGGCTCATCCGTTGATGTCAGATCTGTGGATGGCGTATCTGTCGACGGTTCCTCTGTTGATGGCGTATCTGCTAATGGCTCATCCGGGGCCGCCGTGATTTTCACATTCACACATAATTCTTCCTGCACGGCATGGCCATTCTCATCCTCAGCCCGCACAGAGAGTATGACCGGATAATCGCCCTCTTTCCGCTCACTGTTCAACCGGATATCAAATGTGATCAAATACCCGTCGACGGTCTCTTTGCCCTGATTCACCTTATGATTCTGTAAAGTGATTTCAGGTGTATACCCTTCTGAATAAGATTTATCCATCCCTTCATAACAATTCCGGCTGTCAATTAAAACGATGGCATCTTCCGTTTCCGCGGCCTGGGCCGGTGCCGCTGCCAACTGCAAAATCACTCCGGCCACGCACATTCGGATCAATATTTTTTTCATCACACTCATAACCATTCGTCCTCCATCTCATGAACATCATCACATAATACCTCAATGTCCTGCACATTGTGACTGGCCAGCAAAATGGCTTTGCCCTGCCCTTTCAGTTCTTTCAGCAATTGACGCATCTCGGTCACACCACCCTTATCAAGTCCATTAAAAGGCTCATCCAGTATGAGGACATCCGGATCCTCCATCATGGCCTGAGCGATCCCCAGCCGCTGACGCATCCCCAGCGAATATTTGGCAACCGGCTTGCGCAGATCCGGCTTCAGTCCCACCCGGATCATGCTTTCCCTGATTTCTTTTTTGCCGATTAAAGCCTTCAGTGAAGCCAGTATTTTCAGATTCTCATAGCCGCTGAGATTCGGCAAAAAGCCGGGTGTTTCAATAATCAGTCCCAGCCGCTGTGGAAAATCACAA
>CAYURX010000094.1:0-10743 GCA_964447245.1 uncultured Coprococcus sp. | reverse complement strand
GTCTCCTGCGAACATCTTTGTTTTCTTTAAGATAATACCGGAACAGATAATTGCCGCAATACCTACAAAATAAGCACTTGGGGCAACCCATGCCGCGCCGCCGAAGATCGCGCCTGCAAACAGGGCTATGATCGGAAGCTTCGCGCCGCAAGGCACAAATGTGGTCGTCATGATCGTCATACGGCGGTCACGCTCATTTTCAATTGTTCTGGAAGCCATAACGCCCGGAACACCGCAACCCGAACCGATCAGCATCGGGATGAAGGATTTGCCGGACAAACCGAATTTACGGAAAATTCTGTCCATAATAAATGCAACTCGCGCCATGTAACCGCAAGCCTCAAGGAAGGCCAGGAAAATGAACAATACGAGCATCTGAGGCACGAAACCAAGCACTGCGCCTACACCGGCCACAATACCATCAAGGATCAACCCGGACAGCCAGTCTGCGCAGCCTACGCTTTCAAGGATGCCCTCGACAGCCGGAGGAATAATTTCTCCGAACAATACATCATTTGTCCAGTCCGTTACAATTGTACCAACGGTCGTAACGGATACATAATAAACGATGAACATAACCACCGCAAAAATCGGCAGAGCCAGGAAACGGTTTGTCACAATACGGTCGATCTTGTCGGAGATCGTATCGCCGCCGGTTCTCTGTTTCTTATAGCATTGATCAATAATACTGCTGATATAAACATAACGCTCATTGGTGATGATACTTTCAGAATCATCATCCATCATTTCTTCGGCCTTTGTAACGATTGCTTCCACATCCGGGCAACTTGTGAGCTGCTGTGAAATCTTGTCATCACGCTCAAATAATTTAATGGCAAAGAAACGTTTCTGCGCTTCGGACACCTCGCCGCCAAGCAATGCTTCAATATCATCCAGCACGCTTTCAACCTTTTTATCAAATTTATGTACAGCACCTGAAAACTGTTTGCTCTGTGCAGCTCTCACTGCGGCATTGGCAGCTTCCTGAATGCCTGTGCCTTTCAATGCGGAAATCTCAACCACCTGGCAGCCTACGGCTTCACTCAGTTTGTCGATCTGGATCTCATCACCATTTTTCTGGACAAGATCGATCATATTGACGGCCATGACCACCGGCACGCCAAGTTCCATCAACTGTGTGGACAGATACAGATTTCTCTCAAGATTCGTACCATCCACAATATTCAAAATTGCATCCGGTTTTTCATTCAAAATGTAATTACGGGCAACAACTTCCTCCAATGTATACGGGGAAAGGGAATAAATACCCGGAAGGTCTGTAATGACCACATCCTTATGACCTTTCAGTTTGCCTTCTTTTTTCTCGACTGTAACACCCGGCCAGTTACCGACAAACTGGTTGGAACCGGTCAAAGCGTTAAATAATGTCGTCTTGCCGCTATTCGGGTTTCCGGCAAGCGCAATCTTAATTGCCATCTTTCTACCTCCAATAATTAGTTCTAACTAACCTGCTGCTCTTAAAAAAAGGTTCAACAACTACTGAACCTCGATCATCTCCGCGTCTGCTTTTCGCAAAGATAATTCATATCCTCTCACTGTTACTTCCACAGGATCGCCAAGCGGTGCCACCTTGCGAACATAGATGGAGGTTCCCTTTGTGATGCCCATATCCATAATACGTCTTTTAACGGCGCCTTCGCCATGAAGCTTAACAACAGCTACGGTCTGGCCGCACTGAATTTCCTTTAAAGTCTTCATCTTCGTCTCCTCTCTCAAAATCAAACCATTATCCGCCTTCTCATCTCATCCATCGGCAGTCCAACCGCCTGGCCGACATAATGCCAGGCCACCATAATGTCCACTATGATGTCAGGCCACCATGATCTTTGAAGCCATGCCGCGATTTAAGGCAACTCTTGAACCTTTTACAGCAAGAATCATACCACTGCCGCTCTGGCCGACAACTGATACCTCAGTCCCCGGTGCAAAACCAAGGTTCTGCAAATGATGAATAACCTCCACTTTTCCTCGAAGCTCTCTGATCGTTCCAGATTCTCCAACACTTAATAAAGCCAGCGTCATCATATTCCCTCCTATTCCGATCAAATCATCTTGCGTAAAATGTTCAATGATTTGAAACATTCTTATTGATAACGGCTATCATTTACATTCATATTATACGCACATTATTGGTTAATGTCAACTAACCGCAGGCATATTTATTGATAATTTTTCTCATTAAACATAAAAATCCCCCTTAAGTAGACTTTATTTATTTATCTTGTCTACCTAAGGGGTATCATATCAAACGCCACCCATCTGAGGGAAATCTTTATCTGGAAAAGTCAATTTCCAGTCCTGTATAAATCTGCTCTACATGAGATCCCAGTTCTTCTTTGAGAATTGCCATGGCCTTCTCGCCGGTGCAATGTCCCGTGTAGATTTTTTCAATTCCCGTTTCACGGATGCGCCGCGCCAGCCCCCGCACATCTTCATCCGTTGACGCAAAAAGATGCAGCCCGCCGATCAAGGCATATATTTTCCGTCCCGGATACGTATCGGCGACTTCCGTAATAATATTATCCGCACCGCTGTGCGAACAACTATTAAAAATAACCAGACCCTTCTCTGTATCAAAGACCAGGCTTTGCTCATGGGAAAAATCATCCGGTTTCCAGACACCGTTTTGCAGCGTATACATCCCGGCCTTCTTGCCTGCCAGTTCCAGATCCGGCGTTTTGTGCGGGATCAATGCCACTCCCGGCATCAATTCATAATCGCCTTTCACATAGATGATCCGGTCACGGAACATTTCCAGAAAGCCTCTGCGGATACCGATATATTTCGGCGGCGTCTCCTCCCTTGAATAACAATTTTCACCGGCGCCGTCACGAATATAAAACTTCGCCTTATCATTCTTTTCAAAGAAATCCTGCAATCCATCGGAATGATCGTAATGCGCATGGGATAACACGCCAAATTCGATCTCGCCTAAATCGATCCCCATGGCTGCCGCATTCTCAGCAAATTTTCCCGAAGCCCCCGTATCCAGCAGCAGCTTATGATCCTCGTACTCAATATAAACAGCAAATCCCCATTCGCACAATAAATTATTTTTCGAAATATTATCAATTAAAAACTTAATAACCATCCATCATATCCCCGTTTGCTGTTTCTGTACATTTTTATTTGCCGTACTTCAGTACGATCACCGGATGCCTGCCGGCTTCTTCCATACAGATCGTATCACTCTCTGCATTGAATACATCTTTTTCATCAAATAACTGCGTAAATGCTTCCACCCGTCCAATCTCATCAAATCCATAGCTGTCACTGCTGTAATGCATTGGAATTACCGTGGCCGGCGCCAGTTCCCTGACCAATGCGGCCGCCTGTCCGGCATCGATCGTGTAATATCCGCCGACCGGAACCAACGCCAGATCAAGACCTTTGAGCATCTCTTTTTGCTCATCCGTCAGCGCACAGCCGATATCACCAAAATGAGCTGCTTTGAAGCCGCCGATTTCTATAATATGGATGTCCGACAGACCTCTCAAATTGCCGCTCGCATCATCATGACAAACCGTGATCTTTGTTACCTTAAATGCTTCCGGCTCCGCGTTATCCGGTATCTCCACGGCTTTTGCATAATTATGATCAAAATGTTCATGACTGCACAATACCAGATCGGCTGTTTCCTCAATATCCCGAAGTCCCGGTACGCTGCCCGGCTGAAATGGATCAATCACCACACTGTGTCCCTGATGTGTCAGTTTAAAACAAGAATGTCCCAACCATTTGACCTCCATTATTAAATACCTCCTCTTTCAACACTTTTATTTATTTTTAATTTGTTTCTCAACATTTCTCAGCCGCATGATCCCAAGCATTGCAACGCCCAATGGAACCAGACAGGTATATGCACTTTTCACGCCCCACATTCTGCTGAAAGTCCATACATAAACAACGCCCAGATGATAAGATACCAATGTCAGCCCAAAAAATTTAAACTTGTCCCATTTGGCACGGTCACCCGTCAATATGTACTCTCCAAAAGAAGCCGCTGTCTGTTTCAGATTATTCGTCGAGAAAATACTGGCACTTGTATAACCTCTGGCCCCGCCAAAGATACACCACTGAATGGCTGTCACAAAAAAAATCGGATACAGCGCAATCATAAAATTCATTTCCGCCGGTAATTGCGCGATCACAAGAACCGCCGCCGCATCCATCAGCACTGCCACGATCCGCATGTCGAACTTTGTAAATCTCGGCAAAAAAACCGTCAGTTCTATACCAAGCACATAAATCAGCAAAGCAATAACCCTGATCATGCCTTCTTTAAGATTCGTACCAAGCAAAGCTGTCACAATATAAATCATATTGGCTGTTTCTGAAGAACCAAACGTAGCCGAGCGATTGATCAGCGCATAGGCCCCGAAAAAACCGCCCACAAAAGACATATTCCAATGCAGCCACGTTTCTATCCGCAATTTTTCTTCCATATATAATGTCACATTCCCTTCATGTCAAACTCTATCGATTGTTGTCTCAGAAATCTCTCAACATCCGGATTCTTGTCACATGAAAACTCGGAGAGGAGTTGTTTCAAATCTTCCTCTCCGAGATCTTTATCGTCTCTGGCAGACAAGTATTCACGAATGTTAAAAACGGTTATGTCATTAAACATTTGTTTTCTTCCTCTTTGCCATAGATTTTTTTACTTCTGCTGAGCCTCGTAAATGTGTAATCCTCATATCAGGTGCAGGTGCTCTATGGAGAGATTCCTGATAGGATTCCTCGATGGCATTGACAAACATCTCTACTTGTTTTGTACCGGAAACGACAAAGTTTTTGGTAATGCTTGAAGTTGCCATATCTAACACCTCCTTCACTAGCATGGCACATACTTGATGACTGTATCCCTTACATATATTATATGGTCAATCGGCCAATTTTTCAACAAAATTTTTCAGGCAAATATCAGACAAACCAGACGACAGAACCCAAATTGCCTCCTGTACCCCTAAATGCCAACATTCAAGTCTTCCATATCACATTCATTATTTGCGCAAAAAAAGCGCCACAAGCAATTTGCAGCGCATTTTCCTGTTTAGTTCAACTACGGACTGATCCGTCTCGGAAGTCCTGGATGTACCGCATCCGGCAAAAAGTGACAATGCCAGAACAATGGGAAGGGCAACTGCGAACATTTTTTTTCAAGCTTATTTTTTTCATCTCAAATTCTCCTCATATATAATCTTTTTTGGGGCTTTTCTGTTTGCCTTGTAAATATAGATTACGGAGTAATTCATCCAAAACCGGGGTCACAAAAAACTTATTTCCCTCCGAACTATAAAAAGCATTATAATTATACAATATCAAAAACAAATTGACAGTATGCCAAAAGTAAAATCCATGTAAAATCTGCACTGAAAACAAAATCTGTTTTGTTATTTTTATTACATTCTTTCGACTTAAAATGATGATAAATCGCACCTTTACTCAGTCCGCCTAAATGATTTAGTATGTTTGTCAACAAAAAAAGCTGCGAACAATTCAGTCGCAGCCTTTTTGATCTCAATTTATTTTCCATAATTAATTTTTAATTTGCTGAAGAAATCTTCCAGAATATACCGTCCGTCGATATCTTCATACACACGGATCGGCCGGTTCTCATGATTGTCACGGTAGAACATGTCATCACCGATATGTGGCGCCTGACGCCATGTATAACAATAGTTGTGTTCCTCCATCATCAGACCAATGACTGTCAGATCGCAGATATCCAGTGATTCGGCCTTTGGCCAATCCGGCCATTTTTTCATTTCTTCCAGGAAATCCACGACTTCCGTGAACAAAAATCTGCCGATGTCTCCGCACGGATAAACCTTGAGCTGCATTTCAGCCAGCCCCACCCGCGGTTTTGCATACACCTTTGTCGGGATCTGCCATACTTCCGCACTGGAAGCCATCACATAATTTGCCGCCGTGATATCATTGACCAGATTAAATTCCATACCACCGTTCGGATAAATATTGCCGCCGTTCCACACAATAATGATTCTGGATGCAATAGCGGGCTCCAACATGAGGGCGCAGGCAATATCCGTCATTGGTCCAAGTACGCCAATATACAGCTTCTGTCCGGCCGGCATTGCCATGGCCTCATCAATGATCAGCCGCACACCTTCATTATCATAGGCAGGAACATTGCCAAAATAGCCTTTCTGATCGACTCTCAGCGCCGTCCGGCTGCCTCTGGCCGTCCGAACTTTTCCCTCAAGGCCGGCATATTTCAGCACCTTCTGTAATTCCTCATAACTGGCCTCCATGGATTCCTCAATGCGGTCATGTCCGAAATGAGCGGCAATAATCCCACGCACATCGAATTTCGGTGTCATCAGTGCGTGCATGATCGCAAACTGATCGTCCACCTCATTGCGGACATCCGTATCCAGAATCACCCGAATCTTCTTTTCCTCCGGTACATGAAATAAATAATTTTCCTCAAACATACAATTACCCCTTTACCGCACCTGCGGATACACCTTCAATAAAGCTTTTCTGTGACAAAATAAATATGATAATGATCGGCAGCGTCGCCATGGTCAGCATGGCAAATAATTCAGGATAATTTGTCGAATGCTTGCCGACGAAATTGGCAATGGACAATGGCAGCGTCCGCAGTTCATCCCGTGTGATCATAATATTGGCCATAAAATAATCATTCCAGATAGTCAGACCATTGAAAATGACCTGCGTTGCAATACCGGCCCTGGCAAGCGGCACAATAATCCGTATAAAACAGCCAAATCTTGAGCATCCGTCGATCTGGGCTGCTTCCTCCAACTCCTTCGGCAGCGAGATGAAGAATCCCCGCATGATAAACATACCCATGGCAATATTCTGCGCCGCGTAAATCAACATCAAACCGAAATGAGAATTCAGGATCCCCATTTTCATGGCAACCGTAAACGTCGGTATACCAAGAACGCCCGCCGGAATCATAATACCCGTCAGCAGGTACATATAAATAATATTTTTGCCCTTAAATCTCAGACGGGCCACGGCATAAGCCGCACAGCTTGTCACCGGAATCATGACGCACATGGAACCGATGGTCACAATGATACTGTTCACAAAACGCCGGCCCAGGTCAGCATTTTCCCAGGCAGCCGCATAATTATCCAGATGAAACCGCTCCGGCAGTCCCCAAATATTTGTATAGAATTCATTGCCATCTTTCATGGAGCCCAGAAACATCCAGAGAATCGGATAGACACAGATTATCAGCATCACGATCAGAACGATGGCACAAATAATATGGTAAACAGATATTTTCTTTCTTTCCATCTCTGCACCTCCGCCTAATCGTAAGTATCTTCATGGGACATGACTTTGAGCTGTATAAAACCAAAGACAAGCACCATCAGGAACAAAATCACACTCATGGCATTGGCCTTGCCGAAATTGTAATCCGTAAAGGCCGTCGTCATAATGTGCGTCAGCGAAACTTCCGTACTGTGGGAAGGCCCGCCGCCGGTCATAATATAGACAATGTCATAATTCGACACAAAAGCACCGGTAATACTCATGAGCACATTGATAACAATCGTCGCGTTGACCATAGGAATCGTCACATAGCGCAGCTTCGCAAACGGCCCGGCGCCGTCAATCTCCGCCGCTTCATAGAGATCCTTCGGCACGCCCTGGAGACCGGCAATATAGAGCACCATATGATAGCCGATCCATTTCCAAATATCAACAACTACCACTGAATACAGAGCAATATTCGGATCACTGAGCCATCCGAGTATAAGACTGTCAAGCCCCAGAACACTCAGCAGGTTATTCAGCAGACCAAATGTCGGATTATAGATCCATACCCACAGAATACCAATCACAATATAGGACAATGTTACCGGAATATAGATAGCTGTTCTGAAAATTGTCCGTCCAAAAAACTTTTTCACAAGAATCGAAGCCAGGAAAAATGCGATGATATTCTTAAATACCGTGACCAAAATGGCATATACAAACGTATTCTTGATCGCCTTCCAGTAAACGTCATCTTTAAACACATAAAGATAATTCTTAATACCGTTGAACTTCATTTCCGAGAAGCCGTCCCATTTGAAAAAGCTAGTATAGATACCGACCGCAAATGGAATAACGACAAATAAGGTAAATAAAACCAACGCAGCCAGACACATTAAATAAGGAAAGGCGTCTATTTTTTTCTTTTTCATCCTCCATCTCTCCTATGGGGCTGTCCAAAAGACAGCCCCTGCATAGACTGATTTGATATTTACTGCATATACTGGGATAAATCAGGAATGACTGTCGGCGTTACCTGATCCCACTGTTCATCTGTCCAGGACTCCCACCATGCATAGACATAATCCTGTTCCTCACAAACCTTTTCATAAGCTTCCTGCACATAAGCGGCCGCTTCTTCACTGGTCATATCTCCGTTAATCGCGGATACAATAGCTGTACTCAATGCATTGTTCACCTCTGAAGGCCAGATCCAGTCAAGGTATTTTTCGGAATTTCCGGCGATCTGACTGTTCAGGAAATCTGTGATCTCATCCGGCTCTGTGGAAACGCCTTTAAGCACTTCATAAATCATTGTGGATGTGCCTAAAATCTTCTGAGCATTTTCCTGACGGGTAATATACTCCAGGAAACGCATGGTATTTTCCAGATTGTCATCGGAAGCGAAGCTTGGAACAGCCAGGGCATAATCACCAACGCCATAACCGTTCTCCACATGGGAACCTTCCACCATGACAGGGAACGCAAAAGCGCCGATCTCAAAATCACAGGTGTTTTTGATCGTCTCATAATCCCATGTACCGGCAAACAGCATGCCTGCTTTGCCCTGAGCAAATGTCGCGATCATACCTTCCTCATCTGTATCCATGCTGGCCGGTGTCAGCACATTATCATCATAAAACTTCTTTACCAGATCAAAAGCCTGAACGGAAGCATCCGATACAAAAGATGTCTCACCCTTCAGGAAGGATTCAACAGTTGCTACGGATGTATTGCCTGTTGCCTGATTGTAGGTCTCTGTATACATCATCGGCCATGCCCAGCCATCTTTACCCTGGAAAATCATCGGCATCACATCGCCTTTATCCGTAAAAGCTTTTGCAACTGCCAGCAATTCTTCATAAGTTGTCGGTGCTGTCAGATTCATTTCGTCGAATAATGTCTTATTATAGAGACACATATAGGAAGATGCGTCATAATATGGGAGCGCCCACAGATGATCGCCGATATAACAGTTATCGGTCATTCCCTCTGAATAACGGTCAAGAATCGGCTTGGCCAGTTCTGTCAGATCTTTGACACCGCCTGCAGAACCCAGTGTAGAACTGATCGTTCCGATACCGATACGTACAATATCCACCTGGTCTCCGGCCAGACGGGCTTCCTGCATCAGGGTCGGGATCTCATCCCATGTTCCCTGAAATCTCAATTCCACTTCAATACCTGTTTCCTCCTGAAAAGCAGCAGCTACTTCTTCCCATGCTGTCTTTTCTTCCGCTACATCCGGTACGGCTGCCAGCATTACGACTTTGCCGCCTTCGCCGGACTGCTGTTCGTTGGCTTCGCCGGACTCCGGCGCCGCGCCGCTTTCGGTCCCTCCTGAGGACTGCCCGCAGCCTGCCAGCAATCCAAGACTCAATACGACCGCACACATTAACGCTAAAATCTTCTTCATTTTACTTCCTCCTTAAAATTTCTTTGACTTCTTCTCTATCTGGAATCGATGTCTGTGCCCCTGCACGGGTGACAACGATTGAAGAAACCTGGTTCGCATAGCCAATAGCTTCCGCCATGGTCATGCCCTCTGCCAATCCGCCGACAAACGCCGCCGTAAATGTATCTCCGGCCGCCGTCGTATCGACGGCTTCCACCTTTTGTCCTTCAAAGAACCGGATGCCCGATGCATCCATGAGCGCCGCCCCTTTATCACCGAGGGTGACAACAACTGTTTTGACACCCCTGGCCAGCAGACTGGCCGCCGCTTTTTCAATATTCTCCCTTGTATCCGCTTTTAGGCCCGTCAGAATCTGCAATTCGGTTTCATTCGGTTTAACAATATCAAGCATTGGAAACAGCGCTTCCGGCAAATCCCCGCGGGCCGGCGCCGGATCAAGAATCATACATTTTCCATGCTTTGCTGCCATTTCCGCCAGCGCCAGCACCGTATCCACCGGCGTTTCAAGCTGGGTAATAATATAATCACAGTCCGCGATGACATTTTCCTGCTGCCTGATCAACTCAGGCGTCAGACAAAAATTAGCACCGGATATGACGGTAATGCAATTTTCCGCATTATCATCAACCGTGATCACGGCCAGTCCCGTTGGCTCATCCTCAATACTGGCAATAAATGAAGTATCCACACCGGCCTTTTTCAGATTCTCTATCAGAGCCTGCCCGTTGCCATCGGCGCCGACACATCCGATCATCTTCACATCCGCTCCAAGCCGGCCGGCCGCAAAAGCCTGATTCGCCCCCTTGCCGCCCGGACAGTAAGTCAGCTTTTTTCCTAAAATCGTTTCGCCAGGCTGTGGATGATGAGCCACATTCAACACCATATCCATATTCAGGCTCCCGACTACCAATAATTTCTTCATTGACTTTCCCCCTTTAAAAGCAACACCTTTCCCGGAATAATTTTCGGAAATGTTTTTCTTTATACAAAATATACCATAGCGCAGCTTACAGCTGCAATCAAACTTTTTAATCAGTCCCAAATAA
>CAYURX010000093.1:0-11235 GCA_964447245.1 uncultured Coprococcus sp. | reverse complement strand
TATAGTGCCAATGACATGGTCAGGGCGGATTGTCAGGGGTGTGAGGGATGCTCCGCCTGCTGCCGGGGGATGGGATCGTCCATCCTGCTGGACCCGCTGGATGTTTTCAGGATCTGTACATATTTTCGTGTGCCTTTTGAAGCACTGCTGGCCAACCATGTGGAACTGAATGTTGTAGACGGCATGATTTTGCCGAATCTGAAAATGACCGGGGCGGATGCGCATTGTATTTTCCTGAATGAGCAGGGACGGTGCGGCATTCACAAGATCAGGCCGGGATTTTGTAGGCTGTTTCCCCTTGGAAGACTTTATGAGGACCGTAGTTTTCAATATATTTTGCAGACCCGTGAATGCCTGAAGCAGGACAGGCAGAAAATAAAGATCAAAAAGTGGCTGGATACCCCGGATCTGAAAGATTATGAGCGGTTTGTTACAGACTGGCATTACTTTTTGAAGGACGTGGCGGCGTCTCTGAAAAAAGAAGGGGCCAGTAACCAGACCATCAAGCAGGTGAATATTTATGTACTGAAACAGTTCTATATGCGCGGTTTTGATGAGAGTCAGAATTTTTATTCACAATTTAATGAAAGATTGGAGGAGGTACAGGCAGTTTTACTGAAATAAAGTGGTAAATTGTGCAAATTTGTCAAAATATCTTCATTTGCTCAAAAAAGTTGGTTCTAATCGAATATTGAAAGCTGTGGCAATATTTGCTAAACTGGGGGCAGCTCATGAGTTTAGGCTGATTAAAAGGAGACGAAGCAATGAAAAGATTCTCAATCATAGTGAATAAAGTCGATGGCGGGATTCTGCACGTTCGGTCGGCAGGACTTATTATGAAGGAAGCGGCGCAGTTTGTTTCAGATATCAATGTGACAAAGAATGAGCAGTGTGTGAACGGCAAGGATATTCTGGCCTGGATGGGTCTGAAGGTGGACTCCGGCGATCTGCTGAAAGTCGAGATCGAGGGGCCTGATGAAGAAGTGGCAGCCACAGAATTTGAGGCGTATCTGGCCAAACAGTTTTAAATCGCGTTTATTTCAGCAGATTCAATTAATGAACAGAATATCATTTGATCAAAACGGCCGGTGTCAGAACCAGGCCGTTTTTTGCAGTTTATGGAACGGGTACTTGTACTTGGAGCGGATATTTGGTATGATAGAAACTGATTTAATTGACTAAAGTGCCATGACAGACAGATGGTATGGATGGAGGAAGTATAAAATGGTTATCGCTAAGAGAATGGAGCCGCTTGTAGCCGGCAGTTCCGCAATTCGTAAGTTATTTGAAGAAGGCAAGGAGATGGCGAAGGCCGTCGGCGCAGAGAACGTTTATGATTACAGTCTTGGCAATCCGAGCGTACCGGCGCCGGAGTCGGTGAAGCAGTCGATCATGCATATTCTGGATACCAAAGACCCGCTTTATGTGCATGGGTATATGAGCAATTCAGGTTACGAGGAAGTCCGTCAGGCGGTGGCGGATAACCTGAACGGGCGTTTTGGTTCGGCTTATAAGATGGATGATATTATCATGACGGTGGGCGCAGCGTCCGGTATCAATGATATTTTGGATATTTTTCTTGATTTTGATGATGAAGTGATTGCTTTTGCGCCGTTTTTTGGTGAGTACAGGAATTATGTGATTACGGCCGGCGGACATCTAAAGGTTGTTCCGGCGGATACGGAGACATTTCAGTTGAATATTGACGCGCTGGATGCCCTGATCACAGAGAAGACAAAGCTGATTATTGTCAATAATCCGAATAATCCGACGGGTGTGATCTATTCCGGTGAGACCCTGGACAAATTGCAGGCTGTGATCGAGAAGGCCGAAGCACGGATCGGACATCCGCTGTATGTGATTTCCGATGAACCGTACAGAGAACTGGTCTATGACGGCAATGAGCTGCCGTTTATGCCGGATCATATTAAGAATTGTCTGATCGTGTATTCATTCAGCAAATCGCTGTCCCTGCCGGGAGAACGTATCGGCTATATCGCCATTTCCCCGAAGATGGATGCTTATGAGGAAGTGAAGGCCGGACTTGTGGTGACGAACCGGATCGGCAGCGTGAACGCGCCTTCATTGATGCAGCTTGTGATCAGGGACTGTCTGGATGAACGTCCGCAGCTTGAGATTTACGATCATAACCGGAAGATGCTGTATGACAAACTGACGTCCCTTGGGTTTGAATGCCTGAAGCCGCAGGGGGCTTTCTATCTGTTTGTGAAATCACCGATTGCGGATTACGAGGCGTTTGTTGCGGAAGGAAAGAAACAGCATTTACTCATGGTCGATGCGTCCAGTTTCGGCTGTCCGGGGTATGTCCGGCTGGCCTACTGTGTATCGCCGGAGATGATCAGGCGTTCCTTCCCGGCCTTTGAACGGCTGGCCGAGGCATGTAAAGCTTACAAATAAAATACAGAGGTGTTGAATGTATGAAAGCATGGCAGGATAAAATACGTTCGGTTGTACCCTACACACCGGGAGAACAGCCGAACAGGACAAATATGATCAAACTGAATACGAATGAGAACCCCTATCCGCCTGCGCCGGGGGTGCGTCGGGCACTGGATACTTTTGATGAGGACAGGCTGCGGCTCTATCCCGACCCGACGGCAGGAATGCTGGTAGATTGCCTGGCGGAGTATTATCATGTGGGCACGGATCAGGTTTTTGTGGGCGTAGGTTCCGACGATGTGCTGGCCATCGCCTTTATGACATTTTTTAATTCAGACAAACCGGTATTTTTCCCGGATATCACCTATTCGTTTTATCCGGTATGGGCGGATCTGTTTAAAATTCCTTATGAGAAGCGGCCGTTGACGAAAGATTTTCGTATCCGTCCGGAGGATTATTATCCATCCAACGGCGGGGTGATTTTTCCGAATCCGAATGCGCCGACTTCCCGGTATGAGGATTTATCAGTGGTCGAGGATATTTTGCGGCACAATCAGGATGTGATCGTGATCGTGGATGAGGCCTATATTGATTTTGCGGGCGACAGTGCCTTAAAGCTGCTGGATCGCTATGAGAATCTGCTGATCGTTCAGACTTTTTCAAAATCCAGATCCATGGCCGGTATGCGCATCGGGTATGCCATTGGCCATCCGGAACTGATCAAAGCCATGAATGATGTGAAATATTCCTTCAATTCCTATACAATGAATCAGACTTCTATGATCCTTGGCGTGGAGGCCGTGAAGGATGACGCATGGTTTAAGGAATGCATCAGCAGGATCAGGGCGACCAGGGAGCGGGCGAAGGAGCGGTTTGCGGCCCTTGGATTTGTTTATCCAGAACCGGGGGCGAATTTCATTTTTGTGACCCATCCGGAGTATCAGGCAAAAGAATTGTTTGCGGCGCTGAGGGAAAAGGATATTTATGTCCGGTATTTCAATCAGCCGCGCATTGATAATTATTTGAGAATTACCATTGGGACAGATGCGCAGATGGATGCGCTCTTTGATTTTCTGTGCGGTTATATGGGAAAGGAATAGTCATATGTCAGTGAAAACGGTCACGGTTTCCGTTCGGCAATTGGTAGAATTTATTTTGCGCACGGGCGATATTGATACAGCTTCGGGCGCGTTGGCTGAACTGGATGCCATGCAGCAGGGCGGCCGGATGCACCGGAAGCTGCAAAAAGAAGCCGGGCCGGCTTACAGGGCAGAGGTTTCCTTAAAGCATACGACTGTGATTGATGAGAGCCTTGCCATCAGGACGGAGGGCCGGGCCGACGGCATCATCACGGAAACGGAGATGGCTGCCGACGAGAGCGGGATGCTGTCCATGCGGGAACTGGTTACTGTTGATGAAATAAAAAGTACACATCGGGATTTGAGGTATATCACGGAGCCTGTGACAGTTCATCTGGCGCAGGCTATGTGCTATGCCTATTTTTATGCCGTACAGGAGGATTTGAAAGTGATCAGTGTCCAGATCACTTATGTGAATCTGAAGACGGGACGTATCCGGCGTTTTACGGAGAAGAAGGACAGAGAAGAACTGGAAGTCTGGTATACGGAACTGATCCACAAGTTCGCCATGTGGGTGAAATGGCAGTTGGCGTGGATCGACAGGAGGAACCGTTCAATTCGTGCGTGCAGTTTTCCTTTTGCCTACAGAGACAGTCAGCGCAAACTGGTGTCGGGCGTTTATCAGACCATTGTCCGAAGAAAGCGCCTCTTTGTGGAGGCGCCGACGGGAACGGGCAAGACCATTGCGGCCATTTACCCGTCGGTGCAGGCTGTAGGGGCCGGACTGGGTGAGCGGATCTTTTATCTGACGGCCAAGACGATCGCGCGGACGGTGGCGGAAGATACCTTCGCCCTGATGCAGGAACGGGGACTGGCCATGAAGGTGATCACACTGACGGCAAAAGATAAAATTTGCGTGCTTGATGAGGCGATGTGCAGTCCTGACTTTTGTCCAAGGGCCAGAGGACATTATGACCGGGTGAATGAGGCACTCTATGACCTGATTACCCATGAGCAGCGCATGACGAGGGAATGCCTGTCGGCCTATGCCGAAAAACACCGGGTCTGCCCTTTTGAGATGCAGCTTGACGCGGCCCTGTTTGCGGATGCGGTGATCTGTGATTATAACTATGTTTTTGATCCGGATATTGCGCTGAAAAGATTCTTCAGTGAGCGCAGCGGCGATTATCTGTTTCTCATTGATGAGGCCCATAATCTTGTGGAGAGGGCCAGGGAAATGTACAGTGCCGTTCTGTCGGTGACGGAACTTGAGCGCATCAGCCGGGAAGTCAAAGGTTTTGACCGAAAACTTTCGGAGCGCCTCGGCAAATGTATCCGTTATATGAAGGGAGTCAGGGATGACTCCGATGAAGAATGTGAACTGCTGGAAAATATCGGTGTCCTCATGATTGATCTTGTAAAGCTGAACGAAACGCTGGAGGAAATATTGAAAGCGGATGGGAAGGCGGCTTTAAAATCAGATATCCGGGAATTGCTGACGGATTTTTATTTTGATGTGCGGCGGTTTATCAACACTTTTGACCGGGCGGATGACCGCTATCTGACCTATGCCTTGCGGGCGGCCCATGATTTTTCCATTAAGATTTTCTGCGTCGATCCGTCCAAAGATCTGGGTGAGCATCTGGCTGTGGGGCGGAGCGCGGTGTTTTTTTCAGCGACCCTGCTGCCGGTGCAGTATTACAAAGAAATGCTCAGTGATACGGGTGAAGAGGACTATGATCTGTATGTGGATTCACCCTTTGATACGGCGAACCGGCTGCTGCTGGCGGCCGATGATGTCAGTACGAAATACAGCCGCAGAGGACCCGCAGAATATGAGAAGCTGGCCATCTATATCCGGGATATTATCCGCGGCAAACACGGCAATTACCTTGTTTTTTTTCCGTCCTACCAGTTGATGAAGGATGTTTTTGATGTTTTTACTGACCTGGAGCTGGTGAAAGCGGGACATGGGCTGCATATTGTCATGCAGGAATCGGATATGGCGGAGGAGGCCAGACAGGTTTTTCTTGACGAATTTCAGGCGGATAACGGAAAATCTACCATTGGATTCTGCGTGATGGGCGGCATTTTTTCCGAGGGGATCGATCTGAAAGAAGACCGTCTCATCGGGGCGATCATTGTGGGGACCGGACTGCCCCAGGTGGGACATGAACGGGAGCTTTTAAGCCGTTATTTTAATGAGAAATGCGGCAGGGGCTTTGACTATGCGTATCTTTATCCGGGCATGAACAAAGTCCTGCAGGCCGGCGGACGGGTCATCCGGACAGAGAAGGACAGAGGCGTGATCGCCCTTCTTGATGAGCGATTCAATTACCGGCAGTACCGGCAGATTTTCCCAAGGGAATGGCAGAATTGTCAAAGGACCCGTCTGTCATCGGTCTCGGAACAGGTGGAGAATTTCTGGACGGAAAAAACATAGAATTAGCTATTGGAGAACAGGGGATTTTCCTGTATATTATAGATAAGATAAGAAACGGAGGCGGTAAGATGAGAATAGGCTTTATTGGCCTTGGCATCATGGGAGGCGCCGGTGGTGCGCTCACAGGCGGCCGCTGTTCTTGGCAATGTCGGCATTTACGTAGGCGGTGAACAGGAAATCTATCAGCAGGTGAAACCGATCCTGCAGTATATGGGTTCTAATATTTTGTATATGGGCGCCAGCGGCAAGGGGATCGGTATGAAAATCTGCCAGACGGTGCTGCTTGCGCAGATTCAGAATGGCGTTAATGAAGCGCTGGCCATGGCCATTAAAAATAAGGATTATACGACAACTTTTTCTGTGGAGAATATGGCGAAGAATGTGGATATCTGTATGCGTCTGGCAAAGTCTGAAGGAATCGAGACCAGAGGACTGACCCACATTCAGGAGATTTACGAACAGGCCATGACCAGGGGATATGGTGATAAAGATTATTGCTCTGTGATCGATGTCCTGTTTGATAATAATCATGTGTATTATGAGCCGGACATTTAATGGATGTATAAATAAAATACCGGATGGACGGTTGCAACAGCAGGAGAATATGTTAAAATATTGTTAAACATATGGCGATAGAGAGGGCGCTATGGCGGTTCATAGAATGAAGGAGGATGTATTATGACAATAACAATTTGTATCGGAAGTTCATGCCATTTGAAAGGATCCAGGGCAATCATTCAGAAACTGGGGGAGTTGATCGAGGCAAGACATCTGGGAGATAAAATAGAGTTGAATGGCTCATTCTGCATGGGAGAATGTGCCAACGGTGTTTGTGTAAAAATTAACGAAGAATTGTTTGGCGTTTCACCGGATACAGTGGATACTTTTTTTGAAACAGAAGTACTTGGGAGGCTGTCATAGTGGCTGTTATTGGGTTTAAAAAGGCGGAGTGCAAGGATTGTTATAAATGTGTCCGGCTCTGCGCGGTGAAGGCGATTAAAATCAAAGATGAACATGTGCAGTTTCTGGCCAATGAATGTGTGGAATGCGGTCAGTGCCTGGAATCATGTCCGCAGAATGCCATCACGTTTTTCAGGGATGTGGCATTGATCCAGTCCATGATCGCCAGAAAAGAGAAAACGGTGGTTTCGCTGGCTCCGGCTTATCTCGGCGTGTTTGGCGACGCGGAACCGGATCAGATGGCTGCGGCGCTGCGCCAGCTTGGTTTTACATATATTCATGAGACGGCGGAGGCGGCCGTTTACGTGACAAAGGCTTATGTAGAGTATTGTGATCATTCCAGTAAAGATGATGTGCTGTTAACAACCTCCTGTTCAGCGATCAATAATCTGATTGAGAAATATCATCCGGATATGATTCCTTATCTGATGCCTGTGGTGACGCCGGCTATCGCCCATGCCCGGATGCTGCGGGCGCAGTATGGGCCTGATGTGAAGATCATTTATATCAGTCCGTGTGTTTCCGATGGCGGTGATGCCATGCAGGATCCACGCACAAAGGGACTGATCGATGCGGTGCTTGATTTTGCTACCCTGAGAGACTGGCTGCGCGGGCTTGGTATCAAGATACCGGAATGCCCAAAGAGTCATATGGACAGTCTGGATCCGAAAGTGATGCGTTTGTTTGCGGTCAGCGGCGGCGTCCTTTCATCCATCAAGGCGTGCAAAGGCCGCAATTATACGCATAAACGTCTCTATGTGAATGGTATCGGTGACTGTGAGGAATTGTTTGAATGTATCCGCAATGGCGAGATCAAAAACTGTGTGATTGAGCTGAATTCCTGTGTGGGCGGCTGTATCAACGGGCCGATGACGGGCGGTAAAAAAAGTGACCGTTTCAGGGCCAAGATCAGCGTCAGCCAGAAAGTGGATGAACATGAGATGCCGGATTTCCCGCCGCTGCCGGAGGGGGTTGATCTGAGCATGGAATATAAGGCCCGTTCCAAGTGGAGGGAAATGCCGACTGAAAATCAGATTCGCGCGATTTTAGCGAAAATCGGCAAAGACACACCGGAGAAGGAGCTGAACTGCGGCGCCTGCGGATTTCCGACCTGCCGGGCAAAGGCCATTGCCGTTTACAGGGACAAGGCGGAACTGACCATGTGTATTCCGTATATGTATGAGCAGGCCAAGAATATGTCCGATGTGATTCTGTCGGTGACACCGAATATGGTGCTGGTCGTTGACCGGGATCTGTGTATTTGTGAATTTAATAATGCGGCGGAAGTGGTCTTTGGCATTTCACAGGAAAAGGCCCTTGGACGCAGAATATCAGAATTGATTCCGACAGATTATTTTGAAAAGGTGTTTCGTGAGAACAGAAGTATCATCAACCAGCGTGTGGATTATGACCAGTATCATATTAAGACAATGCAGAATATCATCTATATGCGTGAGCAGGACAAGGCGCTGGTGATCATGCGTGATATTACAGAGGGTGTGCGCAAGCAGGAGCAGCTCAGAAAGGTGAAGCTGGATACCGTGGCGATGGCGCAGAATGTTATCAACAAACAGATGATGGTTGCTCAGGAGATTGCGGGGCTGCTGGGCGAGACAACGGCTGAGACGAAGTCGACGCTGCGCAAACTGAGAGATACGCTGATGGACGGCGATGAGGATTTGAAAATATGAATGTAAGCCTGAATATCTGCAATAAGAGCCTGAACAAAAAAGAAGAAGAACTTTGCGGCGATACCGTCGAGGTGATCCAGACGCCGGATTCAGATATTGTGATTTTGTCCGATGGTATGGGCAGCGGCGTCAAGGCGAATATTTTGTCGACATTGACGACAAAGATACTGGGGACGATGCTGAAAAACGGAGAGACCATCGAGGATTGTGTGGAGACGATCGCCATGACGCTGCCGATCTGCCAGGTGCGGCAGGTGGCCTATTCAACTTTTGCCATTCTGCAGATTTTTAAGGACGGGAATGCTTATCTGATGGAATATGATACACCGGCCTGTATTTTTATCCGGGATGGCACAAAGATCGATATGCCTTATGAGGACAGGGAGATTGCGGGCAAGGCGATTCGCGAATACCGTTTTACCATACAGGAGAATGATTATTTTATCATGATGAGTGATGGCGTGACCCATGCTGGTGTTGGCGGCCTTTATGGGTTTGGCTGGGGGCGTACCCGTGTCGGTGAATTTATCCAGTCACTGTTTGAGACAGAGAATATCACCTGTGCCCGTGTGGCGGCGGCATTGATCAATGAATGTGACGTTCTCTATCACCATCGGCCGGGTGATGACACAACGGTCGTGGTGGCCGGTGTGACGGCCCGTAAAGATTTGAATATTTTTACAGGTCCTCCGACAAGCCGGGATGACGATGAACGGCTGATGCGTGATTTTATGGGTTCGCCGGGAATGCATGTTGTCAGCGGCGGAACCAGCGCGACGATTGCCGGAAGAATATTGAAAAAAAGAGTCGTTGCTTCGATTATTTATACGGATCCGGATATTCCGCCAACCGCAAAGATCGAAGGACTTGATCTGGTGACGGAAGGCGTACTGACGCTGAACCGGACGGTGAGCCTGCTGCACATGTACAATGAAGGGCAGCAGGACGAGGCGTTTTTTGAAATGCTGGATGCCGGCAACGGCGCGTCGGAGCTTGCAAAACTGATCATCGAGAACAGCACGCATCTGCATTTGTTTGTTGGTGAGGCGATGAATCCGGCCCATCAGGCCGCCGGATTGCCTTTTGACCTGAGTATCCGGATGCGTCTGGTAGACAGAATCATTGAAGAAGGCAGGAAAATGGGGAAAATTGTCAATGTTAAATATTATTGAGGATGATGAGGATGAAAAGAACATTTGTAACGGATATTAATAAAATCAAATATGAAGTGAATACCGAAGTGGCCAGGCTGGCCTTTGCCGGTGAGCTGGAAGAAAAACAGCATGAGATTCCGTACAAGCTGATTCCCGGCCGGACCGCGCAGTACAGATGTTGTGTCTATAAAGAGCGGGAAATCATCAGGGAACGTGTGCAGTTAGCAATGGGTCGTTCCGCAGTTCCGGACAGAAAACAGAAAAATATTGTGCAGGTGATTGAGGCTGCCTGTGAAGGCTGTCCGATCAATCGTTTTAACGTGACAAATAACTGTCAGATGTGTATGGCTAAAAAATGCCTTGGCGCATGTAATTTCGGCGCCATTAAGTTTGAAGGCGGCCATGCGGTCATTGATCACAAGAAATGTAAAGAATGCGGCAAATGTGCGGAAGCGTGTCCGTATAACGCCATTGCCGACCTGATGCGTCCGTGTAAGAGAAGCTGTCCTGTGGATGCCATTACGATGGATGAGGACAATATCGTTGATATCAATGATGAAAAATGTATCAACTGCGGTCAGTGTGTGATCAATTGCCCGTTCGGTGCATTGTCAGACCGTTCCTTTATGGTCGATGTAATTAAGATGATCAACAGCGGCGCCAGTGTTTATGCCATGGTGGCTCCGGCCATTGAAGGACAGTTCGGCGCCGATGTCAGCGTGGGGATGATCCGTGAAGCGATCATTAAGCTTGGTTTTAAAGATATGTATGAAGTGTCCCTCGGCGCCGATTTTGTTTCCAAACATGAAGGCGAGGAACTCATTGAGCACTATGAAGCCGGTGAGAAGATGACCACTTCCTGCTGTCCGGCCTTTGTGTCGCTGATCAAGAAGCACTTCCCGCAGGTACTGAAAAATATGTCCACAACCGTATCTCCAATGACGGCAACAGGACGACTCATCAAAGCCATGCACCCGGATGCGATTTGCGTTTTTATCGGACCATGTATTGCCAAGAAATCCGAAGTTATTGATTCCATTACTTTTGGCGGCGCAGACTATGCCATGACCTATGAAGAACTGGCCAGCATGTTTGAAGCCAAAGGGATCGACCCGGCTGATTGCACGGAAGAATTGCAGCAGGGCAGCAAATACGGCAAACAGTATTCCATTTCCGGCGGTGTGACGGCGGCCGTTGTCCAGACATTCAAGGAGGCCAACCATGAGATCGACTTAAAGGTGAAGACATGCAGCGGCGCCCTGGAATGCAAGAAGGCGCTGATGCTGTTAAAGGTCGGCAAGCTGCCGGAGGACTTTATTGAAGGTATGGCCTGCGTCGGCGGCTGTGTCAATGGCCCGGCCATGATCAACAGGGAAAGAACTTTCATGAAGGACCGCAACACACAGATCGCCAAAGCCGATGACCGCGGCGTTCTGGAAAATGTTGCAAAATACGATGAACTGAATATCGACATGGTCAGAACGAAACAATAATATTAAATCCAATAG
>CAYURX010000092.1:0-11354 GCA_964447245.1 uncultured Coprococcus sp. | reverse complement strand
ATGACCCCGAATTTTTTGATCGTATAGGCAAAGCTGCCATCCTCCCATTTCGGACGCACCTTCTCCCCCTCCGTGCTGCACCCGTTATCCAGGATATCGCGGCACATATGAATAAACACCTGATCTGCGTAACTCATGTATTTTCTCACCTCATTTATTATTCGTCAAATAACGTATAATCGTATCTAAATCCTTATTCCGGCTGATATAGGCATACTGATAGCCATCCGCATTCTCATAGCAGACAAACAGCTTATCCTTTTCATTCTCAGCTTCCATATCCCAGAGCATAAGATAAGATTCGTTTCTGTAATCCAGACGGAGATCCCAATCCCTCTCCGGCCGCTTGCTTTTCGCTGCGCTGACACCATTTGTCGTCAGATAAGTATAAATATTATATGTATTTTCTCCTTTCACCTGCAAAATCTTCCCATCAAGCTCAGCCCTCATTCCGCCGTTTGAATAGGCATAAGAAGTACTGTCGGACAAATGCTCCACATAATTAAACCAGACCGGATAAATCGTGGCAAAACGAACGATACTCAGTATAATAGCCGCAATAACGAGTCCGCAAATGACAAGCAATATTCTCGTTTTTTTATCCATTTTCTGTGCCGCCGGTTGATTGCTCACTCTGTCATACATCGTTTTCATACCATTCACATCCTTTTCATCCATTATACTTAAAAAAAACGGACGTGTAAAGGTTATTCATCTTCCAAACCGATGATACAGCCATTCAATCCATTGACGGCACACAGCAGCTCGTCCTTTAAATACGGCAGGTTCTCCGTCTCATCCTCAAGATAAGCCTTCCCATAAAACACCCACACAGGCACATAGTCGTATGCATCGCCGCCGGTTTCTGGTTCAGCGTCTTCTGGTTCAACGTCTGCTTCTCTGCGCAAAATCCCCCGCTTCACCGACGTGACGTCAATCAATGCGTCTAAACTGTCAATATACGCATTATTATCCTGTATCATCTCAAGTATATCTTCCTCCAGCCACTGTTCTTCCCCAGCCTTATATTTCTTCCTGATATCCTGAACCCTGATATAATCCTGAAACGCGTCATAAATCTCATCAAAGGACAAAAGCTCCGCCTGCTTGCTGCCGGCCACTTCGACCGTCAGCGGGCACTCATATCTGGCCGCAATGATCTGATCACCGCACACATCCATGATCAGATGTTCATAATTCATATAAGGCATACCGATATCCCCATTCCATGTATTCATCTGATAATTCATTGAACTGACTTCCAGAAAATACTGATCATCTGCTGCCATATCTTCCCCTGGCGGCACATAAATCACCCGCCATATATTGCCGCGATTTTGTATCTCCGACAGACGCCATTCCATTCCTGTCAATTGGTACACTTTATCATCTGTCAGCCGGATGACATCCTCTTGAGATAATAAACGTTCGTTTTCCACATTGTCTGGCCAAACGCCTGTCTGCCAGAACGAAAGGCTGCTACATTCATTGTTCAGGTCATTCACTGCGGCAATCTGCGCCCCGTTTCCATTAATTTTACCCTTAAAAGCCATCTGTTTCTTTGTCCGTCACACGCTCTTTAATACTCAAAATATCCGAGAATCCAATAATGGAAGTCAATGGTGTTTTCATTTCATGGGCCATATTGTGAATAAACTGCTTCTGTCTCTCGGAAGTTTCCGACAACTGCCGCATATTCTCCGCAATTTTGCCGGACATCACATCCACATCCGATGCCAGCTCTGCAACCTCTGAACTGCCTTTGATCTCCAGTTTCTTACCATAATTGCCTTCTGATATTTCATGGATCTCACCGCTGACCTTCGTCAATGACCGCAATGACCATTTCACCACCAGCATCAGTAATCCACCCGCCGCCAGCGACAGCCCCAGCATGCCCCACCGCAGTCTGGCAAGCTGCCTGTCATAGTTCTTCATCCATTCCGTCATATCCTGCTGCGACTGAACATAGACCGTTCTTCCATACATTTCACCACATGACACTGAAACAAAAAACAGGCTCCCTCCGGCCTGCGCGATCCGGCTGATCATCTGGCCCGGTTCCGGCATCGCGTGATCTGTCTGCGGTTCATCCAGTTCAATCCAGCTATCTGTTGTAAAAACCGTCTGTCCGTCAGCCAGTTTCTGATCCGCCAGCATCGCGTCCAGATACAGGACCGACACCGCCAGCGCCTGCCCCCTGTAGATATCATCAACGCTCAGACGATGCAGCACCTCCGCCCATGTCTCATCTGTCACGACATGCCATTACCGTCTTCCATCCCATTTTCCATACGATGCCCGACATCCAGCCAGACGCCTTCATGAAATTGCCAGCTTGTATTCTCCCAGGCGCGGATCTCATATTCCTTCGGGATCAGCATGATTTCAGTCCCCGCTTTCATCACCTGATGACTGGCCGTATGAACGGCAATATCTTTAAAATAAATGATTTTCTCCGTCTCTTTTCTGGCATAGCGCCGGCCCACGACCTCCACTCTGGCCAGCAGTTCCATGGCGTGGAAAGGCTTGACGATATAATCCTCGGCTCCCAGTTTTAATCCGAAAACACGATCTTCCACATCCTGCCTGTCCGTCACAAATATAACAGGGATCCCCAGCGGTTTGATCTCCGGCAGCAATTCTTTAGACACGATTATGAACGAATACTATCAGCGAATTGAGATTTACAAGAAAATGCAGCGGGATGTTGAAGCCATTCTTCGTACACTGATCGATATGCATCAGATCAAAATATCAACCATGGCTTTCCGCATCAAAGATGAAACGGCCCTGCGCAACAAGATCATTGCCAAGGACAAATATTCTCATCTTGAAAATATCACTGATATTCTGGGCTGCCGCATTTTAACCCTTTTTGAAACAGATGTTGAAAAAATTGTCGAATTGATCGACCAGACTTTTGAAGTATGTGAGATCGTTGACAAACGCAAGAAACAGAAAATGAACCGCATTGAGTTCGGATACAATTCCGTTCACATGGTCGTCAAGTTTACGGATGACCGATGCAAGCTGGTCGAATATCAGAAATATCAGGATATACGCTTTGAGATCCAGTTAAGGACAGTGCTGCAGCACGCCTGGGCTGAATAAACGAAAAACAGACGGGTTATGCGTCACTTATAGCGTCCGCGTAACCCGCCTTTTTAATCGCGGCTTTCAATCAGAAAAGCCAGACCTTCTTCAATTTCAATCTCGCCCCGGTCAGCCACTAATTCGTTGCTGACACACAGGCTGTCACCCCAGTAAACCGTGCGCCGGTTCAGGGGATATTTAAAACCTTTCAGCGTAATTCCTTTTAAAACGGCCGTCACCGGAATCAGCGAGACATAATCACCGAACTGCCTGCATTTCGACAATGCCGCATGCCCCTCGATCAGCCGGATCCTGTTATATTGATCAACGATCACGCCTGTCAGACCGGCGGCCCGTACCTGCGCCAGCAATTGCAGATTGGCCAGCATATGATCGGCACGGGTACCCGTCGCTCCCAGCAGCAGGATCTCACCCGCAAAGCCTTCTTCACCGTCACCCGCATCCGGCTTCGCTTTGTCTTCCCTGGATCTGTCTTTGCCGCACAATCGGATCGCCAGCTTCAGGGCAATATCCGTATCCGTATTATCCTTCTCCGGGACAAACTGATGGACCTCAATATCCCCTCTGTTTTTATATTTTTTCAAAATATCCGAGGATATTGTGTCAAAATCTCCCACTAAGTGGTCAAATTTTGCATGGATCTGTGGATCATTCTCCACTTTATTCCAAAAAGCAAGGGCGCCGTCCACAACAATGATATGATCAAATTTTTCTTTCTTTAAAAAATCGAGGGCAAAATCCGCATCTATTCTGCCCCCGGTCATAATGAGTACACGCATTGAAAGACCTCACTTCGCCATAATGGCTTTGAACTCACGGATATTCTTCGCAATGTCTCCGCCGAAAATTTTGGAACCGGATACAAAGACATTGGCGCCGGCTTCCATGATCATCGCAAGATTGCCGGTATCAACGCCGCCGTCAACCTGGATATCCACATCCAGCCCGCGGCTTTCAAGCATCTCCCGCAAGGTTTTGATCTTATCCGTCATGGCCGGAATATAACTTTGTCCGCCAAATCCCGGATTGACCGTCATGATCAGAATCATATCCACATCATCCAGCACATAATCAAGCACCGACAGCGGAGTGGCCGGATTGAGCGCAACGGCCGCCTTCACGCCAAGATTACGGATCAATTGCAGCGTCCGGTGAAGATGGGTACAGGCTTCCGCATGCACCGTGATGCCATCCGCCCCCGCTTTCACAAAATCCGCAATCAGATGATCCGGGTTCTGAACCATCAGATGCACGTCAAAAAATTTATCCGTACTGGACCGGATGCTTTTGATCACCGGTATGCCAAAGGAAATATTCGGCACAAAAGTCCCGTCCATCACATCAATATGAATGTATTCCGCCCCTGCCTGATCCGCAATGGCAATTTCCTCTCCAAGTTTTTTGAAATCAGCCGACAAAATGGACGGCGCTAATTTTAACTGACCCATGCTAATACCTCCTCTGACTGGCCAATTCCGTATAAAAGGCCCTGTAATTCTCATACCGTTCCCGGTGGATGTGCCCCTCTGCCACCGCCTGTTTCACCGCGCAATCAGGCTCACTCATATGATTGCAGCCATTGAAACGGCACTTTTCAAAATAATCCTCAAACTCAGGATAATAATACTTCAGTTCTTCCTTGTCCCATCCTTCCAGATAGAGAGTACTGAATCCCGGCGTATCCATCAGATACGTCTCATGTCCGATGGCAAAAAGTTCGGAATGCCGTGTTGTATGACGTCCCCGATAAATTCTCTCACTGACTGCTCCCGTCAGCATCTTTGCGTCAGGATAAACCGCATTGGTCATGGACGATTTTCCCACTCCGGAAGGACCTGCCATCACCGTTGTCTTCCCGTCAAGCACCTGCCGCACCGTATCCAGTCCCTGCCGGAGACGGACACTGATTGTTATCACTCTGCAGCCGCTGCCCGCATAAATATCCCGCAGCCGCTGTACTTCTTCTTCAGCGGCCAGATCCTGCTTGTTAAAGCAGATGATCGTATCCACCTGCTGTTTCTGCATCATGAGCAAAAAGCGGTCCAGCAGCCCCAGATTCGGGGCCGGCTGTTCCGCCGCAAAAATAATCATTGCCTGATCCACATTCGCCGCCGCCGGACGAATCAAAGCGTTCCGGCGCGGCAGGATCTCCGTAATATTACCTTTCATGCCGGTTTCGTCCAGGCTGTCCAGCCGCACATCATCCCCAACCAGCGGTTTGATCTTCTTATTCCTGAAAACGCCCCTGGCTTTGCATTCATAGATGCCCCGGCCGTCCACATGGACATAATAAAAACCTGCAATACCTTTAATAATCTTACCTTTCATGCATGCCTCTGTTATTGAAAAGAGACGGACCAGCTATCAAATTCCTGTCCATTAATATACAGCGTTGCCGTACCTGTTGAATTTGACTGGCTCTCCACCGGTATGGAAGCCGGCAGGCTCTCCGCATTCGTCGTCTGATTATAGATTTCCTTCGTTGAACCGTCCTGCTCCAGCAAAATCCGGACCTGTCCCTCATCATAAGTCACCATCTCACCGTTGGCGTCAGGGATCGCCATGCCAAACGGATTCGGCACACTGACTTCCGCCGAGTAAGAACGCACCTTCGGGCCAAGACTGACAGTCAGACGGACACGGGTACCTTTTTCAACGGAATCTCCGGAAGAAACACTCTGTCCCATCACTTTGCCCTCGTCATAATCATCACTGTAATCTGAAGACTTTCCATCATAAACCAGTCCGGCATCTTCAAGCATCTCGATGGCCGTATCCAGATCATAATCAACCACATACGGCACCGTCACATACTCAATGGCCTCACCCTCGCTGATATAAAGGGTCACTTTATCGCCTTCGGCCACCTGACTGCCGGCCTCCGGTGATGTACGGATCACATTATTCTTTCTCACGGAATCACTGTTCTCGTATTCATAGACTACATCAAGCCCCAGTTTTTCCAGCTTGGCCTCCGCTTGCTCATAATCCATACCGGACACATCATCCAGCGTGAAAGTTTCCTTACCTGTACTAATATAAACCGTCACATCGGTATTTTTCTTAACTTCTGTGCCTTCCTCCGGCGAAACCCTGTAAATCTCGCCTTCATCATACTCATCGGAAGTGCCTTTCTCCACTTTGATGCCCAGTCCGGCATTCCTCAAAGCCGCTCTCGCTTCTGTCTCGGTTTTGCCAAGAAGCTGCGGGACAAGAACCGTTTCCGCTTCCGTTGTCGCACTCTCAGTGATCGATTCAGTGACGGACTCTGTGACCGTTTCGCTCTCCTTATCCTTGCCAAACAGTCCGCCGCCGCCAAAAATGCCAACGGCATGACCGACAAGATAGAAAACGATCACTGCCAATATGATAAAACCGCCGATGCCAAGCACCATCATCACCTTCGACAGTGCCGGATTCACTTCATCATCATCATCATCGTCATCCGGCTCTATTTCTTCCTTCACAGGGGTCTTCTTTGCATTTTGAGGTTTGCGCGCCGGTTTCTTTTGTTCATCCTCATCAAGGACCGCCACTCTTGTTTTTCCTCTGTTCTGTGCCGCTTCCTTCAATGAAGACAGATCCTCCTCATCCATCACAATGGTATTGTCCGCAGGCACAGCGCCCGCAATCACCACATATTCGCCGTCCGGATGGGTCAGTACCTTTCTTAAGTCCGCAATCAGCTCCTTCGCGGAGGCATAACGTCTGTCCGGCTTCTTCTGTGTACATTTCAGAATAATCTTCTCAAGGCTTCTCGGTATATTCGGGTCAAGTTCCCTTGGTGGAACCATCTCGCCCTGAATATGCAAAAGCGCAACGGCCACATTGGTCTCACCCTCAAAAGGCACCCGGCCTGTCACCATCTCGTACATGGTAATACCAAGGGAATAAATATCGCTTTTCTCATCGCTGTAACCGCCTCTGGCCTGCTCCGGTGAAATATAATACACAGTACCGGCCGCTGTCGTCGTCACAGTGGTGGCATCGGCCACCTTGGCAATGCCAAAATCCGTCACTTTCACCTTGCCGTCGCGGGACATGATGATATTCTGCGGTTTGATATCGCGATGAATGATCCTGTTGGCATGGGCCGCGCTTAAGCCCGACGCGATCTGCACGGAAATATTTAAGGCCTCTCTGATCTCCAGCTTGCCCTTCATATCGATATAATTTTTCAGGGTAATGCCCTGAACCAGTTCCATGACAATAAAGTAGGTGCCATTTTCTTCACCGACATCATAGACATTCACAATATTCGGATGGGACAATCCGGCTGCGGACTGGGCCTCCACCCTGAATTTTTTCACGAATGTGGCATCTGTACTGAATTCCGGCTTCAAAACCTTGATGGCAACCAGACGGTTTAAAACATGGCATTTTGCCTTGTAGACATCGGCCATACCGCCGGAGCCGATCTTCTCCAAAATCTCATATCGGTTCACTAAATACATTCCAGGTACTAACATTCGCTCACCTCCTCAATCTCCGGCTGAATGACAATCGCTGTAATATTATCATAACCGCCGTTTTTCTTTGCTTCCTCTATTAAAATATCCACTGTATCTTCTATCTTATAAGACCTTAGAAGTTCATACAATGTCTCATCATCGATCATATTCGACAAACCATCCGAGCACATCAGGATCCTGTCCTTCGGCCGCAGATCCACTTCAAAGAAATCCGCCTTCACATCCCAGGCCACACCAATCGCCCGCGTGATCACATTTTTCTCAGGATGGTTCCTTGCTTCTTCTTTTGTCAGTTCTCCGGCACGCATCATGGCCGCCACATAAGAATGATCCTCCGTCACCTGATTGATCTCCTTTCCAATCAGATACAAACGGCTGTCGCCCACGTTCGCCACATAAAGCTGCTGGTTGTCCACATAGGCAGCAACAAATGTCGTTCCCATCCCGGCCAGTTCCTCATGGGCAAAAGATTGCTCAAGTACCTTTTTGTTGGCCTCACTGATGCCCTCATCCATCAGACGGATCAGACTGTCAGTCTCAGCATGCCTGATATAATCAAGGAACGTTTCAATTGCGTATCTGGAGGCATAATCGCCCGCCTGGTGACCGCCCATTCCATCCGCAACAATAAATAAATTCGGAAATGGCCCCACAGGAGTCAACGAACAGAAATAACCATCCTGATTCATTGACCGCACACAACCGATATCTGTTTTGGCATATGCCTGCATATTATCCCTCCTTATCCGACGACTGTTCCATATATTTCTTCCTCAATTGGCCACAGGCAGCCTGTATATCTCTGCCCATTTCCCTTCTTATAGTAACATTTCTTCCGTATTTTTCAAGCATATTTTTAAATTTAAGCACAGCCTCCGTCTCAGACTGCCTGAAATCCCGCTCTTCAATGGGATTCACAGGGATCAGATTGATATGGCAGTTGAGTCCGGCAAGCAGCGCCGCCAGCGCTTTTGCGTCCTCACGGCTGTCATTCACACCCTTCACCAGACTGTACTCAAAGGTGATCCGGCGATTATTTTTGCCGTAATAATAACGGCACGCCTCAAGAATTTCCGCAATACTGTATGTATTGGCCACCGGCATCAGTTCCCGCCGTTTCTCATCATTCACGGCATGAAGGGAGATCGCCAGTGTGATCTGCAGCTGCAGATCGGCCAGTTCATAGATTTTCTGGACAATGCCGCAGGTGGACACGGTCACATTCCGCTGACTGATATGCAAACCATCCGCATTGGTCAGCAGTTCGATCATGCGCACAAGGGACTCATAATTGTCCAATGGCTCTCCGGTCCCCATGACCACCACATTGGATACCCGCTCACCGGAATCTTTTTGGATCTGGTAAATTTCATCCAGCATTTCCGACGGCCGCATCTGCCGTTCCAGCCCGCCAAGAGTCGACGCGCAGAAACGGCATCCCATCCGGCATCCGACCTGGGAAGAAATACAGACGGAATTACCATGCTTATAATGCATTAAAACACTTTCAATGATCCTGTCATCATCCAGTTTAAAAAGATATTTCGCCGTCCCGTCAATGGCTGATACATATTTTTCAACCATTTCCAATCTGGTCAGCCGGCATTGGCTTTTGAGTTTTTCCCGGAGTGCCTTCGACAAATTCGTCATTTCATCAAAGGAATCCGCAAGACGCACATGCATCCACTCATAAATCTGTCTGGCGCGGAATTTTTTCTCCCCCAGTTCCGTCACTGTCAACTGCTCTAATTCCTGCAGTGTCATGGATTTGATATCTGTTTTTTCCATTATGACCTCCTGCCTGCATCTTCACCGTCCTGCCGCCTGAAACGCGCAATAAAAAAGCCGTCGGAACCATATTGTCCCGGTAAAATCTGTATCCATCCCCGCGCTGTCTGTGCATTGCGTATGCCCTCCGGCACCATCGCGTCCATACTTTCCGTTTCAAATGGATAATTCTCCTGAAACCATCGCATATTTTCTTCATTTTCGGCCTTTGAAACGGTACATGTCGAAAATATCAAAATACCGCCCGGCCGCACATACTGCTGGACCACTGACAGAATCCGCCTTTGCAGTCCGGCCAGTTCCTGTATTTTCTCCGGTGTCATATTGTTCTTAATATCCGCTTTCCGTCCGATCACGCCAAGACCGGAACACGGCAGATCAGCCATGACGATATCCGCCCTTTGCCGGTCTTCTTCCCGCAGCATGAGCGCGTCCTGCACTTCGGCTGTCACATTCTGTAATCCGGTTCTTCTGATATTTTCCTCAATTTTCATGACTTTTGCTTCTGTCAGATCTCTGGCAATGACCTGCCCGCTGCCCTTTAGCAGATCGGCCAGATGCACGCTCTTGCCGCCCGGCGCCGCGCAGACATCAATAATCGTATCATTTTCAGAAACACCTGCGGCTGCCGCCGCCAGCATGGCGCTCTCATCCTGCGCCATGAGCCGTCCGTCCGCAAAAGCCTCCACCTGCCCCAGATGATCATACCCGGACAAGCGCAGCGCATCCGGCATCATGCGCCCTTTTTCTGCATGTATCCCCGCTGCACTAAGCTCCGCCGCCACCGCATCCATCTGCTCCGGCTGCCGCACACGCACACTCGTCGCCTGCTCCGTGAGCATGGCTTCACCCATCCGCGCAACGGTCTCACTGTCATAATCCTCCAGCCACATGGACACCAGCCATTTTGGCAAGGCATAGCGCATGGACAGATATCTGACCGGTTCCTTCTCCTGATCAGGGTAGACGATCCTCTCTTTATTGCGGGCGATATTTCTCAAAACACCGTTGACAAATCCGCTGAGATTTTTCAGACCCCGCCGTTTTGCCAGCTTCACGGCCTCGTCGCAGGCCGCCGAATCCGGTATGTGATCCATTTTCAAAATCTGATAAGTTCCCATCCGAAGCAAAATGCGGACGGGCAGCTTGATTTTATTCGGCTTTACAGATGCAAACTGTCCGATGACGGCATCCAGAAAAATCTGATATTCCAGCGTTCCCTTAAACAGGCGGCTCATCAACGCCCGGTCCTTCTTGTCAAGATACTGATATTTCATCAGGGTCTGCATCAGAATCACATGGGACGGCGCCTGTTCTTTCATGACCGTCATGAGCATATCAAAAACGATTTCTCTTGTATTGACCGTCCCCGCCGTGCCTGTTTTCTTCGGACTGTTCTTATTCATCATCCCTGTAACCTCTCGTAAGGATCAAAAGACGCAGAAGCTGTAAAACCATCGTCGCCGCACTGGCCACATAGGTCAGCGCCGCCGCCCCAAGGACCGCTTTGGCGTAACGGTTTTCATCACCGTGCAAAATTCCCGATCCTTCCATGATACTCAATGCCCTTGAGGACGCGTTAAATTCCACCGGCAGCGTCACAAAATGAAAGGCGACCACTGCCACAAACAGCCAGATACCGATCATAATGAGCATCTTGCTGCCGCCAAGGATAATACCAAGCAGGATCAGCGGCCAACTGATGCCCGCGCCAAAATTCGCCACCGGCACTAAGGCCGCGCGAATACGCAGCGGCGCGTAATCCTTCTGATCCTGGATGGCATGGCCGCACTCATGGGCCGCCACGCTGACCGCTGCCACACTATTGGATCCATAAACCGATTCAGATAACCGCAGCGTCTTCGATCTCGGATCATAGTGGTCTGTCAGATTGCCCGATACTCTGGCGATCCCCACGTCATAGATACCTGCCTGCCGGAGGATCCTCTCCGCCGCCTCGGCGCCGGTGATCCCATT
>CAYURX010000091.1:0-11537 GCA_964447245.1 uncultured Coprococcus sp. | reverse complement strand
ATACACGATTCGGCTCCGGTACGCCGTCTACCGTTCTGATTCCGGATAGATCAGCTCCGTAAAAGTTTCCAACGCTTCCTCAAAATCCGTTGTATCCGGTATATAATCAAAATCAACCGGTTTTGGATCTTCCTCTTTCAATTCCGCAACGAGCGCACTGCACGCATTGCTTAATGACTGCCAGGAATTTTTGACTTCCAAATAATTGACATCATCCAGTGACTCTATATAGGTATCAAACAATTCTTTCTCTTTCATTTTTTCATCCAGCTTAGCCATACCAGCCGCAATATCATACTCTCCGCCATTAACATCCGTGCCCGCGTTAATGCAGCTCACAATATTGCAAAGCGTCTCATTCCAGACATCATCCACCATATAGTGCACGGCATTTCTCAGGACATGATTCGCGTCGTCAATATTTTGCTGATAGGCTTTTTCCAGATTGTTCAATGCTTCTTTACTCAAATCTCCCAGCACATGATCGGCCGCTTTCTCGGCTGTCAGATAACCGCCATACATGGCGTCCAGATCATCGTCGTCAATGGTCAGATACCAGGAACGGCCTTTGCGCCGCATGTCGATGGTAATATCCTCCGAACGTGTCTGCGTCTGCCCGTCTGTCAGATACTGCTGCAGCAGGTCGTCGATTTCCTTCTTCAGCCTGTCCTGTCCCACACGCTCAGATTCCGGCTGATAAGCATCCGAGATGACCAACTGATAGGCGTCCACCACAAACTTCCCGTAGATTTCTTCCATATCCCGGTTACTCACCGTCACCGTTGCCGCCGCGTCAGCTTCATTCTGCCGTATTTCTTTGATCTCATAATTAAAATCCCTCATAATTGCCTGATAAACAGACTGCATATGGGGTCCGCCGTAAATCATCCAATAATCCAGATACTTCTCCGCCTTCTCATCATCCTGTGCCATCACGCTGTCCAGGGCTTCCGTCACAGCTTTTTCAGGTTCGTCATAATAAAAATTTTTAAAATATACTGCACCGATGATAATGCCGATCATGATCACAATCAGGAAAGAAAATACACTTCGTTTTCTCATATCAAGATTCCTTTCATCACTTATCCTGTTCATCTTTCCTTCATTGTAATCGATTTTCCAAAAATGTCAAGAAAATGGTCAACATTTATACATTCGTCCCCACTTCAGGTGCAAAAAACGACCCATTTCGAGTAATAAAATCCAATATTCTCCCATTTTAGACAGTCATTGCTTTCTTCAGGACAAATGAATAAATAATCCTTTCCCCCACCGCTTTACCGGTGATCTTTTCAAGGGCATACTGATAATAATCAAGCTGCCGCCCATAGCGCTCTTTCAGGATCAGATCGCCGCCTTCCTCCGGCACAAGATCCGTTTTATAATCGACCAGAACCCACCTGCCGTTTTCCTCAAAGCAGGCGTCGATGATCCCCTGCACAACGACCAGTTCCTCGCTCTGAATATGCGCGTCAACCATGGAAACCGGAACCCCCATCACAAACTGAGCCTCCCGCTCCAAAAGACCTTTTTGGTCCGCAGCTTCCAGTCTCATTCCCAGATCAGAAAAAAGCAGGGCATAAATATCATAGGGATTGACCCGGTCATACTGGTCTTTGGCGAGTTTTCCGCTATCCAGCATCCGAAGCAGCTCTTTTTTCACCCATTCCAGGCTTTTTTTTGCCGGAGCTGCGGCAAAATCCAGCAATTCCAACACTTTATGATAAGCGGTACCACGAAATGCGCCGCCCGGCGCCTTTTTCTTTATCGCACCGGCTTCTTCATCTTTCATAAAGGACGGCATCTCCTCCACTTCCGTTTCCACGTTTTTTTCCTTCGGTTCAAAATGAAACATCGACTCCGCATCTTCCATCCCGTCCATGGACTTTTTTAACTCCGATACCGTATATTTACTTTTAATATGAAGTTCTTCCTGATACGCGTACTGCCACCTGTCATCCAGCCAGAGCTGCCTGTGCACATCTTCCATGGCTGCCGTCTTTTCTAACGGAGCGCCTCCAAGCAATGTCTCCTTCCGGTAACATTTCTCCATGGTCTTTTGCACTTCCCGCAGCAATAATTGCTCCACTCCGGTCACACGCACATCAAACAGCCCGCCAAAGTCATCGCCATGACGGGTAAAACGCAGATGCCGTCCCGTCATGACCGGTTCCATGGCATCGGTTTTCATGAGACATGGCATGACCCAGTCAAAATACGTGCGGGCGGCCCCGATCCTGTAGAGCGGCAGCGGCTCATCCGGCGCACCGTCAATTCTTCCCCAATCCTTGAGAGCGCTGTCGAGATTGGTCACTGTTCCCGTCATTACCAGTTTTTCTTTGGCCCGTGTCATGGCCACATAGAGAATTCTCATTTCCTCCGCCAGCGTATCCCGCACCACCTGATCTGCGATAAAACGTTTAAATACTGTGGTGATCTTTTTCCGGCTGTCCAGATTGACCGCATCCAGACCGATACCGTATTCAGGATGAATGACATAGCTGCGCCTTGCATCCTGAAGATTGACCTGCTTGCCCATACCCGCCAGAATAACGATGGGATATTCCAGCCCTTTACTCTTGTGGATACTGAGAATGCCAACCCGGCCGCCGCCATCTTCCGGCACCGACGCTTCACCAAAATCGATCTCATTTTTCTTTAATTGCTCAATATAACGGACAAAATTAAATAATCCGGTCAGGCTGCTGGCCCCATAGGTCACGGCCCGCTCCGCCAAAAGATCGAGGTTCGCCTTCCGGCGCTGTCCGGCCGGCAGTGCCTGCACATAATCATAGTATCCGGTCAATTGATAAATGTATTGCAGCAATTCATCAATTTCCATATAGTCGGACGCCTGCCGCAGTTTTTCCAGCTTCTGCAAAAATCTCTGAAGTTTTTCATAACCCGGCTGATCTTTGCCGTAATCAAGGCATGCCCGGTAAAGGCTTCCTTCCGGCCGCCCTCCGCGGATCAGGGCCAGTTCTTCCGAAGATAAATCGCCGATGGGCGATTTAAGCACTGCCGCCAGAGGTATATCCTGCCCCGGATTATCCACCACGGACAACATACCTGTCATGGTCTGTATCTCCATTGTTTCAAAAAATCCGGCAGACATCTCTGCGGCCGCAGGAATATTTTCCATGCCAAGCACATGAACGAATACATCGGCCCATCCCGTAACTGTCCGAAGCAAAATAACAATATCTCCGTATTCCGCCCTCCGGCAGCATCCGGTTTGGCTGTCAAAAACATCCATTCCCGACGCCGGGTCTGTCAATTCACGGATTTTGGCTGCCACCGCTCTGGCCTCCAGTTCCACCGATGACAACAGCGTGTCTTCATTTTCCAGCAATGTCCGGTCATCATCCACCAGCAGCACTTCCGTCTGCCCCGCGATAGGGCTGCTGCCCTCCGGATAATCCATCCCCGGGTAAAGGGCCGCGTCATCGTCATAGCTGATGCCTCCAAAATCTTTGATCATGAACTGCCTGAAAAAGAAATTGATGCTCTGTAACACAGTGGCCCGGCTTCTGAAATTCTGATGAAGATTGATACGCATCCGGCCTTTTTTCGTGCCGTCCCCGCCGTCGGCGTCCACATTATAGGTATCATATTTCTGCATAAAAATAGAAGCATCGGCCAGCCGGAATCTGTAAATGCTCTGCTTGACATCACCCACCATAAAACGATTGTAATTGTCAAACCGTTCACCCGACAGAGCGTCCAGTATCATTTCCTGCACCAGATTACTGTCCTGATATTCGTCACAGACAATTTCCATATAATAACCGCTTAATTCATCAGCTATCGTCGTTGGTGCCGCCGTCATCCGTCCGTCTTCCTCCTCACGGAAATTCACCAGAAGCTTCAGTGCATAATGCTCCAGATCAGAAAAATCCAGCATGTTCTTATCCGCCTTCGCCTGGGCATACTGCCTTGAAAAAGCCTGCACCAGTTCTGTGAGCATAACCATCGACGGATGAATATAGGCCATTTCCGCCGCCATCATATCCTCCGTCTGTCCAAAGAAACGTTTCTCCATATCACTGATACTGGTCTTCACTTCGGCCCGGAGATTTTTGACCGTCTCTTTCAATTCTTCGGAAACATCCTTTGATTTTTTCGACGGCATACGCATCCATTTGATATTTTTCAGTATTTCCCGCGTTTCATTGTAATTTTGGGCCGCATCAAGCTGTCCGATCCATTCTCTGTCCGACGCGATCATCGGCGCATACAGGGCCGGGCCATCCTCCATAAGACAGATCTTTTCCGCTTCCTCTAAGATCATCCGGCATTTATCCACCGTCTCTTTCATCTGCGCCATAGCATAAATGATCATCGGATGCCCCGACATATCCGTTCCTTCTATCTCATACTGACGGCAGCATTGTTTCAGCCAGTACTCCGGCCAGGGATGGCCCTGCGCATAAGTATAGATCTGAATGATCATTTCCTCAATGCCTGAATCTGTCCGTCCTCTGGCATACCGGTCCACAAACTCCCGAAACTGCGGATGGTCGGAAGCATAGTACACCTCCATCACATCCGCCGCCACATCCGTCTGCATGATTTTTAACTCCGCTTCATCCGCCATTCTGAACGAAGGATCCAGATCAAGGGTATCAAAATGATCCCGTATCAGATTCAGGCACAGGCTGTGGATCGTTGATATATTTGCATAACTCAGCAGCAGCTTCTGGCGTATCCATTTTCTGTTTTCCGGCTGCTCAAGCAATTTCCTTTCAATGCCCCGTCCGATGCGTTCCCTCATCTCAGCCGCCGCTGCTTTCGTGAAGGTAACAACGATCAGCCTTTCGATATCCACCGGGTGTTCCTCATCGGTCAGCATGGCCACAATACGCTCCACCAAAACGGCTGTCTTGCCTGACCCTGCCGCCGCGGAAACAAGTACCGAATGATGTCTTGTGTCTATGACAGCCTGCTGTTCTTTTGTCCATTCAAATCCCATCTTCCGGCCCCCTCCCGATCTCTGACCACACTTCGTCTTTTTTCATCTTCTTCATTCTGTGCCAGGCATACCCTTCCACTCCGGCGTCAAACCCGCAGATATTCCTGTAATTGCAGAAATCACAGGCCGTTTTCTGTCCGTAACGGTACGGATAAACCGGTATCTTTCCCGCAAAAATCTCCCGGCTGAGGCTTTCAGCCTTTTTCTTCACATGCCAGGCCAGCACCTCAAATTTTTCAGGAGGCACCGCACTGGACAGCGCCGATAAGCTGCCGTCCTTTTTGAAAGACACCGGCAATACCTTCGGCTGCTCCTGTGGATACCTGTCCATATGGGTGAGGATCTCCGCGTCATCGACCACCAGACCATTCATCACAAGACTATTGAGAATCGCCATATCATCCTCTGATAATTCCTGGTCCTTAGATGCCGCCCGGCGCATCAGACTGTCAAATCCTTCCGTCTGTATCAGCGGATCGTCAATATGATAATACAAAATGCCTGCCGGAATCACCAGCTTGTGCCGGTCTTTTTTCTGTTCCAGTTCACGGGCGGCATTCATATAAACCATTAACTGAAGCTGCAGTCCATGATAAACCGAAGATAAATCAAACGCCGTCTGACCCGATTTATAATCAACGATGCGAATGTAACGTTTGCCGCCTTCTTCATAAATATCCATCCGGTCAATTTTACCATTCAGGCTCAGACATCCGTCCTCACCGCAGCGAATCCGCATACTGTCCGTTTCCAGTTCCGTTGTAAAGCGCATCTCATAGCCCACCGGGTCAAAATCACCCTTGATCAACTGCTGCTGCAGTGCCCAGACCGTCCGCTTTGTCATACGAATGATCTTTTCAATCAAATACTGTGCCCGCATACTGTCCTGCATCACGGAATGATTATATTCCATGGCTACGCTTTTCACGCATTCTTCCACCATGGCATCCCGCCTGTCATCCGGAATATCCCGCCACAAAAAACCGCTGTGACCGATTCTCTGCGAAAAACGTTCGATGGCCTGATGGAAAATCACCCCGATATCCGGCGCCTGAACCTGATAGATCTGACGCTCTTTCAATTTCAGCCCATAGGTTAAAAAATGCGCGTAAGCGCAGGCCGCGTATTTTTCAAGCATCGTCACGCCGCCTGTCAACTGATTGCCATAAACGGCCTTTACTGCCGCCCCAGACAGAATTTCTCTCTGATAGTTGTAAAAGGCCGCCTCCACCAGCCGCCCGGTCTGCCCGTGATAGGCCGGATGCTGATAAAACCAGTCATAAACCGTGCGCCACATATCACCCGGCTGCTTATTTTCGCCAATACTTCGCAGACCCCGGATCATAGACGCATATCCCTGATGGATATCATTTCCGGCCATTTCTTCGTCTTTGGCCATCACTGTCTCTGCATGAAGTTTCGGAAATACCCGCCGCACCTGATCCAGGATGACGGACGGACGCTGTTCATGCCCGGACGCATCCTGACTGGCATAGGATAAAATCAGACGATCTGATGGTTTTGTCATACTGGCATAAAGATAAAACTGCTCCGTACACGTATTCTCCCGGGCCGTCGGCGCCAGCTTCAGTTTATAATCCGCCAGTTTCTGTCTTTCCAGCTCCGTAATCAGCCCGGTCCCTCCGGCCACCAAAGGCACCAGGCCATCATTCATACCCGCGAAAAACAAAACACGGATATGGTCCAGTCGGGTTCTTCGAATATCACCAAAAGTCACCTGATCCATACCCGGCGGAATGATACCGAGGCGCACATCCGCCATCCCCGCATCCAGGATCTCCGATAATTCCCGCACTGTCATCATCTCCTGACCGAGAATCAGATGCACCTTTTCCAGCAATTCGATCATGACCTCATAAATCTGCGCGTATTCTTTGGCTCTGGCCAGATCACCCGCCGCCTCAAAATCCGCCTGCCGCTTCTCAATCTGCTGACGGATGCCAAGATGCAGCATATACCGGTAAATGGCCCGAATCAGATCTACCACTTTGGCCTCTTTGTTTTTTGTCACCTCATACAGTTCGGCCATGGGACCAATCAATCGCTCCCGGATCTCATTTAATCCGGCCAGCTCTGCTTCGTTCATTCCCTGCAGACGCCCCGTCCATGGCTGCTGCCAGCGGTTCAGTCCCCGAATGCCCAATGCCAGCACATAATCCTCCAGCCGGTCCGTTTCTTCCCTCGTTATTCCTGACAGGCCGCACCGGAGATACCGGAACATCGATTCATAACTGAAACGCTGAATCAGTACATTCAGCAAGGACCGCATCCATTCCACCATCATATTGCCTGACACCGGTCTGCGCCCGTCAAAAAAGCACGGGATCTCATATTTGCCAAACCAGTATTCCGCGCTGCGGCGGTAACGGTTCATATCACTGGTCACAACCGCTATCTCATCATAACGGTACTGCCCGCTGACGGCGCAGGCGTGTATCTGCATGGCCACAAACTGCATCTCCCTGTCGGGATCAGGCAATTGATAAAGGGCAATATCCGTCAATTCCCCCTCATAAGGCCGCACTTTTCCCCTGAATAACTGTTTCTCCAGAGCGGCCAGTTCCGGGCTGTTTTGAAACCGTCCCGCCGCACTGTCTGTCAGCAGAATATCCTTCCCGCGCCGGACCCGGTATAACGCGCATATACTTTCCAACTGGCCAACCGTATCCTTTGTCAGATAAAACAATTCTTCCATTTCCGCATATTGATACGGCCTGCTGGCCACATCCACCGGCAGCGCCAGCACCACTTTCGGCGCCAGAGTCAGTATCCGTGTCATCAGTTTGTACTGGATCGGCGTAAAGCCCGTAAAATCATCCATATAAATAACGGAATGGCGTATAAGTTCCGACTGGTCGATCACTTCAGAGAGCTTATCAAGCACTTCCTCCGTCGTCATATAGCGCTCATTGATAAAATTCATAAACGCTTCATAGATTAACCGGATATCCTGCAATTTGACATAGAGCGCCGTTTCGTTTCCCAATTCCTGGCATTTCCTGTCAAGCATTTCCGGAGACACACCATATTGCAGCAGTTCGGACAGCATGGATTTCACCTGTTCCACAAATCCCTGCCGCCGGATGTTGCCCCTGAACGCATACAATTCGTCCTTGTGTTCACCAAGCAGCCGCCGGATGATCATACTCTTACCCGTATCTTCCAATATTTCATGCTGATTCTGACCCAGCTCATCGAAAATACGGTAAGCCAGCCGCTCAAAACTGAGAATATCCACATTCATGACGCCATGATTCGGATGCGCCTCCACGATATGTTTCTGCGTCTGCATTGTATATTGTTCCGGCACGATCAGCAGGATCTTCTCCTTTGGAGACGCCATCGCCTGCCGGATGACCATCTGGTACAGCCTGTCAGATTTTCCTGTTCCGCTGCCCCCTAAAATAAATTGTAAAGACATGGGCTCCCCTTCTATCAAATAACGGTTCCGTTGCAACCGCCTGTTCTCATGTAAATGTCTGTCGCTATTATAGCATGAAATAACTGGCAAAACAATCGAACAAAAATCATAATCCCCGCTCCCCACTCATAAAATAAATTAACCTGATAACGGAGGAATACCTATGCGAAGTAGTGATACCCGTATTTTTATTTTCAAGCTCAGACAGCTCATCACAGCCGTTCTGGTTGTTATTGCTCTCCTGATACTGGCGTTCTGTCTCATCGGCCGCTTTGGGAAACAAAAAGAGGATGTATCAGCCGCCCCGACTTCCGCTTATGCCGCAGGGGTTTATACATCCTCTATTTCACTCAATAATCAAACGGTCGATATCCAGGTCGTTGTCGACAAAGACCAGATCAAATCCGCAGCCATTGTCAATCTTGAAGATTCCGTCGCCGCCATGTATCCGCTGCTGGAAACAAGTATCGCCGATATATCTTCCCAATTAGCCGCCGGTGTTGCTCTGGAAGACATTACTTACTCATCCTCCAACCGCTATACTTCACAGGTGCTCCTTGGTGCCATCTCCCAGGCCCTGGAAAAAGCCCATTAAACGCGGCTATTCAGCCCTGATGATTTTGAACATAATTTCTGCCGACATCACCCGCGAAACACCTTATTTTCGCTTGTGATTGTCGGCAGAAATTATGACTTCCAAAATATTGTGGCTGAATAGCCAATCAATCAGTTCAGCTCTGTCGCTTGGATTTGCGCAATACGGACAGTCTCTACCTGAAAACCGTAGAAAAACGCCGGTACTTGACTTTTCGGAGCTGTGCGACCGAAAAGTCTTAGTATCCGCTGCGTTTTTCTCCGAGTGAGAACGGGTTTTACAGGTAGAGACTGTCCGTATTGTGCTACAAAACGCCAGAAGCTGAACTGATACCATTAGGCGGAAGGCTCGATTTCTTCCAGTTCTTTCATCCACAGGGTCACGCAGGCGTCGCTTGGCATTCTCAAATCGCCCCTTGGTGATACTGCCACGGAACCGACCTTTGGCCCGTCCGGCAGGCAGGACCGCTTAAACTGCTGGCTGAAGAAACGGCGGTAAAAGGTTTTCAGCCATTTCATAATGGTGGCTCCATCGTAAATACCATCGAAGGCCCGCAGCGCCAGCCTGTAAATTTTGGCCGGCCGGCGGCCGAAACGCATCACATGATACAGGAAGAAGTCATGCAGTTCGTAAGGGCCAACCAGATCTTCCGTTTTCTGGGAGATCTGACCATCCTCCGGCGGGATCAGTTCAGGACTGACAGGCGTATCCAGTATATCGAGCAGTGTTTCCCGAAGTGTCTCACTGTCCGCCGTATCCGCGCAATACCGTACCAAATGGCGCACCAGAGTCTTTGGTACGGAGGCGTTGACACCGTACATAGACATATGATCGCCGTTATAGGTCGCCCATCCAAGCGCCAGTTCCGACATATCCCCGGTACCAATGACCAGACCGCCCAGGCGGTTGGCAATATCCATAAGCACCTGGGTCCGCTCTCTGGCCTGCCCGTTTTCGTAGGTCACATCATGACACTGTATATCCTGTCCGATATCTCTAAAATGCAGCGTTACTGCCTCTTTTATATCCACTTCCTCCAGGGTCGCCCCCAGTCTTTGCACCAGTTTGCAGGCATTCTGATAGGTTCTGTCCGTCGTCCCGAAACACGGCATGGTCACGGCCATGATCTGCTGTCTGTCAAGGCCAAGCATATCAAAAGCCCGCACTGTTACCAGAAGCGCCAGCGTAGAATCCAGACCGCCGGAGATGCCAACCACCGCATGCCTGCAATGGGTATGGGCCAGACGTTTTTTCAGTCCCATGGCCTGGATCGTCAGAATTTCTTCACAGCGCCGTTCTCTGTTCGCCCTGTCATGCGGCACAAATGGATGCGGATCGATCCACCGGATCAGATCCAGATGTTTTTTATTCAGATCGAATGCAATGACTCTGTAACCGTCATCCGGTTTGGTCTGCCAGGTCGTCATACGACGGCGCTCACTGATGAGTTTGGATAGATCCAGGTCGGCCACGATCATCTGATTATGGAAACGCTCTGATTCACTCAAAAATGTGCCATTCTCGCAGATCAGATTATGCCCGCCAAAAACAAGGTCTGTCGAAGACTCTCCTTCTCCCGCATCCGCGTACACATAAGCACAGACAAGCCTTGCCGACTGCCCGCCCACCAGTTCCTTCCGGTAAATATCTTTTCCGGTGGTCTCATCGCTGGCTGACAGATTGGCGATCACGGTAGCCCCCGCCAGGGCATGGGCGATGCTTGGCGGCGCCGGTACCCACAGATCCTCACAGATTTCAATACCAAGCACAAATTCCGGCATCTGGCGGCACTGGAATAAAAGCTTCGTGCCAAACGGATACATCTGTCCGCCAACACTGACCTCTGTCACCACAGAACCGGCCCCGTGATAATGGCGTCCTTCATAAAATTCAGAATAACTCGGAATAAATGATTTCGGCACAAAACCAAGGATCTTTCCTTCATGCAGCACAGCCGCCACATTATAAAGACTGCCGTTCACCGTCAAAGGCAGCCCGGCCAGAACGATCATGTTCATTCCCTTCGTTGCTCTCACAAGCTTCCAAAGCGCCTTCAAGGCTCCATCCAGCAGGCTTTCCTGTAAGAAAAGATCGCTGCATGTATAGCCGGTCAGACATAATTCCGGCAGCACCAGCAGACTCACATTCTGACTGTGGGCCTTCTCAATCAAAGCCGCCGCCGATGCCGCATTATACTCACAGTCAGCCACCCGGATATCCGGGGTGGCCGCCGCAACTCTTAAAAATCCATCATACATTCTCTATTGCCTCCAACCAGCACATATTTACGCATAGATTTTATTAAAGTTTTTCCCTGATCAGACCTCTCCTGTATGCATCCAGAAGCTGCTCAAGATTCTTAATATCTTTTCTGATCTGATGACCGATATCCGTATCCGCTACCATCCGCCGCTCGTTCATATGCTGAACGACCATAATATTAGAGTGGATATCCGTCTCGTCAATGATTGCTTTCTCAAGATTCTGAAACGGGTCAAGCGTGACAAGACGCAGGCCATAGGAATTGT
>CAYURX010000090.1:0-11790 GCA_964447245.1 uncultured Coprococcus sp. | reverse complement strand
TGATGCATGTGCTGGATGCGGAAGGGCTGACGGATGAAGCTTTTCTTGAAAAATACGCCGAAGGATATGAAGTGTTGAAAGCAGCATTGCCGGAGTATACCCCGGAGTGGGCAGAGGCTGAAACCGGGGTTCCGGCGGAGATCATTCGGCATTTGGCAAGGGAATACGGTAGGGCTAAAGCCCCGGCCATTATTCTTGGCAGCGGCAATTCCCGTCATGGCAATGGGGGAATGACCGTGCGGTTGATTACGATTCTGTCGACGCTGACCGGAGCCTGGAAGAAGGCCGGCGGCGGATTATGCGGCTGTACGCCAATCAGTACATCTTATGTGAATATGGCATTGATCGCCAGACCGGAATTCAGAGAGAAACCAGCCAGAAGGATCAATATCAATCAGTTGGCGGCAGCATTAAACATGAAAGACAGCGCAGCGGTAAAAAGCCTGTATGTTTACGGGTGTAATCCGGTGAATACAGTCAGCAGCCAAAAACAGTTGATTGAAGGACTGGAACGGGAAGATCTATTTACGGTTGTCCATGAAAGATTCATGACCGATACGGCCCGGTATGCGGACATTATATTGCCGGCCACATTTTCGGTGGAACAGTCGGATCTGTACCGTGTCTACGGATACTGTACCTTTGGGACAGCCTGGAAGATCGTCGATGCGCCGGGTGAATGCAAGAGCAATTGGGATACATTTTGTCTGCTGGCCCAGGCCATGGGCTATGATGAACCTTATTTTAAGCAAAGTGAAGATGAAATGGTCACGTACATGCTTGATCACCCGACGAAAGCAGTGGCGGATCTTCCGAAAGAGAAGCAGGATACACTGCGGACCGGAGGGGCTGTGGAGATGCCGTTGTCGGATCATCTGGCTTTTGGTACAAAATCCGGCAAAATCCGCATTGTCAATGATGATCTGGCGGAGCCAATACCGTCTTATACAAGGAATCATGGCGGCCATTATCCGCTGCGGCTGGTGGCAGCGCCAAGCGTTTACAGCCTGAATTCTACATTTATTGACAGAGAAGACCTGATGGCGTCAAGGGCGGCCATGAAGCTGTGGGTGCATGAAGAAGACGCGGCCGCAAGGGGCATTGAAAATGGTCAGAGGATCATGGTGTATAATGATCTGGCCGAAGTGGAATGCGAAGCCTTTGTAACCAGGCAGATCGCCAGGGGAACCGTCGTTTCGGAGGGCGTTTTTGCCACAGGGCAGGCATTCAATGGTTATACAGTGAATGCCCTGACCCATGTCAGATTGTCGGATATGGGCGAAGCAACGACTCTCAATGACAATACTGTCGAAATACGCAGATTAAATGCTCTGACGGAATAAAGCAAAAGCCGGTATCAGCCGCTTCATGCGGCCGGTACCGGCTGACTGGCTTTTTAGCCAGGGTTATTTTAGCCCTGGGTTAAGATATTTTTCACGTGCTGGATTTCCTGAGCGCTGGCCTTGGCTGCCGGCACATAATAGCTGTTGCTTCTTGCCAACTGATAGATTTCTTCCTGAGACGTTTCGCAGGCATTACGAAGCTGCTTTAATGTCTGTTTTAACTGCTTGTTTTCTGTCTGAGGAATCATTTCACCAAAACGTGTTAACTCACCATTAATACTTGCGAGGGTATCTGCAACCATTGTCTTCTCGTCGATCATATCCTTTACCTCCTTACTGAATGAACTGCATTAACTGCTGTTTGTTCTGCATTGCGGACTGAGCAGCTTTCTGGAAAAACTGCTGAATCTGAGGATTGGATGCACCGGACGCATATTCCATCATTTTTTTGTGAGATGTTTCATAGCCGCCAATCAGATGACGGAGATTCTGTAAATCCAAAACTGATAATTCTTCCATCGTCGACCTCCTGAGAAATAAGCATAGTTTAATCACAACCGTTCAGAACGACAGCCGCCGTAACCGGAACGGTTAAGTTTACAATATCAGTATCCCACGGCCAACGTTTAATATGCTGGAAAAAATTATCATAATTAAGAGGCTGTCAGATCAAAGCCATGCTTCTTAACAGGAATATCCAGAAGGTCAGCGTGATGGACGACAGCAAAGTGGCGGTGACGACAATGCTCGATGAAAGGACATCATCGTTCCCCATATTTTTGGCCATGATATAACAGGTGACCGTTGTCGGTGAACCGACCATGACGAGGATAGCCACCAATGCGCTCTCGCGAAATCCCATGGCAATGGCAAATGGAAAGAAAAGGGCAGGCAGCGCCACCAATTTGATGAAAGTGGCCAGCAGTGTCGGCTTGATTTTTTTGATGGCTTTGCGGCCTTCAAAACCGGCGCCGACGGCCAGCAGCGCCATTGGTGTGGCTGTCTGTGAAACACTGGTGACGGTTTTTAGAACAAGAGGCGGCAGTTCAATATTCAACAGTGAAAACGGAACGCCGGCCGCAATGCCGAGAATAATCGGATTTGTCAAAATATTGAAAAATGCCCGTTTAATAGTGGCAGCCGCATCGGTATGATCCTGGTCATTGGCGCATACGGTCAGTATAATGACTGAGTAAATATTATAGAGCGGAACAGCCGCAACGATCATGAGTGGCGTCATGCCGGAATCGCCATAAATATTCTGGACAAAAGCAATGCCAAGAACGGCTGCGCTGCCTCTGGCAGCGGCCTGCGTGAACGCGCCGACCATGGTTTTGTCTTTCATGAAAATACTGGTAAGCGCCCAGATCCCCATGAACATGATCGTGGTGCCGACCATGCAGAAAATGACGAATTTTGGATCAAAGGCCTCGCGGATCGGCGTTGTGGCGATATCTTTGAACAGCAGCACAGGCAGTGCGACTTTGAATACGTATTTATTAATAATAGAAACAAAATTATCATTGAACATTTTTTTCTGCATCAGAAACCAGCCCAAAACGATCACAAGAAAAACGGGCAGTGTCGTATTCAGGCTGAAAATAAAGTTTTCCATATGTACACATCCTTTGGCTTTTGAATCATTTGTTTGATGGTCTTTGGGCCACTTCTTAAAGGGTAGCACTGCCGATGGCACCTGTCAATAAAATCTATTGATATTCAACGACCGGTTTTTGTTACCATTGCATTGCGGGACTGCATACACTAATATAGAAACCTTTCATGGGAGTAAAATCATGGCAATTAAAATATTTATTGATCAGGGGCATAATCCAAGTGGTTTTAATGCCGGAGCCGAGGGATTTGGTCTGAGGGAACAGGATATCACGTATGCCGTTGGCGTTATGCTGGCGGATCTGCTGCGGGCCGACAGCCGTTTTGAGGTCAGGCTGTCAAGAAACACACCAACGCAGCAGCTTGGCACCAATAACAGTACGAGTCTGATTGAGCGGGTGCGGATGGCCAATGAATGGCCGGCGGATTATTTTGTCAGCATTCATACCAATGCCAATACCAATCCGGCCATCAACGGCACGGAAGTCTATGTATACCGGATGTATACCCAGTCCTACTATCTGGCAGAACATATACTGGATTCGATCGTAGAGATTGCAGGAACAAGAGATAACGGCGTGCGGGTCAATCCGTCCCTATATGTACTCCGGCGGACAAATATGCCGGCAGTTCTCGTAGAGCTGGCCTACATCACCAACGAAGCCGATGCCAGAAAACTGGAAACCATGCAGGCCGAATTCGCCAGAGGCATTTACGAAGGCCTGTTAAGCTATTTCGGATTCGATCAATAGCATAACGAGCAGCGGAACATGATCAGGACGACTCAGCGACAGGAAAATATAGTTAGGAAATTATAGAAGGCAGACATGAGGAACATGATCAGGACTGCTCAGCCTCAATTACCTGGATATCATAATTTCTGCAGGCAATCACAAGCAAAACCCTTGAAAAACGCCGGCACTTGGTTTTCTGGAATGAAATGAACAGAAAACCTTAGTGTCCGCTGCGTTTTTCACGGAGCGAAAGCGTGTTTTGTGGTGATGACTGACAGAAATTATGTTCAGGAAATTGAAGGCTGAGCAGCCGCTAATTATTTCACGTCAAAGGATTCACAGTCTGTGCCTTCCTTTGTTTTAGGAGAGCATTCGCATGTGCCGACACGGATCGAATTTAAAGTACAGTATTCAACATCGCCGGCATGATGTCTGCATTCGCGGACACCGCATTTAATAGAACTATTTGCTTCCATTTTCAGATCTCCTTTCGTAAAATATAGTTTTTGTCAGCCCTGGATCATGTGCCTTGGGTCTGACATTCATAGTGTGGACAGAAAATTATGAAATATGTAAAAAACGCTATTTTTTTTTGCTGTAAATTTGATATACTACTAATAGATATGTTTTTAGTGTATGCGATGAAAAGCATATGAGAAGAGATGGGAGGGGTTTGATGCAGCATGAAGTAACAAGAGTTCAGGATCTGCTGGATGATTACGGACAGATCAGTGAACCGGGCTGGGCGAGGTCCCCGGTCTGGAAGTACGAGCGGCAACGTATTGCGGCCCCTGCTTTTCGTATCAAAGAATGGGATTATTATCTGGCAGTCAGCGATCATTATGCCGCTGCCTTTACATTGTCGGATCTTGGCTATGCCGGACTGATCAGTGTCTCGCTTATTGATCTGGTCGCACAGACAGAGCACACAGAGACCATATTGACACCAATGCCCATGGGGCGGATGAAGCTTGGCAGTACATCTTCTGAGGAAAAGATTGAATTCAGAAACCGCCGTGTGCATCTGCGTTACAGTGTGATGCCGCAGCGCCGCCGGATTCAATGTGTTTTTCACCAGTTCCAGGATGGCAGGACGCTGACGGCCGATTTGCTGATGAAGCAGCCGGAGATGGACAGTATGTGTATTGCGACACCATGGCAAGAGAATCCGAAAGCCTTCTATTACAATCAGAAGGTGAACTGTATGCCGGTGAAAGGCAAGGTGAATTTTGACGGACGGGACTATCTGTTTGACGGAGCCAGGGACATGGCGGTGCTCGATTGGGGGCGCGGCGTGTGGACTTATGATAATATCTGGCGTTGGGGAACGTGCAGTACATGGATCGACGGGCGGATGTTTGGATTTAATCTGGGATATGGATTCAGCGACAGAAGTTCGGCGTCGGAGAATGTTATTTTTTATGACGGGCAGGCGCATAAACTGGAAGAAGTCACATTTATGATTCATGAAAACGAGCAGGGAGAGTATGAATATCTGCAGCCATGGACCATAACCTCCAGCGATGGGCGGTTTGAGGGCGTGTTTACACCGATTCTTGACCGAAAGGCGAAGATAGATATGAAACTGATCGTGACCGATCAGCATCAGGTATTTGGTCATTTAACAGGAACAGCAATTTTGGATGACGGCCGGGAGATTAAAATGAGGGATTTGACGGCTGCAATGGAAGTGGTACATAATCGTTATTAGGAAAATGGGTCAGGAGACAGACCACAGGCAAGGAGGAAAATGCATGAGGGGACCAGTGAAAATTGAGAAGAATGGGTATGCAGAACTGAAACTTGAGAAAGGCCGGAATTATATTGTGACAAAATGGTATGGCAGCAGCCTTGCTATTTTTGAAGAATCGGCTTTCCAAAAATATATACGCAAACTGGATACAATACTGCATGATGGTGAACACGGTAAGAGCGTTATCCGGTATTTTTTGTCGGCGGCTGTTACCATGCTTGCGGCTGAAGGCGAAGGCTGGCATTTGCCGGAAGTCCTGGTGGAAGCAATTGCGAAGGAAGGGGAAGCAATTGTATGTGAATTCTGTACTTTCGACGAAAATTGGCGGAACAGTATGCCGATGATGCTGCTGGCTGCCGAGAGCAATATGGACAGTGCAGTTGCGCAGACAGCCGCCAGACATCAGGCATGATAAAGAGACATTAAACGGTTCAGTCATTTGTTCAACGGCATTGTATGAGATGGAGGTGTAGTGGATGGAAATAACTTTTATCAACCCCGGTATGGATGATATGATTGAGAAAATCATGGCCTTTCAGACCGAAGATCAATCGGCTTTCTGGTCGGAGCCTCTATATCATTTCTACCCGCAACTTGATAAAGCCTATGCCACAAGTCTGCCTTTCCCCGAAAGGAAAGAATACATTGAGCGGACGATGCGGACGGTTTACGTTACGCTGGAGGATACGATAAACGAAAAGGTAGCATTGTATACCCGTCATTGGGCAGTATGCAAAGCGCAGATCACCGCAGCCCTGTCGGATGCTTTTGGCGTAGATTGTACCAATCTATTCAATGATATACGATGCAATGTAAGCATGAATCCCATCGAACCACGCTTCCTGAAAGAGCATAGCTATGATACTTTCTATTTGAATAGTGAAAGAGGTGCCATCGGAAGTGGTATCCATGAGATCGTGCATTTTGTTTGGTTTTATGTGTGGAACAGGCAATTTGGGGATAGTTACGACGAATATGAGAGCCCATCTCTCAAATGGATATTGAGCGAAATGGTAGTCGAGTCTGTGATGAAGGATGAACGGCTTAGTTCCATCAATCCCTATTTTCCAAGAGAAAACGGCGGCTGCATCTATCCCTATTTCTTTGATATGGTGGTGGGTGGCAAACTGATTTTGGATACACTGGATGCCATGTATGAAAGACAAAATATTGAGGATTTCATGCGAAACAGCTATACCTATTGCCAGGAACATGAAGCGGAAATCCGGCAGCATATTGAAAAATCAGAAGGATAAATACCATGGATAAAAAATAAGTACAAGCAGGAGCACAGATTTTCTCCTGCCTGTACTTATTTTTTATCCCTATCTGGTTTAATTCATATCATAAATATAAAATCAAATCTATGATTCTGTGAATTCTGATAATTCTTTCATAATTCTTTCACGCCTGGAAATTTTTCTTACAATAATTAGTCAAAGTCTGTTTTCGCGTTTTTTTATGCTATGATATCAGCAATCAAGGCATTTCATTGCATCAGGGACGGGAGGCAGGAGAATGAAAAATATTTTGGAATATCTTGAGCGTTCAGCAAAAAATCTGGCCGGGCGGACAGCCTGCGCCGATGAAAAAACGCAAATGACATGGCAGATGCTTGCCGGGGCATCCCGGCGAATCGGCAGTTATTTGCTGCAAAAGGGGATGAGCCGCCGGCCGGTGGCTGTTTATATGGAGAAAACGCCGGAGTGCCTGGCAGCTATGCTTGGCTCGGTTTATGGCGGCAATTATTATACAGTGATCGATACGAAAATGCCCTGGGAACGGATCCGGAAAATTTTTGCGGTTCTGAGCCCGGCGGCTGTGGTAACAGATCAGGCTCACGAGGCGGCCGTAAGAAAAGGTTTGTCGGATTTTGGAGATACAGACAGCAGTTGCCCGGAGATTATTTTATATGAAAATGCTTTGGCTTGTCCGGTGGATGGAGAAGCCCTTGAAAGTGTCCGGCGGCGGGCTATTGATACAGACCCGGTCTATACACTTTTTACTTCCGGTTCTACGGGGATGCCGAAAGGGGTCGTGGTCAGTCACCGCAGCGTGATGGCTTATGCCGAATGGGTCAGGGAGACCTTTGATATCAATGAAACAACTGTATTTGGCAGTCAGACACCGTTTTACTTCAGCATGTCCGTGCTGGATATTTATGGAGCGCTGGCCGCAGGGGCCGAACTTCAGATTCTTCCCAAAAAGCTCTTTGCTTTTCCGGTACGTTTGCTGGAATATATGAATGAGCGAAAAGTGAATACGATTTACTGGGTGCCGACGGCTTTGTCCATCGTGGCCAACTGGAAGGTGCTGGACTATGTGCCGCTGCCCTATTTGAAAAAAGTGCTGTTTGCCGGGGAGGTCATGCCGGTGAAACAGTTGAATTACTGGCGGCGGAAGATGCCGGATGTGTTTTATGCCAACCTGTACGGGCCGACGGAGGTCACAGATATCTGCGCCTATTATGTGGTGGACAGGGAATTTGGGGATGACGAGACATTGCCGATTGGCGCAGCCTGCAATAATTGTGATCTGCTGATTCTGAAAGAGGACGGACAACCGGCTGCGCATGGGGAACCCGGGGAATTATGTGTCCGGGGTTCGTTTCTGGCCATGGGCTATTATGGCGATTGGGAGAAGACGGAGCAGGTCTTTGTGCAGAACCCATTGAACCCATGGTATCCTGAGAAGATTTACAGGACAGGTGATCTTGTCCGTTATAATGAGCAGGGAGAATTGCTGTATCTGGGCCGAAAGGATTTTCAGATCAAGCACATGGGTTATCGCATCGAACTGGGAGAAGTGGAGGCGGCCGCCGGTTCTGCGGCGGATGTGAAAGCCTGTGTCTGCATCTATGATGACAAGACAGACCGTCTGGTGCTGTTTTATCAGGGCGGGCCGAAGAATGAAGGCGAGATGCGGCAGTTACTGGCGGAGAAAGTGCCGGTTTATATGCAGCCGGGAAAATTTATTCGTGTAAAGAAAATGCCTGAAAATGCCAATGGCAAAATTGACAGGAAATATTTGAAATCTTATTACGAAGATATGGAAAGGGGACATTAGACGATGAAAGAATTATTCGCAATTTTAAATAGGGTAAAGGCTGGCGTTGATTATGAGAAGGAGGTCCGCCTCGTTTCGGACGGGCTGCTGGATTCTCTGGATGTGATGACGATCGTCACGGAAATCTGCGATGAATTTGATGTGGATATTCTTCCGACGGATATTGTGCCTGAAAATTTTGAATCGGCTCAGACAATGTGGGATTTGATTACCCGTTTGCAGGAGGATTAAAACTGAATGAGTTATACTTCTTATTCTTATCTGGCGTTATTTCTGGGCGGCCTGCTGTGTATTTATTATGTGCTGCCTGTTAAAAGGCGCTGGATGGCGCTGCTTGGCGGCAGTTATTTATTTTATTATCTGTCGTCAGGGCGGCTGCTGGTTTTTCTTCTGTTGACGACGCTGTCGGTGTATGCCGGAGGACTGGCGATGGAGAGGGAGCAGGCCGCCTTTGATGCTGTCCGGAAAAGCCTTGAAAAGGAAGAACGAAAAGCAAAAAAGGCACTGATGACGCGTAGAAAAAAGCGCATTGTCTGGGTGATGGTATTGATCAATGTTGGCCTGCTGGCTTTATTAAAATATTATCATTTTTTCAGCGAAAATATCAATGCTCTGGCCGGGGGGCTGAGTCTTGGACAGCCGCTGCCGGCACTTGCGCTGGTCATGCCCCTTGGCATTTCTTTTTATACGTTGTCAGCCGTTGGATATGTGGTGGATGTTTATCGCGGACAATGCGCGGCGGAGCATCATATCGGACGACTGGCATTATTTTTAAGCCTGTTTACCAATATTGTGGAAGGGCCGATCAGCCGCTACGGGCAGTTGGCGGGGCAGGCTTTTGAAGGGCATCGGTTGGATTACCGGAAGATCACCTTTGGTATGCAGTTGATCATCTGGGGCATGTTCAAGAAAATCGTTCTGGCGGACAGGGCGGCCATCTTTGTTTCGGCAGTTTTTGATGATGCTTCGTCCTATGGCGGCAGCACGGTTGTGTTGGCTATGTTCGTCTATACCCTTCAGATTTATGCGGATTTTTCCGGATGTATGGATATTGTCCGCGGCAGCGCAGGGTTATTTGGGATCGATCTGGCGGTCAATTTTGAACGGCCGTTTTTCTCAAGATCCATCGGGGAATTCTGGCGGCGCTGGCATATGACGCTGGGCGCCTGGTTTAAAGATTATATTTTTATTCCGGTGACGTTGTCAAAGACGAATATGAAAATCGGACGCTGGGCGAAAAAGCATCTTGGCGCTTATCTCGGTCAGGTACTCCCAACGGCCTTTGCACTGTTCTTTGTATGGCTGGCCAATGGCCTCTGGCATGGCGCCGACTGGAAATATGTGGCTTATGGTATGTATTACTATGCATTGACGCTGCTTGGGCTGCTGATGAAGCCGGTGATTTTCCGTTTCTATGAGCGGACAGGCATCAAAAAAGACGGCCGCTGGTGGCAGTTATTTTTGGTTGTCCGGACTTTTTTAATTGTTAATGTCGGTATGCTTTTATTCAGGGCCAACGACCTGCGGGCTTTTGCCGCCATGTTTGTTTCGATGTTTACCGGAACAAAGGGGTACTGGCTGGAACTGGGGCTGGCTTGGCAGGATTTCGCGGTACTGGCAGCAGGTACGGTTATTTTGCTGGTGGCCGGACTGCTGCAGGAAAAGGGCTGGAAGATTCGGGAGAAAGCGTCCGGACTGGCGCTGCCGCTGCGATGGAGTTTTTATATTGCGGCGATTGTGATCATCATTATCTTTGGCGCCTATGGCAGCGGGTATGCGCCGGTTGATCCTATTTATGCAAATTTCTAATGGATGCAATATTGAATGTATGTAATACCTGATGGATGCAGGTGCTAGTGTGAAATGTGAATGTATGAGATGAGGTTGGATGAGATGCGAAAAAATATCAAAGGCAGGCTTATTTTGCGGACAGTCGCTTTTTTGCTGCTGTTATTTCTGATACTGCGGGCATTGTCGTGGGTATTTGTGCCGAAAGCAGGCGCCGGGAGCGATGACATACATGATTACCGTTCAAGAGGATTTTATGGAGAGACGGTTAATTCGCTGGATGTGGTTGCCATCGGCAACAGTGATCTTTACAGTGCCTTTTCTCCGATGGAAATATGGGAGCAGCATGGCATCAGCGCTTTTGCCTGCGGGGAAATCAAGCAGGAAGTGAATCAGGCGGTCTATCTGTTAAAGGAAGTGCTGACCTGTCAAAAACCGAAAGTCGTTATTTTGGAGGTGGATTCACTGTTTCAGGAGTCTTTGAGCGTGCATTTGTCTTCCGCAATCAAAACTGCCGCTCGGTATGTATTTCCTGTGCTTGAACATCATAACCGTTGGAAGGATCTGGATCTGCAGGAGCTGATTGACGGGGAAAAGAGAGTGTGGCACGATCCGGCCAAGGGTTATTATCATTCTAATGATGTCATGCCCTATACGGGCGGCGATTATATGAAGGATACAAAGAAAAATGCGGAGATCGATCAGCTGACCGAATATTATCTGGATGAATTTATTGCCATCTGCAGGGAAAATCATATTCAGGTGCTTTTGGCGGAAATGCCTTCAGCCAACTCATGGAACCAGGCAAGGCATGATGCGGTGGCGGCTTATGCGGACAGCCAGGAAGTTCCTTTTGTCGATATGAACATCCTTTTGGAGGAGACGGGCCTTAACTGGGAGACAGACACCCGCGACGGCGGCAACCATCTCAATCACAGCGGCGCCTGCAAGATATCGGCCTGGCTGGGAGACTATCTTCAGGCGCATTATACGCTCAGTGATCACAGGACGGAGGCGGCCTACGCTCAGTGGGAAAAAGATTTGGCGGAATATAAAATGCAGGTGCAAAATTGAATCATTAAGGGGTGATTGTATGGGAACCGTACAGACCATGAAAATGGCGGATGCTTCTCTGGATAAGAAGATGGAACGGATTTTTTCTGTGTTGGATGAAGCGATAGATGATATGGAAAATGGCAGAGTTTTGGCAGAAGATGAGTTATGGAAAGAAATTGATGCAATTATTTAAATATCGTGCAGTTGAGCATTTGCTTCATAAATTTGTTTAATTGTCACTTTCGGATTTTCAGATTTGTTAAGCCAATACAATTCCCTGATTCTCTCTGTAAAACCATGCATTTCCAAACACTTATAGTATCTTAAATACTCATAATCCGTGATTGGCCATTTTAGTGGCAGGTTATTGATTTCATAATCTTGATTTGGGTGTCGTAAGTCATAAATAAGATTTTTATTTCTGGCTGTTGCCCTG